>CAYMTM010000102.1:0-15687 GCA_964393375.1 uncultured Rhodospirillaceae bacterium
TGCTGCGGCTGGATGCGAAGGCGGCGCGTCTGGCCGTGTTCGCTTATGGCGGCGCCGATCTGGGCCTGCTGGCCCGCAACGCGCTCGCCGACGTTGCGCCGCGCTGGCTGCATCCGGCGATCGCGCCGCTGGCGCGGCTGGCGCTGAGACCCGTTGAGCCGGCCGAGCACGTGCCGCATCTCGACGGCGAGTTCCTGGCAGTAGGGAGCGCGGAGCCCGACGCGATGGTTCCTGCCGCCTCGGCGCGTGCGCTCGAGCGCCTGCTGCCGGATCCGAAGACGGTGCTGCATCTGCCCGGCGGCCACGTGCGTCGCACCGGCACGATCCTGCCGGAGATGGAGCGCGCCGTGCGCGCGTGGCTGGTCGAGCGCGGTGCAGCGACGCCATAGCGCGCTGGGAAAAATTTGCCGCCACTGCAAAAAAAGCTTTACATGGCGCGCGATCGGCGTATTAGGGAAAATTAAGTCGCTCGCGCACGTGCCCCTGGCCCCGTTGGGTTATGCAACGACGTAACGCGTACTTCCCGTGCCGGCCGGGACGTTTGGTCGGCGCCCAAGAGGAGGTTACGATGTTCGCTGTTGTCCTCGGCGGGGGCCATCCCCGCAACCTTGTCTCCGCAACCCCGTCTGTGCAGCCGCTCGCGACGCGCGCGGTTGCGTCAGGCGTCTGATCCAATTTCCCGTCCGCCTCTAGTGCGACGTTGGTGTTGCGGAGCTCACCGATGAACCGAAAGATTGCCCGATTCCTGGCCGAGAGCCGGCCGGCGACGCCCTGCATGGTTTTCGACCTCGCCGCGGTCGAACAGAAGTACCGCGAGATGGAAAAGGCCATGCCCGAGACGCGCATCTACTACGCCGTCAAGGCCAACCCCGCCCCCGAAATCCTGAAGCTCCTGGCCAGGCTCGGCTCGTGCTTCGACGTGGCCAGCGTGCCGGAGATCGAGATGTGCCTGACGGCCGGCGCCAAGCCGGAAAACCTCTCCTACGGCAACACGATCAAGAAGGAGCGCGACATCGCCGCCGCCTTCGGGCGCGGGGTCAGGCTTTATGCCTTCGACAGCGAGGCCGAACTCGAGAAGATCGCCCGCGCCGCCCCGGGCGCGAAGGTGTTCTGCCGCCTGCTCGCCGGCTCCGAGGGCGCGGAATGGCCGCTGTCGCGCAAGTTCGGCTGCGACTACGCCATGGCGAAGGACCTGATGCTGCGGGCACCGAAGCTGGGTCTGGTGCCGTTCGGCCTGTCCTTCCATGTCGGCTCGCAGCAGACCAATCCGGCGCGCTGGGATGCTGCCGTGGCGGAGACGGCGAAGCTGTTCCGCGAGCTGGAAGGCCTGGGCGTCGAACTGCGCATGGTCAACCTGGGCGGCGGCTTCCCGGCCCGCTACCGCAAGCGCGTGCCGACGATCGCCAAGTATGTCGAGGAGATCCGCGCCGCGTTACGCCGGCACTTCGGCAACCGCCCGCCCGAGCATCTGATCATGGAGCCCGGCCGCGGCATGGTGGGCGATGCCGGCGTGGTGCACAGCGAGGTCGTGCTGATCTCCAAGAAGTCGGCCAAGGACGACAAGCGTTGGGTCTATCTCGACATCGGCAAGTTCGGCGGCCTGGCCGAGACGATGGACGAGGCAATCCAATACCCGATCGAGACCGAGCGCGACGGCGGGCGGGTCGGACCGGTGATCCTGGCCGGGCCCACCTGCGACAGCGTCGACATCATGTACGAGAAGGCCGACTACAAGCTGCCCGTCGACCTGAAATGCGGCGACCGCGTGACGTTCTTGAGCGCCGGCGCCTACACGACCACCTACGCCTCCATCGCCTTCAACGGTTTCACGCCGCTGAAGGAGTACTACATCTAACAGCGCCCCTGGGCGACATGCCCGCGCTTGGGCCGGCGCTGACGTCGGAAGGGGCGGCGCCTACCTCTTCTTCCTTGCCAGCACCTCGACCATGCGCACGCGCCCGTCTTCGATGCTGCGCTGGGAGTTGGCCAGGTAGGTTCGCATCCGCTCGCCCATCAGGACGTGCAGGCCCAGGCGCGGCTGGCCCTCTGCCTCGGCCCGCTTGCGCTGAGCCGCGACTTGGGCGCGGATGGCGTCGGTGGCGTCGTGAAAGCGCAGGATCGCGAAGCCGGCCGCCGCCACGTCCAACCGGGTCTGCTCGACGGTCGAAAGGAAGCTGGTTTCGGCGCTCTCCGCCCAGGGGACGGGAAAATAGGGATCGCCCGAACCGCGGGCCCCGTTCGACAGCGCCAGAATCCCGCCGGGCTTAAGCACACGGTGCGCCTCGCGGTAGAACCCTGCCTTATCCGCGATGTTCATGACCACGTTCTGCGAGTAGGCTCGGTCGAAGCTGTCGGACGCGAACGGCAGCGTCAGGGCGTTGGCCTGCAGCACGCGCACGCGGTCGGCCAGGCCCGTCGCCGCGTTCAGCTCCTCGGCCGCCCGGATGAAGGCGGCAGTCAGGTCGATGCCGGTGACGTGGCAGCCGAATTTCGCCGCAATCCATCGCGCCGGCCCGCCGATGCCGCAGCCGATGTCGAGCACGCGCTCGCCGGGCCGGGGGTCGAGCATGGCGACCAGCTCCCTTGTCGCCAGCACGCCTCGCCCGTGAAAATGGTCGAGCGGCGCCAGCGCATCCGGCGTGATCGCGACGTCCGCGCCGAACTCCGCCCGCAGCGCCGCCAGGATACGCCCGGCGATGCCCTCCGAGCCGTAATGATCTTCAACCTGCCGGCTGACCGACATGCCCGCCACCTGCTGCCTACTTGATGAACCGGTCATAGGCGCCGATCGCGATCTCCAGCGCGATGAGCGCGATGATGTACCATTCCAGCCGATGGCTGGTGCGGGTCGCGATCAGGTCGGTCAGCGTGTCCGCGGTCTCGCGGATCACGATCAGCTTGCGCTCGATCGCCCGCGCGCGTTGGGCCAGGTCGTACTCGTCCATCAGCTTGGCCCAGAACCGCTCAAGCGCCGGATGGTCCCACAACACGTCGGGCTTCTCGTCCACGCCCACGCGGTCGGCCAGGCGCTGCTGGATGTGCAGGGCCTCGCCGATCTGGCCGAGCAGGGCGGATTTCGGTCCCGACGGCAGCCGGTTTCGCAGCAGGCCGGAGGACACCGGCTCCAGGCGCTCGAAGGCGCGGGCGATGCGCCGCTCGTCGTGGGCCAGGGCCACGCTGACCGCCAGGGCCTCGGCCACCAGCAACAGGCGTTCCGGGTCGGCCGCCTTGATCTGGATCGCGCCGGTCGGCGTGCTGATGTCCTCCTCGCTGGGCCTTACCAGCACCTGTGCGGTCTCGCTCTCCCGCTCGGCCAGGGGCTCGATGATGCGCGCCCCCAGGCTGCGGATGACTTCGTCCTCCTCGACCGGGCTCATGTCGACGAAGACGGCCGCCCCCGACTTGAAGAGAGCGACCTTGCCGCCGCCGCGAATGTGGAACGCCAGCGGATTCTTGGAAAACGCGTCCTCGCGCTCAAGACCCTTCAGGTCGATGCGGTCGCCCAACTGCAGGGCGCGGATCGAGAAACTGTCGCCCGCCATCGCGTCCCTCCGCCGGCCGCTCCTAGAACGGCTCGGTCAGCCCCTCCTGCGCCATCATACGCCGGACCGCCTGCCGTGCCTTGACCAGTTCGACCAGTTTGCGCACGTGCGGGAAGGAGCCGGCGGGGCGCGCGCAGTTCCGGCTCCAGCGCGCCAGCATGTGCAGGTAGAGGTCGGCGCCGCTGAACCCGGCGCCCGCCAGGTAGGGGCCGTCGGCGGCCAGCGCCGCGTCGATGATGCCCCACTGCGTCTCCAGCCGTCTTTCGGCGGTCGCTTTCAGCTCGGCGCGCGGCGCTTCGCCGGCGATGAAGCGATCGGCGTGGAAGTACTGCATGAAGGCTTCCTGCACCGTGTTGGTCAGGTACGTCAGCCATTGCAGGAACAACATGCGCTGCGGCGTGCCGGCGGCCGGCGCAAGGCCCGCCTCTGGATGCTTGTCGGCGAGATAGAGCAGGATCGCCGCCGACTCGTACATCGCCCGGTCGCCGTCGGTCAGGGTCGGCACGCGACCGTTCGGATTGAGCTTCAGGTATTCCGGGCGGCGGTGTTCGCCCTTCTCGGTGTCGACCAGGACCAGCGTATAGGGCCGGCCGATTTCCTCCAGGGCTGCATGCGGCGCCATGTTGGCGCCGCCCGGGGTCCAGAACAGCTTGTACATCGCAAGACCTTTCGGCGGAGCGTCAGGGCACGGTCTGGTATTCGTCGATTTCCTGGGTACGCGCCTCGGCGGCGGTGGCCAGGCACAGCGCGCGCTCGATTCGCTGCGCCTCGGGGCTCTTGCGCAGCCGGTCGACCATCCAGGCGCAATTCGCTTCCCGGTAAGCCTCCCAGGCCTGCTGCGAACGTTGCAACAGTTCCAGGCCGCGCAGGTCCAAGGCGACGCGCGCGCGCTGGATTGCCGCCGCCATCGCCTTGTTCTGCGCGGCCAGCTCCGCTTCGGCGCAGGCGAGTCGTGCCTTGGCATCAAGCGCGCGACCCATGCATTCCAGGGTTTCCTCGGTAAATGCGAAGGCCGGGCCGCCTGCGACGACGACCGCCAGCCAAAGCATTGCCGGCGATACGCCTTGGGTTTGTCCCCTCATGGCGCCAGTCTAGCGCGGGTCCGACGGCACGTCAGCGTTGCCCGCAGGGGTAGGAATTCAGGCGGCTGGATCGCTGAGGGTGCCGGACTTCTTGAGCAGGCGGATCACGGCCGCCCAGAGAGCGCAGGCAACCAGGCCGGCGGCGACCCAGGCCAAGCTGCGCGCGGCCGCCGGCCAGCCGAGCCGCGTATAGGCCTGGTAGGCGAAGACCAGAAGCGCCGTGACGATCCAGGAGAAGAAGCTGCCGTACTCCTTGATCACCAGGCGGCGCCAGTTGAAGGTCATGCCCCGTGTCGCCGGACCGATGGCGGCAAGCGACGGTAGCCAGCGGTTCACCCGGTTGCAGTACTCGGCGTATTCCCGCCCGAACTGTCCGTGCAGGTAGCGCTCCTCGGCCGCGACGATGGCGCGGTAGGACACCAGGAAGAACAGCGCGCCCAGGACATAGGCGAGCGGGTTGTTGTGGATCAGGAACAGGCCTGCCAGCACCATCAGGTTGCCAACATAAAGCGGATTGCGCGAGGTGGCGAACATGCCTTCCTGCACCAGGCGGGCGGCGTAGATCTGCTTGTTGACCCCGCCGCGCTTGATATAGGCGAGGCCGACCACCGCGGCGCGCAGCCCCTGGCCCATAAGGCAGACCAGAAGGCCCGCCAAATCGAGCCAGCGATCGGCGGCCCAGTCGCCGAGGAAGGGCCTGGGCGGGCATAGCAGGAAGATCGCCGCCATCACGGCGGGGAACACGCCGTTGCGGTAGCGGAACAGGAAATTGCCGTAGCGGACGATCAGGGAGGGCCGATCGTCGGCCTGCGCCATCGCGGATGCCATCGGCCTACTTCACCGCGACGATGCCGCAGAAATTGTACCAGCGGAAGAACACCTCGACCGACTTGAAGCCGGCGCCCTTCAGCATCTCGATGTTCTCTTCCAGGCGGTAGGGGATCAGCACGTTCTCCAGGGCCTCGCGCTTCTGCGCGATCTCCACCTCGGAATAGCCGTTCCGGCGCTTCATGTCGTAGTAGTACTTGATGAACAGCCGGTTGAAGAGCGTGTCGGCGCTGGTCAGCTTCTCGATCAGGACCAGGCAGCCGCGATCGTTCATCCCCCGCACGATGTCGGCCACCATGCGGTCGCGGTAGAGCGGGCGCACGAACTGCAAGGTCAGCAGCAGCAGCGCCACCGAGGCGTTCTCGACGATCTGGCCCTTGTGCAGGTCGGCGTTCACCAACTCGTAGGCGCGGCTCATGCGCGCCTGCTCCAGCTTCGCCCGCGCCTTGGCCAGCATGTCGTCCGAATTGTCGACGCCGACGAATCGCACGCCCGGATCGACCGCGCCGTCGAGCGCCAGCAGCGTGGTGCCGGTGGCGCAGCCCAGGTCGTAGAGATTGGTGCCCGGCACGGCGAAGTCGGCGGCGATCTCGGTCGTCATCCGCTGCATCTCGCCGTAGAACGGCACCGAGCGGCTGACCATGTCGTCGAAGACCTGGGCCGTCTGCTTGTTGAACGTGAAGTCGGTCTGCGGCTTCTGTTCGGCGAAGACGCGGTCGCGCAGCTCGGGCGGCGTCTCGGCCGGGCGGGGCTGGGTGCGGCTGCGATCGGTCGGAATCTTCACCGGGTCCGACATCGGGTGGGCTCCGTCAGATGCTGCCAGGGTTGTCGCGGGCAAACGCGCCGGGACTATATACCCGGACCCTCAAAACTCAACCGCTCAGGCCGGTTGTCCCTGCACGGCCTTCTGTCCGTGGTCCGCGCCGACCGCCTGGGCCAGGTCGTCGAACCCGTCGCGGCGCAGCAGGTAGGCGAGTTCGGCCTTGATCCGGTGAACCAGCATCGGCCCCTGGTAGACCAGCGCCGTGTAGAGCTGGATGAGGGTGGCGCCTGCGCGGATATAGGCATAGGCGTCGGCGCCCGATTCGATGCCGCCGACGCCGATCAGGGTCAGCCCGCCTTTTGCGGCCTGGAAGACCTCGCCCAGCAGGCGGCGCGACATCTCCCTGACCGGCGGGCCGCTCAAGCCCCCGCGTTCCTCCCGAAGCGGACTCTTGAGCCCCGCCGGGCGCGTCGCGGTGGTGTTGGCGATCACCATCCCGTCGACGCGATGCTTCAGCGCCAGCGCCACGATGTCGCTCTTCTCGGCATCGGCCAGGTCCGGCGACACTTTGAGGGCCAAGGGTGTCGCGCCGCGGACCGCTGCCAGGCGCGTGAGCAGGTCGTCCAGCGGCTCACGGCGCTGGAACATCCGGCCGTTGGCGGTATTGGGGCAGGAAACGTCGACCACGACCAGGTCGACCAGCGGCGCCAAGCGCCGCGTCAGGATGACGAAATCCTCCGCCGGGTCGGCGCTGTCCGTGTTGCTCGCCAGGTTGGCAGCCAGGAACCGCCCGTCCCCCGCGTGCCGCTCCAGCCGCCGGGCGATCGTTTCAAGCCCGTCGTTGTTGAAGCCCATCCGGTTGATGAGCGCGCGGTCCTCGACCAGGCGGAACAGGCGGGGCCGCGGATTGCCGGGCTGGGGCAATGGCGTGATTCCGCCCACTTCCGCGAAGCCGAAGCCGAGCGCGGGCATGCGCGCGAACACCCGGGCGTTCTTGTCGAAACCGGCGGCCAAGCCGACCGGGTTCGCCAGTTCGCGGCCGAAGGCCCGCACCCGCAACACCGGATCGCTGCCCCGCACCGGCGTCGGCACCAGCCCGCGCTCCAGCGCGACCAGCGCCAAGCGGTGCGCGGTCTCCGCTGGAAGGAGGCGGAGCAGGGGAAGAAGGCGGGCGTACCAGTCGCTCACGATGGCGACAGGATTACGCTCCCGCGGAGGTGGCGGCAAGCCGGTGCGAGCGATCCAGCGCGCGCATGGGGGAAGCCATCAGGCGTTCGATATCGCGGAAGGCCTGCGGCGTCAGTCCCTGGAAGGCGGCGGCGAAATCGTCGGCGTTGCGCACCACCATGGCGTCGACGGCGATCCATCTGCCTCCGGGCGCCTCCAGTTCGACCGGAATGATGCTGCCGGCGCCCAGGCCCGGCAGCGGCCCCGGCGCGGCAAAGCCGCCCAGGCTGATATCCTTGGTGGTCGCTTGCAGGCGCCCGGTCCCCGCGACCAGGCGGCAGGCCATGGCCCGGCGCTTGTCGCGGCGGCGGTTGCGCCGCGCATACCCTATGATCCTGTCGCCCTGGGCCATCCTGGCCATCCCGTTTCTAGCCAAAAGGTAGAAAGCATTTTATATAATTTAGCTCTAAATGAAAGACTAATCTGAGGGACCGGCTAACGGATTGGAGTTGCAGCCAGATGATCGCCGTCATCTTCGAATTCCGGCCCAAGGAAGGGCAGGCGGGCCGATATCTCGACCTGGCCGCCGAGATGCGCAAGGAGGTCGAGGCGATCGACGGGTTCCTGTCGGTCGAACGGTTCGAGAGCATCTATGAGAAGGGCAAATACGTTTCGCTATCCTTCTGGCGCGACGAGCGCGCGGTGAAGGCCTGGCGCGAGCACCTGCGCCATCGCGCCGTCCAGGATCTGGGGCGCGCCGAGATTTTCGCCAGCTACCGGCTGCGCGTGGCTGCGGTGCTGCGCGACTATGGGCCGGAGGACCGCGCCCAGGCGCCGGCATCGTGAGACGCTAGGGGGAACGCCATGATCGAAGACGCGCCAATCCTGACGATGCGCCGGGAATTCCCGCGCCCGCCCGCCGATCTGATCGCACGGCTCAGCGGCGTGCCGGTGGGCTATCTGGTCGACTGCATGGGCGGGCAGGGTGCGCTCGATTGGCGCATCAAGGCCCTGCCCGAAACCTACCTGCCGGGGCCCGCGCCGATGGTCCTGGGCCCGGCGATGACCTGCGCCTGCGGCCCGGCCGACAATCTCGCGGTGTTCGGCGCGGTGGCCGCCGCCAGGCCGGGCGACGTGATCGTCGCGGCGACCGAGGCGCATGCCGGCTGCGCGCTGATCGGCGACCTGTTGCTCGGCATGGCGAAAAACGCCGGCGTCGCCGGGTTCGTCACCGACGGGCTGGTGCGCGACGTGGCCGGGTTGCTGGAAGTCGGCCTGCCGGTCTATGCGATGGGTGTCAGCCCGAACTCCCCCGCGCGCAACGGGCCGGGCACGGTTGGCCTGCCGATTGTGATTGGCGGTGTCAGGGTCGAGCCGGGCGACCTGGTCGCGGCCGACCGCGACGGCGTGGTGATCGTGCCGCGCGCGGACGCTGCGCGGGTCGTGGCCAAACTCGCCGAGGTACGCAAGGCCGAGGCCGACCTTCTGGCCAAGGTTCGCAGCGGTCTGGCGGTGCCGGATTTCATCAGGAACCTGCTCGACTCGCCGCGCACGCGGCGGCAGGATTGAGGCCGCGTCGCAACCAAGTCGGGTTGTCGGGCTGGGCCTCATGCAGGGCGCAATGCTCGAGGATTTGCTGCGCGGCGCGCGTGAGGAGGCGAGCCGAGCCTTCATCCGCAACTGGTTCTCGCTCCGGCGCGGCAGGCTGGTGCCGGACCGCCGCGACATCGACCCGGCCGCGATCGCGCCGCTGCTGCCGAAAGTGTGGCTGTGGGACCGCGCGCCCGACGGCGACGACTTCATCTGCCGCCTGGTCGGCGACGACATCACCGTCACCTTCGGCCGCAACCCGCGCGGCTCGCGGCTGTCCCAATGGGTGCCATGGGGCGTGGCCGTGATCGCGCTCGGCCGCTACCGCCGCGTCGTCGACGAGCCGGCGATCTGCATCGCCGCCGGCCCGTCCTACATCGCCGGCAACAAGCGCGCGTGGTGCGAGCGTGTGATCACGCCGATGACCAGCGGCGGCGACGGGCGGCCGAGCGTCGTCTTCGGCATCAGCACCTGGCAGGTGCCTGAGTTCGCACTGGGACAGATCGAGCGCGAGGAAACCGAGGCCAGATTCTTCCCGCTGGGCGCAACGCCCCGCCCCGAGGAGACGGCGACCTAGTTGAACAGTTTTTGGAACATCTGCGGACGCGGGCGGTAACGACCCTCGACGATCTCCGTGGCGAAGATCTGGGCGATCATCGGATGTTTGATCGGCCCGCCCTCGGCGTCGGGCAGCAGGTTCTGCTCGCTGACATAGGCCTCGTACGGGCCTTTCTCGTTCTCGGCGTAGAGGTGATAGAAAGGCTGGTCCTTGCGCGGGCGCAGCGCGGCAGGAATCGCGTTGTACCATTCCTCGGTGTTGTTGAAGACGGGATCGACGTCGTAGATCACGCCGCGGAACGGGTAGAAGCGGTGCTTCACGATCTGGCCGATGCCGTATTTCGCGCTTCGCGGCGCGATCCGTCCCGCCACCTGTTCCTGACCCTTCAGCATGCTGCCTCCACCTCTGGCCGGACGCCCGCTCCGCCAGCCTGCCCTTTGCCCGGATGGTGCCGGCGGCAGGAGTTGAACCCGCGACCTACCGCTTACAAGGCGGTTGCTCTACCAACTGAGCTACGCCGGCGCTTGGGGCGTTGCGTCCCTTGACTTGTAGCAACGTTCCCGCAGCCTGTCCAAGTGCCCTGGAACACGAAAGTTTTCAAATGCTTCCGCGGCGGCCACGGCGGGCTGGACCGCTGCGCCGCCGGCGGCCAACGATCCGATCGTGCGTCGGGTCCGGGCCGTCCGGCTACCGGGGCGCGGGCTTCCGCTCGACGATCCGCGCCTGAAACCAGGCGTCCAGCATCCGCTTCTCGTAGCGCAGCGAGTCGCCGGAATAGGGGCCGCCACGGCGCAGGAAATCCGGGTCGGCCACGGTCTCGGTAGCATTGAGTACCTCGACCCCGCCCTGAGCCAGGACGTAGTGCAACCGCACGCTCGGCCAGTCGGCGTCGGTGGCAATCCGCTCGGCGTCCGCCGAGCGCGCGGCGCGGCGGAAGCCCGCAAGATCCACTTGCAGCACCTTGATGGTCAGGGATTGCCCGATCGTCAGGTGACGCTCGCCCAGGCGTTCGAAATGGGCCCGGAGCCGACGCAGGACCGACTTGTCGGCACCTGCGCGCGCTGATCCGAATTGGCGGGCGTCGACAAAAGAATCGGGCGCGACGAAGACGACGGCAACGGCAGGCTCCGCCATCGCCGGCACGGCGAGGGCGAAGCCCACGAGGCCGGACGCAATCAGCATCATGCCGCGCCCGCACGCTGCAAGCCGGTGCGAATGAACCGCCACGTGCCGCGCCTCTCCGATTGCAGTTCTGCAACAGCCGGGAGGCCAATCCCAACACTAAATGCGAATGAGTTGCAACAACAATTGAACCCGGCTATGTCTATGCCGGTTTGAAAAGGAACAAGAGGCGCTTCCGGGCCCGGCCGGGGCCCGCGGTGCCTCGGCATTTGCGACCTAGCCAGTGATCGGCGCCGCCGGCGCCCGATGCCAGCCAGGAATGCACGATCGATCGCGCATCCTCGTGGGGGCATTCGATGGCGGCATCTTGGCGTTGCGCACTTCTGGCATCTCTGGCTTGCGGACCCGCGCTGGCCCAACAGCCGCCGCCGGCGGATGTGACGCCGCGGCCGGCCGCCGCGGCGCCGGCCGGCACCCAGCCTGCCGCGACCGAGATGGACGCCGTCACGTCCTATGCGACGCGCAGCGATGCGAAGGTGTTCGAGGTGCCGTCCGCCGTGACCGTATTCGATCAGAAGGAACTGGAGCGCCGCAACGTCGAATCGATGCGCGATCTCGTGCGATACGAGCCGGGCGTCGAGGTCGGCAACCAGCCCTCGCGCTTCGGCCAGACCGGCTACACGATCCGCGGGCTGGGCGAGAACCGCGTGCTGATGATGGTCGACGGCACGCTGCTGCCCGACATGCCCGGCTCGTTCGTCGGCGGACCCGCCCTGTATTCGCGCGACTTCGTGGATTTCGACACGTTGAAGCGGGTCGAGCTGGTGCGGGGTCCGTCGTCCGCGCTCTATGGCAGCGACGCGATGGGCGGCGTGGTCGCCTATGTGACCAAGGACGCGCGCGACTACCTTGATCTGGCGGGCAAGGAGTGGTTCGTCGGCTTCAAGGGAGGTTACGAAAGTGTCGACGGAAGTTTCTCCGAGACCTTGACCACGGCCGGCCGCTTCGGCATCGCCGAGGCGCTGGTGGTCGCGACCCGCCGCGACGGAAACGAGGTGAAGCCCAAGGGCGTGGTGGCGAACGGCGGCGCGTCCTGGAACCCGCAGCGGATCGAGCAGGACAGCTTCCTCGGCAAGATCGACCTCAACTTCACGCCCGAGGATCGGCTGCGGTTCACCGGCGAGTTCCTGCATCGCCGCAACCGCACGGACGTGCTTTCCGACTTGAGTTTCCGCGCCACCACGACGGCGTCGGCATTCCTCGATTCGCGTGCGGATGACACGACCGAGCGGTTTCGCGTCGCTGCCGAATATGCGCGCAACGCGCCGTTCTACTTCGTCGATTCGGTCCTGGCGCGCACCTATGTGACTCGGGTCACGCGCGACGAGGACCGCGAGGCGATCCGGCTGCCCTTCGGTTCGACCCAGCTTCGCTATCAGGTCTCCGATTTCGACTATCGCCAGCTCATCGACGGCATCGAGGTGCAGTTCACCAGCCATCTCGACACCGGCCCCGTCAAGCAGACCTTCACCTATGGAACCGAGGCGACCTACACCACGACACGCCGGCCGCGCGATCGCTACGAGGTCAACCTGGCTACCAAGGCTGTGACCAACAGCGTCTCGGGCGAAGTCTTCCCGAACAAGTCGTTCCCGGACTCGGCGGTCATCAAGAACGGCGCCTATCTGCAGGACGAGATCAAATGGGAACGGCTGACCGTCACGCCTGCCGTGCGGTTCGACTGGTTTTCGCTCTACCCCAATACCGACCAGTCGTTCCAGAACACCAACCTGAACCGTTCCCAGGTCACGCCGGTCGACAATTTTTCGATCACCCCGAAAGTCGGCGCGACCTACAAGGTCGACGGCAATTACCTGACCTACGCGCAATACGCGCGCGGATTCCGCAACCCGACCTACGACGACACCAACACGGCCTATCGCAACAATGTCCAGTTCTACGAAATCCTGCCGAATTTCGGCGTGCGGCCGGAAACAAGCGACACGATCGAGGGAGGATTGCGCGGCAAGTACTCGGACGGCAGCAGCTTCTCGATCGGGGCGTTCTACAACTTCTTCCAAGACTATATCGACTTCGTGCAGGTCGGCACGACGCCGCAGGGTCTGCTCCAATTCCAGTCGCGCAACATCAGCAGCGTCCATATCTTCGGCATCGAGAGCAAGGGCGAATGGCGCTTCCTGCCGGAATGGGCGCTGTTCGGCGCGGGGGCGTTCACGCGCGGCACGAACTACGACACCAACCGCCCGCTCGATACGGTCGCGCCGCTGACCTTCGTGGCCGGGGCGCGCTACGACAATGCCGACGGCTGGGGCGCGCAGATCAGCGGCAAGAAGGCCTTCGCGCACGACCGGGTCAGCGACCCGACCTACTTTCGCGCACCCGGTTATGCCATCGCCGACATCACCGGCTACTACGAGATGCTGCCCGACTTCAGCATCAATGCCGGCGTGCAGAACATTCTCGACCACAAATACTGGGTCTCGCGCGACGTGGTGGGCGTGCCCAACACCAGCGACACGATGATTCAGCGGCTGAGCCAGCCCGGCCGCACCTTCTTCGTCAATGCGACATTCCGATGGTGACGCCGTTCTCACGCACACACGCCCAGGGCGCCATCGCCCGTCCGCCTTCCGGCCGGCGGGCGTTCGCGCGCTCGGAAGCGCTGCGGGGCGCCCGGATTGGATCAATGGTGAGAGAGCAAGGAAAGGCCTGACCCATGGAGATGCTCCAGCCGACACGAACCGAACCCGCTTTGCCGCTGGCTGCCCGCTTGGCGGCGCTGAAGACGGCCGAGCCGAAACTGCGCATCCGCGATGCCGCCCAGCGGCTGGGCGTCAGCGAAATGGAGCTGCTCGCGCTCAACCTGGAGAATGGCGCATCCCGGATCGATGGCCCTTGGGCGGATGTCATCAAGGCGCTGCCGGCCCTGGGGCCGGTCATGGCGCTGACCCGCAACGAACATGCCGTGCACGAGAAGACCGGTGTGTATGAAAACATCGAGGCGAGCGGGCCGCACGGGCTGGTGCTTGGTGCGGAAATCGATCTGCGCCTGTTTCTCGGCCAGTGGAAGCACGGCTTCGCGGTCAACGAGGAGACGGGCGGCATGGTGCGCCGCAGCTTGCAGTTCTTCGACCGCCATGGCGGCGCGGTTCACAAGGTCTACATGAACGCGAAAAGCGACATGACGGCCTACGCGGCGCTCGTCGAACGGTTCCGCCACCCCGACCAACGCGTGCCCGCGGTCGAACCCGGCGCCGCGCCGGCCGCGCCGCTGTCGGACGAGGATGTCGATGTCTCCAGGCTCCTGGCGGCCTGGGACGGGCTCAAAGACACGCACGATTTCTTCCCGATGCTGCGGAAATTCAAGATCACCCGCACGCAGGCCTTGCGGCTGGCGGGCAAGGATCGGGCGCGCCCGGTGGCCAAGACATCGCTGCGCACGATCCTGGAACGGGCGGCGGCCGACGACCTGCCGATCATGGTCTTCGTTGGCAACGCCGGCTGCATCCAGATCCATACCGGGCCGGTGAAGGCGCTGCGCGCGACGGGCCCATGGTTCAACGTGCTCGATCCCGGCTTCAACCTGCACCTGCGCGAGGCCGCGATCGCTTCGTCCTGGGTTGTGACGAAGCCGACAAGCGACGGTCCCGTGACATCGCTCGAGCTGTTCGACGAGGACGGAAACAACATCGCGCTGTTGTTCGGCAAGCGGAAGCCGGGCCAGCCGGAAGATCTGGCGTGGCGCAGGCTGGCACGCGACCTTCCCGCTGACGTTGCCTGATGCGAAGGGCCCGACCTGGCCCGGTCGCCCTGGCGGCGGCCCTGGTCCTGCTCCCGTGGGCGGCCGGTACGGCGGAGCCCGGTCGCATTGTCGCGATCGGCCCGGCGGTCAGCGAAACCGTGGCGGCGCTCGGCGCGACCGACAGCCTGGTCGCCGTCGACAGCAGCAGCGTCTATCCGCCCGCCCTGCGCAGCCTGCCCCAGGTCGGCTACATGCGTTCGCTGTCTGCCGAAGGCGTACTGTCGCTCAAACCCGCCCTGCTGCTGATTTCGGCCGATGCGGGACCGCCCGCCGCCTTGAAACAGTTGCGCGACGCCGGCCTGCCGGTTGTGATCATGCCGGAGGGGCATTCGCCGGCGACGGTGATCGGCTCGATTCGCCGCGTTGGCGAGGCGATTGCGGAACCCCGTCAGGCCGATGCGCTGGCCCAACGCGTGGGCGAGGAATTCGCCGCCCTTGAGCGGGCGCTGTCGGCGCGCAAGGAGACGCCGCGTGTCCTGTTCGTGCTGGCGAACACCGCCGACAGCCTGATGGCGGCAGGGCGCGAGACGGCAGCGGACTCGATCATCCGCCTGGCCGGCGGCAGGTTGGCCACCGACTCCTACACCGGCTACAAGTCGATCACGGCCGAGGGCGCGGTGGCGAGCCGTCCGGACGTCATTCTGCTGCCCTCGCACGGCGTCGCTGCGATGGGCGGGATCGACAAGGCCTTGAAGGTGCCGCAGATCGCGCTTACGCCCGCCGGGCGGTCTGGCCGGGTCGTGGTCATGGAAACGGCCTATCTGCTAGGGTTCGGTCCCCGGGCGCCGCGGGCGGCCGCCGATCTTGCGCGTCGGTTGCATCCGGACCTGGCGCTGCCCGACTGGGCGCCGTGAGCCTTGCCGTCGCCCACGCCTCCCCGCAGGCGCGCCGGCGCCTGAACGCCGGGGTCCTGACCGCGGCCTTGGCGCTTGGGCTGCTGGCGACCGCCGTTTTGGCGCTGGGTATCGGGCCCTTCTCCATCGCGCCGGGCCGTGTTGTCGCAATTCTCCTCGATGCGCTGTCCGGCCCTGCGACGACCGCCGACTCGGCGGTCGAGGCCGCGGTGCTGCTGACCATCCGCCTGCCGCGCGTCATGCTGGCGATCCTGGTCGGCGTCGTCCTGTCGCTCGCGGGCGCCGTGATGCAGGGTCTGTTCCGCAATCCGCTGGCCGATCCGGGCGTCCTGGGGGTCTCCAGCGGGGCGGCAGTCG
>CAYMTM010000103.1:0-15653 GCA_964393375.1 uncultured Rhodospirillaceae bacterium
AGGGGCCGCTGGCGCCTTCGTAGTTGATCTCCTTGCCCTCGGCCAGCAGCTTCAGCCCGTCGACCGCGCTGTAGGTCTTGATGCCCGCGCCCTGGCTGATCTTGCGCACGTTGTCGCGCAGCCCGGTTCCCGTGGCTTCCTTGGCCTTGGCGATGCCGAGCGACACCAGGCTCGCCCAATCGGTCGCCTGCGTCTCGTAGGAATCCGGCTCGGCGATGCCCAGGCGCTTGGCCGCCAGCGCGAAGGCGGGCGACTCGATGTCGGCCGAGGGCTGCACGGTGATAACGCCCTCCGTCACCTCGTTCGGCAGCGATTCGAGCACCTTACTGGTGACCGCATAGGACTGCGCGTAGCGCGGGCCGGTGAAGCCGGCGCGGTAGAGATCGCGCAGGATCACCGTCACGTCCGGCGCGTAGCCATTGAGGTAGATCAGGTCGGGCTTGGTCTTCAGCGCCAGATCGACTTCCGAGCGGTAGGTGGTCTTTTCCTTTTCATAGGTCAGCGCGCCCACCATTTCCGAGCCGTGCTTCGGCAGCACCTCCTTCACGCGGTCCTGGGTCGGCTGCGCGAACGGCGCCTGGATCGACATCACGTAGACCCGCTTGGCGCCGGTCGAGGCGATGAACTCGGCGTGCTTGCCCGCCTGCAGGTAGTTGTTCGGCTGGGTGCGGATCAGGTAGCCCTGGTGCGGCAGGAGCGTGATCGAATCCGCGCCCGACACGGTGGTGAGGAACGTCTTGCTTTCCCAGCACAAGGGCGCCACCGCCGATGTGACGGCGGACGCCCAGGTGCCCATGATGACCGGCACCTTGGCGACGTCGATCAGCTTGCGCGCGGCGCGCACCGCCGCCTCGGGATTGGTCTGGTCGTCCTCGATGACCAGCTCGACCTTGCGGCCGAGCAGGCCGCCCGCGCCGTTGACCTCGTCGAACACCGCCTTCATCGCCTTCAGCATCCGCGGGCCGTCGAAGCCGCCGGCACCGGTCAACGGCGTCAGGATGCCGAGCTGCATCGCCGCGCCTTGCGCATGCACGATGGCGGGCGTCGCCGCGGCAAAGGCGAGCGCGCCCGCGCCTTTCACGAGGGTTCGACGGGAAACGGTCGATCGTTTGATGGTCATGGTGCCTCTCCTGTCATGCATGGTCCTGATCATCCGCCAAGGAAGATCCTGCGAATATCCGGGTCGGCGGCGAGTGCGGCCGCCGGACCCGTGCGGTGATTGCGCCCGTCCACCAGGATGTAGGCGCGGCTGGCGATCATCAAGGCCTCGCGCGCGTTCTGCTCGACCATGGCGATCGCCACCCCCTCGCGGTTGATGGCGACGATGCTTTCGAACAGCCGCTCGGCGGCGATGGGCGACAGGCCGGCCGACGGTTCGTCCAGCAGCATCACTTCCGGCTCGACCATCAGCGCCATGGCCATGGCAAGAATCTGGCGCTCGCCCCCCGACAGGCCCCGTGCCGCCAGCCGACGCTTCGCGGCAAGCACCGGGAAGCGCTCGAACACCCGGTCGATCTTTCGCTTGGCGCCGGCCGGATCGACATAGCCGCCCATTTCCAGGTTCTCGCGCACCGTCATGGTCGGGAACACGTTCTGCTCCTGCGGCACGTAGGCGAGCCCGCGCCTACAGATGTCGCGCGGCAAATGTCCTTCGATCGGCGCGCCCTTCAGGCGGATGCTGCCCTTGCTTGGCTGCAGCAGGCCGGCGATGGCCTTGAGCAGCGTCGACTTGCCGGCACCGTTCGGTCCGATGATTCCTACGATCTCTCCCGCTTCGAGGGCGAAGTCGACGCCTTTGAGGATCTCGTCGGCGGCGCTGTAGCCCGCGACCAGCCCCTCGACGTTCAGGAGGCCCATGCGCGCCGACCCATATAGGCTTCCTGTACCTGCTCGTTCGCCGCCATCTCGGCGAAGCTGCCTTCGGCCAGGTTGCGGCCCTCCGCCAGCACCACCACGCGATCGCAAAGCTGCGCGATCGTGTCCATGTGATGCTCGATGAGAAGGATCGTAAGGCCCTCGGCCGCGAGGCCGCGCAAGTGCTCGGCGATTTCCCTGGTCAGCGAAGGGTTGACGCCCGCGACCGGCTCGTCCAGCAGGATCAGCTTCGGCTCGGCCATCAGGACGCGCCCGATCTCCAGCAACTTCTTCTGCCCGCCGGACAAAGCGGCGGCGGGGTCGTTCAAAACCCGGGTCAGGTTGAGCCGCCGGGCGATGCCGGACGCCCGCGCCACCAGCTCCTCCTCGCGCCTCAGCGCCGCGAGCGGACGCAGGATCGCCGCGCGCATGCTTTCACCCGGCTGGCGGTTGCCGTAGAGCAAGAGGTTCTCGTACACGCTCAGGCGCGGGAAGCCGCGCGCGATCTGGAAGGTGCGCACCAGGCCGACCGACGCGATGCGATCCGGACGCCAGCCGGTGATGTCCTGCCCGTCGAAGACGACGCTCCCGGCATCCGGCGGCACCACGCCCGACACGCAGTTGAAGAGAGTCGTCTTGCCGGCGCCGTTCGGCCCGATCAGGCCGGTGATGCGCCCTGCTTCCACCGTCAGGTCGACGCCCGACAGCGCGTGCACGCCGTAGAAGCTGCGCGTGAGGCTCCGGACTTCGAGCAGCGCCATCTCGTTCCCCCGACAGGTCGCGCCTCAGTAATCGGCAAGCATGACCGGCACTAGATAAGCGGCAATCGCCCGCGCCGCCCGTGCCTCGTCCGCGCCGTACTGGTGCGCCTTGCCCGACACGTTCATCGTGCCCAGTTGCCGGCCGCGGAAGCTCACCGGCACGTTCATGATCGACTCGACCCCCAGGCTCCAGATCAGTTCGTAATCCTCGAAGGCGCGCCTGACCTCCTCCTTGTCGCGGGCGATGTGGATCTCGCCGCGGCCGAGTACCTTGTCGCCCCAGTGCGTGCCTTTCTTCACCTTGCGCCCGCGCACGGGATAGGCCTTCTCGTTGCTGCTGTAGACGCGCTCGACCTCCTGGCCGCCCTCGTAAAGGCGCATGATGGTGAACAGCGTATGGCCCATGCTTCGATGGACAAGGTCGTCGACCGCCCGGTAGAGAGTCACAGCGTCCGGCGCGCCGGCCGCTTTCTCATAGAGTTCCGCCAGGTCGGCGATCGTCAGGCGGTCGTTCATCGTGCTCCTCACCATGCCAAGGCGTAGGTCGGCCGTCGCGGATCGGCGCCGGCGATCTTCAACCCGCTGTCCGGGTCGGCGTGGATCATGCACATGGCGCCGGCCCGCCAGACGAAATCGGGCCACCACTCGACCTTGTGCCCCCGTCTCGCCAAATCCTCGCCGGTCGCGCGCGGCAGTCGCGCCTCGAGCTTCAGCAGTCCCGGCTGGTAACCGTGCGGCTCGAAGCTGTCGGGAAAGCTATAGGTGGCGAAGCGCGGCGCCTCGACTGCCTGCTGCGGGTCCATGGCGAACTCGGTCCGGTTGACGAAGGCCTGCAGCATCGCCTGGATCTGCACGTCGCCGCCCGGGGTGCCGAACGGCAGCGCCTCCCTGCCCTTCCTGCCGCGCCGGCCCAGGGCCAGGGTCGGGCTGGGCGTCAGCCGCGGACGCTTGCCGGGGGCGACGGACGCGGGGTGCTGCGGGTCAACCCAGGATTGCGACCCGCGGGTCGACGGCACCAGCCCGGTCCCCGGCACCACCACCCCATCGTACGAGCTGTCGCTTGGCGTAGCCGAGAAGACGTTGCCGTGCCTGTCGACGACGCAGACATAGGAGGTATCGAGCGCCGGCTTGGCCGGGGCGCGCGCGCCTGCCGATCCAGGCGCGCCGAGGTTCAGATAGGCGGCCGGATCAAAGGCCGCCATGCTGGCGGCGATGGCCGCCCCTGCGCCACGCCCCGGATCACCCGCCGGCGGCATGCCGGGCGCGGCGCGGTCGGGATCGATCTGGCCGCGGCGCTGGCGCGCGTAATCGTCAGACAGCAGCCGCTGCAACGGCACATCGACGAAGCGCGGATCGCCGTAATAGCGCTCGCGGTCCGCGAACACCAGCTTGAGCGCCTCGGTCAAAACGTGGACATAGGAGGGTGCATTGTGGCCGAGCGCCTTCAGGTCGATGCCTTCGACCAGCTTCAACGCCTGGCCCAAGGCCGGGCCCTGGCACCAGGCGGGGCAGGTGTAGACGTCCCAGTCCTTGTAGCGCACGCGCACCGGCTTTTCGACCTCGGCGTCGAACGCGGCCATGTCCTCCGCCGAAAGCCAGCCGTCCTGTTCGCGGTAGAACCGGACGATCGTGTCGGCGATGTCGCCGACGTAGAAAGCATCCCGCGCGGCCTTCAGACCTGCCGCCCGGCTTTTTCCCGCCGCCTTCTTCTCTTCGTCCGCCATAAACTGCAGGGTGCGCGCCAGGTCGGCCTGCACGAACAGATCGCCGACGGCGGGCGGCCTGCCGCCAGGCAGATAGATCGCGGCGCTGGATGGATTGCGCGCGTAGTCCGCCTGATTGTCGCGAATCACCTCGGCCATCAAGGGATGCATCGCGAAACCGTCGCGCGCCCATCGGATCGCGCCTTCCGCCACCTGGCCGAAGCTCATCGTACCGAAGCGGGCGAGGGCCGCGATCCAGGCCGCCGGCGCGGCCGGCACCACCGTGCGCAGCGCGCCCTGCGGCACATGCCCGCCGCAATGCTTGCGGAAATGCTCGAGCGAGGCGGCCCTGGGCCAGGTGCCCAGTCCAGCGACCGAGAACACCTCGTCGCTCTGCGCAACGTAGATCAGGGTCGGCGCTACGCCCGCGACATTGACGATATCGCTTTGCAGCACACCCAGCGCGATGCCCGCGGCAACGCCAGCGTCGACCGCATTGCCACCGGCCTCGAGCACGCGAAACGCGGCATGGGCCGCGCCATAATGGCCGGCCACCACGGCATGGCCATGGCCGGCGATCGGCGGGCGAAACGACCTCAGCCCGGATTGCGGCGTCGACGGTTGCTCCAACACGGGCATCGCAGCCTCCCTTCAGGCCGGGATGCACTATAGGCTTGGTATCCTGCCAACCGCCAGCGCGCGACCCGAAGGGCGATATGGCGCGCCGCCGATGCGCGCATCGCGGACGACCGTTTCATTCAAAACGATCGATTCGCCAATGCCTCAGCCGTCACAGGCGCGGCCGCAATCCGGGGCCGGCGGCAGGGAGCGCAGTCGTTCCGCCCCGTGTGGAAGGGAGCGGCCGTTCGGATCAGTCGCCCGCCGCCATGCTTGCCAGCGCGGCAAACCAGACGAGGAACGCGGCGATGATCGTGTGCATCACGGGGGCGGGTTGAAGCAGCTTCGTCATGATTCTCTCCCGTTCCTGTGCGCGAGCTTTTTCGTACCCTCGCAATCTTCGACCGGAATTGTCGAACCCGCAGTGACGGTTGTCACACCATCCCCGGACCGGCCAACCGCCCGGCGGGCGCCCTAACCCGATGTGCTGAAAGAATCATTTCCCGGCGCGCGCTGTTCGCACACGAACGGCCGCAGCGGTGGACAGGTTCCGCAGGACAGAATCCGTCCAAGGGGAAAGGCCGGATCGCGAAGACCTAGTCCCAGCGCAATCCGGCCCTCCGCGCGCGCGTTCGGGGGCAAACCGGGCGTCGCGCGCCTGGCAGCGGAGGATCAGATTCCCAGCGTACCGCCGGTCAGCCGGCGTACCGCCATATTCATCGTCGACGTCACCAGATTGGTCATGTCGTGCAACGCCGCACCCGCCGTGTGGAAGAACGAATAGATAAGCATCAGCACACACGACGCGTAGAGCGTGAACTTCGCGGTGGCCGCACCGGTTTCGTCGAGAAGGAACTTACGTATCACGGCGTCAACTCCCCCTACCTGGGAAGCGGCAGAAACCAGATCTGCCCTTTCGTTGGCTAAGTTACCATAAACCATTAGCGGCGGCAAGTTTTGACTGCGCAAGTGTTAACATCATCTTGGATTTTTTCTTTGTTATACTGCAATTTTTCTTGAAGTGATCCGATCCACAGCCCGTTTCGTATTCGACGCGATGACCGGCCCGCCTGTCCTCCTGTGGTTCCGCCAGGATCTGCGCCTGGCGGACAACCCTGCGCTTGCCGCCGCAAGCGCGCATGGCGCGGTGATACCGCTGTTCGTGCTCGACGAGACCACGCCCGGTCGCTGGCGCTGGGGCGCCGCCAAGCGCTGGCGGCTTCATCATAGCCTGGCAGCGCTCGACCGGTCGCTGCGCGCCCGGGGCGCGCGCCTGATCCTGCGGCGCGGACCGGCGATCCCTGAGATCGAGCGGATCCTGGCCGAGACGGGCGCCGGCGCCGTGTTCTGGAACCGCTGCTATGAGCCGTTCATGATCGACATGGATCGCGCCATCAAGGCGGCGCTGAAGGCCCGCGGGATCGCCGTCTACAGCTTCAATGCCGCGCTGCTGGTCGAGCCCTGGGACATGGCGACCGGCGAGGGAAAGCCTTATGCGGTGTTCACGCCGTTCTGGTGGTCGCTGCGCAGGCGCGCCGCGCCCGGCCGTCCGACCCCGCCGCCCGCGCGATTGCCGGCACCCTCGCGATGGCCCGTGAGCGATTTGCTGGATTCCTGGTCGCTGTTGCCGCCCGGGCCGAATTGGGCGGCCCATTTCCGCGAGGCGGGCGAGGCGGGCGAGGCGGCGGCAAGAGAACGACTGGCACAATTCGTCGACAACGGCCTTGCCGACTACGCGGCGGCCCGCAACCGCCCCGACCGGGTCGGAACTTCCCGGCTGTCCGCAGCGCTCGCCTTGGGCGAGATCGGCCCTCGCCAGGTCTGGTACGCGATCGCAGCCGCCGCCGCCGACCCGGCGCGCGCGGCAGGCGCGGAAGCCTTTCTGCGCGAGCTCGGATGGCGCGAGTTCTGTCACCACCTGCTGTTCCACGCACCCGCGCTGCCCGAGCGCAATTGGCGTGCGGCATTCGACGCTTTCCCGTGGCGCGACGACACAGCGGGGCTCGAGGCGTGGAAGCGCGGCCGGACCGGATATCCCATCGTCGACGCAGGCATGCGCCAGCTTTGGCGCAGCGGTTGGATGCACAACCGCGTGCGCATGATCGCCGCGTCCTTCCTGGTCAAGGACCTGTTGATCGACTGGCGCCAGGGCCAGGCATGGTTCTGGGATACGCTGGTCGATGCCGATCTTGCCAACAATGCGGCGGGCTGGCAGTGGGTCGCGGGCAGCGGCGCAGACGCGGCGCCCTATTTCCGAATCTTCAATCCCGTGCTGCAGGGCCGCCGGTTCGATCCGCAGGGTGACTTTGTGCGACGCAACGTGCCCGAACTCGCGCGCCTTCCGGCGGCGTTCATTCACGAACCCTGGAAAGCGCCGGCCGATGTGCTTGCCGCGGCCGGGCTGGCGCTGGGGCGCGACTACCCGTTGCCGATCGTCGACCATGCAACAGCGCGCGGCCGTGCCCTCGACGCCTATCGCCAAATCCGCGATCGGGGAACGGCCCTGATCGCGCGGGGCAGGCCCCGCACCACGGGGCGGAACTTCGACTGAGGGGAAGCCGAAAGCCGATGGGGCGGCCGAAGCCGCCCCACCGCCAAAATCAGGAGATCAAGCCGACTTGAGGTTGGTCGCGGCGGGCTTGCCGCGATCGTTCTGCACCTCGAAGCTGATCCGCTGCCCCTCGTTGAGGGAGCCCAGGCCAGCCTGCTGGACCGCTGAAATGTGGACGAACACGTCCTTCGAGCCGTCCTCGGGCTGGATGAATCCGTAACCCTTCTGGGTGTTGAACCACTTAACCGTTCCGATAGCCATAGTACTTCCTAAGGTAGATGTAGTGCCGCCATGCCACCGGCATGGCGGGTCAGACGTCGCGGGGGATGGGAGACCGGGCCAGCTCTCGATTCAAGGGAGCGTAGACGAGGCCAACCCTGGACGAGCCGACGCCGCTAACATGGGCCCAGACGCCGGGAAGTGCAAGGGGGGATGGCTTAAGTCCCTGAAATACCACGACCATGCCATCCGGAGCCCGGTCCCGGCACTAGAAATCCTTCACCAATCGGAGAGCGTCGTAGACCGCCGCGTGGATGTTGCGCGAGGCCACCGCGTCGCCGATGCGGTAAAGCGCGTAGCTGCCGGCGAGATTGCGAAGAAGCGTCTGCGGCCGGTTGGCGATCAACGCGGCATGGTCGACCTCGCCCAGGTTGCGCGAGCCGGGCTTGAGCGCGAAATAGAGCTCGTCGGCCGGCAGCGTGCCGTGCTCCACGACCACCTGGTCGACGCGGCGCTCGTGGTGCGACTTGTCGTACTCGTTGAACAGCACGGCCACCAGCCGGTTGCCGTCGCGCCTGATACGCTCCAGCCGCAGGTTCAGGCTGATCGACACCCGGTGCTTCGCGAAGGCCCGGAAATAGCCAGGATAGTTGGTGCCGCCGACCTCGGGCGCCAGCACGCGCTCCGGCGTGACGATCTCCAACACCGCCCCCGCCTCGGCCAGGAACTCTGCCGCGGTCATGCCGGGATGCGCCCCGTTGTCGTCATAGAGCAAGACCTGCTCGGCGGGCTTGACCGCACCGGACAGGATGTCCCAACTCGTAGTCGCGAGGTCGCCGCCTTCGTCGAGGAACGACGTGTCGGGCACGCCGCCCGTCGCGATCACCGCGATGTCGGGCTTCTCCGCCAGCACGTCGGCTGCCTCGGCATAGGCGTTGAAGCGCAGTTCGACTCCGTCGCGCGCGCATTCGTTGAGCCGCCACTCGACGATGCCCATCACCTCGCGCCGGCGTTTCAGGGACGCCGCGAGCAACAACTGGCCGCCGGCACGATCGGCCGCCTCGAACAGCACGACCTGGTGTCCGCGCGCAGCGGCCACGCGCGCAGCCTCCAGCCCCGCCGGTCCGGCGCCGACCACCACGACCTTGCGCTTCGGCCCCGGTACGCGCGCGACGACGTGCGGCATGGTCGCCTCGCGCCCAGTGGCGGGGTTGTGGATGCACAGCGCCTCGCCGCCGAAATAGATGCGGTCGATGCAATAGCCCATGCCGACGCAAGGCCGGATTTCCTGCTCGCGCCCCTCCATCACCTTCTGCGCGATATGCGGGTCGGCGATGTGCGCACGGGTCATGCCGACCATGTCGAGCTTGCCGGACGCTACGGCATGGCGGGCGGTCGCCACGTCCTGGATGCGCGCGGCGTGAAACACCGGGAATTTGGTTTCCGCCCGCACGTCGCCCGCGAAGTCGAGATGCGGGGCTAGCGCCGTGCCGGTGCCGGGAATGACGTGCGACAGCGCCTCGTCGGTGTCGATATGGCCGCGGATCACGTTGATGAAGTCGATCAGGCCGCTCGCGGCCAGGCGCCGCGCGATCTCCAGCCCCTCTGCGCGCGAGAGTCCGCGATCCCAGTCCTCGTCGCAGACCATGCGCGCGCCGACGATGACCTCGGGCCCGATGCGCGTGCGGATCGCGCGGCAGACGTCGAGGGTGAAGCGCAGCCGGTTGTCGAGGCTGCCGCCATAGGCGTCGTCGCGCCGGTTGGTCGCGGGCGACCAGAACTGGTCGAGCAGATGGCCGTAGAGCTCGATCTCCAGCCCGTCGAGCCCGGCCGCCTTGCAGCGCTCGGCCGCCCCCGCGTAGTGCTCGGTGACGCGCGCGAAATCCCAGTCCTCCATCGCCTTGGGAAAGGCGCGGTGCGCCGGCTCGCGGATCGGCGAGGGCGCGATCACCGGCAGCCAGTGTTCCTTGCTCCAGGTCGTGCGCCGGCCCAGATGGGTAAGCTGGATCATCACCGCCGCACCGTGCGCGTGCACATCGTCGGCAAGCTCGCGCAGCCACGGCACCACCTCGTCGCGGAAGAGCTGGATGTTGCCGAAGGCCTGCGGGCTGTCGGGCGACACCACGGACGAGCCGCCGATCATGGTCAGCGCGATGCCGCCCTTGGCTTTCTCGCGGTGGTAGAGGCGGTAGCGCTCCTTCGGCAGCCCGTCCTCGGTGTAGGCGGGCTCGTGCGCCGTGGACAGGAACCGGTTGCGCAGGGTGAGGTGCTTCAGGCGATAGGGCTGGAGCAGCGGGTCGGGGGCCATGCCCCCGACTGTGGCCGCATCACCACAGCACGGGCAAGAGGGAAAGCACCAGCAGCGCCGCCATCGTCCGGTTGAAGACCGCGCGCACATGGGGATGGCCGAGGAACCGGCCGATCGCCGCCCCGAACCCGCCCCACAGCAGCAGCGAGCCCAGGCAGAACGCCGACAGGATCGCAGTGATGACGGCGATCTCCACAGCCTTGTCGCCCGTCGTCGTGGTGTAGGCCGCGAGCGCGCCCAGCGCCATCACCCAGGCCTTGGGATTGACCCAGGTGAACAGCGCCGCCTCGACCAGCGTGAACGGCCGCGCACGCGCCTCTATGGCCGCGCCGCCGCCGGCCTGCGCGATGCGCCAGGCGAGATGGAGCAGGTACGCCGCGCCTGCATAGCGCAGCACCGCGTGCAGGCGCGGCTCGGCCTGTACCAGCCCCGCCAGTCCGAGACCCGACACGACTATCATCGCCCCGAAGCCAAGCGTGACGCCCAGCGCCGCCGGCAGGGCGCGCCGGAACCCGAAGTTCGCGGCCGCGGCCGTAACCATGACGACGTTCGGCCCCGGCGTCAGCGTGGTCGCCGCGGCGAACAGCGCCAGTGGCCCCAGCAGCACGCTCTCGGTCATCACAAACCCTTTTGTGCGCCCGTGTTGTGCAGTGGCATGATGCGCGCGACCGATCGCGCCGCAACTACCTCGGAGGTATTCGTGAGCGTCGAGCCGGGCTTTGCCGAGCGGCTGAAATGGTGGCGCGAGCATCGCGGGCTTTCGCAGCTCGCGCTGGCGGGCCGCGCCGAGATCTCACAGCGCCATCTGAGCTTTCTCGAGATCGGGCGCGCGAAGCCCAGCCGCGCGATGGTCGACCGGCTGGCCGCGGCGCTCGCCATCCCGCTGCGCCAGCACAACGCGTTATTGCTTGCCGCCGGCTTCGCGCCGGAATGGCGCCAGCGCGACCTGCAGGCGCCCGACATGGCGCGCGTCGCGAGTGCACTCGACTACATGCTGGCGCAGCAGGACCCCTATCCGGCCGTCGTCGTGGACCGCCACTGGAACTTGCTCAGGGCCAATTCCGGCGCGGTGCGCCTTGTCGAGTTCCTGGTGGGCCCGATCGCGCCGGGTGCGAAGGTCAACCTGGCCGACGCGCTGGTGGCGCCTGACGTGCTGCGCCCGCACCTTGTCAACTGGGTCGACGTGGTGCGCCACTTCGTCCGCAGCGTCGAAACGGACGCGGCGGCGGACGGCTCGGCCGAGACGACGGCGCTGCTCGCCCGCCTCTCGGGCTACAGGGGCGTGAAGGCAGCGCTCGCGACCGGCGCGGAAAGCGCCGCCGCCAGCCCGGTGCTGGCGATGCATTTCCGCAAAGGGGGGGTCGATCTACGCCTTTTTACCGCCATCGCCACGCTGGGCACGCCACAGGACATCACCTTGCAGGAACTGCGCATCGAGAGCTTCTTCCCGATGGACGACGCGACGGCAAAGCTGCTGCGGGACTGGGCCAAGCCCAAGCGCCGCGGGAAGCGCGCGCGCAAGTAACTACCTCGGGCGTAGTTGATCCGCTCCACGTCGCCGCCATGATCGACCCGCTTGCGAGGGGTCTCCGCGATGAGCGAGCGGTATGGCGTCGGCATGGCGGTGCTGTCGAGCGCGGTGGGCGGCGGGGCGGCGGTGGCGACGCGCTACCTGGTGGAAGCGGCCGATCCGATCACGCTGGCCGCGCTGCGCTTTGGCGGCGGGTTCCTGTGTCTGCTGCCCCTGGCGCTCGCGATGCGCACGCGCTGGCCCGGCCGCGCGGACTGGCCGGCGGTGGCCGGGCTCGGCCTGCTGTTTTACGGCATCTTCTTCGTGCTCTACAACCTGGCGCTCGGCTACACGACGGTCGCGCGCGGCACGCTGGCGCTGTCGATGGTCCCGCTAATGACCATGCTGGCGGGTGCCGCGTTGGGCGTCGAGAAATTGAGTTTGCGCAAGACGGCGGGCGTGATGCTGGCCGTCGGCGGCGTCGCCGCGTCGCTGGCCGCAGCCTTGACGGACGCGCCGGAAGGCGCCTGGCGCGGCGACCTGACCATGGCGGCGGCGACTTTGTGCATGGCGCTTTACAGCGTGTGGTCGCGGCCGTTCATCCGGCGGTCGAGCGCGCTGGGTTTCGTCGCCGCCAGCATGGGCGCGGGCGCGGCGCTGCTCGTCGCGATCAGCGTCGCCACCGGCAACGCGCTGTCCATCGCGGCCTTCGGCCCGCGCCAATACCTGGCCGTGGGCTACATGGCCGCCATCGGCAGCGCCTTGTCCCTCTTCCTCTGGGTCTATGCGCTACGCTTCGCCAGCCCGACGCAGGTCGCCAACACGCTGACGGTCAATCCGATGACGGCTGCCCTGGGCGCAGCCGCGATCCTCGGCGAACCGATCGCGCCGGCGCTGGTGCCGGGCCTGATCTCGGTTGGCGCCGGCATCTGGATCGCCACCGGCTTACGGCGCAGCGTGCGGTGACGACCGCGGCAGCAGATCGCCGGCGCGTCCATCGACGCGCTTCGCGGCCGATCTCTGTCGTACCGATCGGCAGACGAAACTTGTTCGCCTGGTTCAGGGCATGGCTGGAACGCCGCCGGCAGCGGCGCACCCTGGCTGCGCTGGACGAACGGGCGTTGCGGGATATAGGGCTGAACCGCTACGACATTGGGTGCGGCCCGGCGCGGGTGCGGGCGATGCTGATTGCTGAGATGCGCTGGCCGATCTGAGCGCGCCGGGCGCTCACATGACGTGGCACAGGCGCAGGGCGTCCAGCACCGCCGCGTGGATGTTGCGGCTGGCCACCGCGTCGCCAATCCGGTGCAGCTCGAACCCCGCCTTGCCCAGGGGTTGTGGCCGGCCCTCCAGCAGTGCGTCGATGTCGGTGACGCCGTCGTTGCCCGAATCCGCCCGCAGTTCCTTGTAAAGCTGGTCGGCGGGCACCGTGCCGTGCTCGACGATCACTTGGTCGGCGACGAGCTGCCGGACCGCACCGGTCGACAGGTTGCGGAAGGTCGCAGCCAAGCGGTTGCCTTGACGCTCCACCCTGGCGATCTCGTGGTCGAAGACGGTGGGCAGTTCCAGCTCGTAGGCCCGCTTCTTCCAGATCGCGCGCTCGGCATAGGTCAGCTCCATCGCGAGCTGCGCGTCGATGCTGATGAACTGCACGCGCTTTCCCTGCGCGATGGCCAGCTCGGCCACCTGCGGCGCGGGATGCCGGCCGGTACCGTCATAGACGATCACCTCCGCGGCCAGCGGCGTTGCGCCGCCGATGATGTCCCAGGCGCTGGTGCAATGTTCGGCGCCCTGGATCCAGTCGATGTCGGGCACGCCGCCGGTCGCGACGATCACCACGTCGGGCCGCTCGGCCAGCACGTCGGCGCGTTCGGCATAGGTGCTGAGGCGCAGCCTTACGCCCAGGCGCTCGAGTTCGCGCTGGCGCCACTCCACCAGGCCGACCAGGTCCTTGCGCCAGGACGCGCGCGTCGCCAGCAGCACCTGTCCGCCCAGCCTTTCCGCCGCCTCGAACAGGACCACCGCGTGGCCGCGTTCCGCGCATACCCTGGCGGCCTCAAGGCCCGCCGGTCCGCCGCCGGCCACCACGACCTTGCGTCCCGGCCGGTGCGAGCGGGCAATGACCTGGGGCAGGCTGCCTTCGCGCCCGGTCGCCGGGTTGTGCAGACAGTGCGGGCGGTATTGCGACTGGCAGTGCGTGGCGCCGACGCAGGGGCGGATGCGGTCCTCCTGGCCCGCCTCCAGCTTGGCCACGATGTTCGGGTCGGCGATATGCGCGCGGGTCATCGCCACCATGTCGAGCAGCCCTTCGCGGATCGCGTGGCGCGCGGTGGCGATGTCGGCGATACGGGCGGCGTGGAACACCGGCAATCCGACCTCCTTCTTGAACGCGCCCACGTGCTTGAGCCACGGCGCAATCGGCGAGGCCATACCCGGCATGTTGTCCACCGCCAGGCCGATCTCGGTGTCCATGCGGCCATAGATCGCGTTGAAGAAATCGAGCATCCCGGCGCGCTCGAACACGCGCGCGATCTCGACGCAATCGTCGAAGTTGAGGCCGCCCGGCGTGCCTCCCTCGTCGATCACGTAGCGCAGGCCCAGCAGGAACTTGTCGCCGACCTGCTTGCGCATCTCCTCGTACACCATCAGGCCGAAGCGGCAGCGGTTCTCCAGCGAGCCGCCGAACCGGTCGGTGCGCCGGTTGGTGCGCGGCGACAGAAACTGGCCGATCAGGTGCCCGCCCGCGAGCGTCTCGATGCCGTCGAGCCCACCCTCCTTGCAGCGCCTGGCCGCCGCGCCATAGGCCTTGACCACGCGGGCGATGTCGTGCTCGTCCATCTCCTTGGGAAAGCTGCGGTGCAAAGTCTCGCGGACCGGCGAGGGCGCGATGGTGGGCAGCCAGTTCGATGCATAGGGCTCGCCGCGCCTGCCCAAATGCGTAATCTGGCACATCAGCGCCGTGCCGTGCGCGTGGATGCGCTCGGCGAACCGCCGCAGGTAGGGAATGATCGCGTCGACGCCGACATTAAGCTGGCGGAAGATGTTGGGCGAGTCCGGCGCCACATTGGACGAGCCGCCGAACATGGTCAGGGCGATGCCGCCGCGCGCCTTGGCTGCGTGATAGGCCTGGTAGCGGTCCACCGGCATGCCGTCGATCTCCATGCCGCTGGCGTGGCTCGTGCTCATGATCCGGTTCTTCAGCGTCAGGTGCTTGATCCGGAGCGGCTGAAGCAGCGGATCGCGTGCCAGGCGCGTCTCGGGCTTTGGGGCGGTGATCGTCTCGCTCATGGGCGTCTGCCTTTCTATCCGATCTCGCGCAGCCGGATGCACGCCGCGGTGTGGTCGGCGGCGACTTCCTCCAGCGGCGGATGTGCGGTGCCACAGCGCTCGATCCGGTGCGGGCAGCGCGAGGCGTAGCGGCAGCCGGCGGGCGAGGGCGGCGCGGCGAAGGCCTCCGGGTCGGCGTCGCCCGCCATGGCGTCGTCCAGCGTTCCGAGCAGCGCTTTGGTATAGGGATGGCGCGGGCGGGTGAACACCTGCTCGGTCGCGCCCAGCTCGACCAGCTTGCCGAAATACATCACGCCGATGCGGTCGCACAGGTAACGCGCGACGTGCAGATCGTGGGTGATGAACAGGATCGAGAGCGCATGCGCCTGGCGCACGTCCTTCAAGAGGTTGAGGATCTGCGCACGCACCGACACGTCGAGCTTCGAAACCGCCTCGTCCGCAACCAGCAGCCGCGGCGACAGGATCAGCGCGCGGCCGATCGCAACGCGCTGCAACTGCCCGCCCGACAATTCGTGCGGGTAGCGGTCGCGGAAGGCTGGCGCCAGGCCGACGCGCCGTAGCGCCTCGTCGATCCGCCGCGGAATTTCGCTGCGCGCGCACAGCCCGTGCAGGCGCAGCGGGATTGCCAGCGCCTCGGCCACCGTGTGGCGGGGATTGAACGAGGACAGCGGGTCCTGGAAAACCATCTGCAGGTCGCGGCGATAGGCCTTGAGCCCGCGCTCGCCCAGCGGCGCCAGATCGGCGCCGCGGTAGCGGATGTGGCCCTCGCTAGGGCGGTAGAGGCGCAGCAGCGCCTTGGCGAGCGTGGTCTTGCCGCTGCCTGATTCGCCGACGATGCCCA
>CAYMTM010000104.1:0-15545 GCA_964393375.1 uncultured Rhodospirillaceae bacterium
CGTGTGTCGGTCTCCAGCCGCGCTTATTTGGCAGCGTCGACGATCGTTTCAAGCCGCTCTTTAATTAGCTGCTTATGCTCGAAGGTGAGAGTCACCGCGGCCGTGGCGGCGACAACGATTGCGGTAGCCGAGCGCGCGGAAATGCAGCCAAGAATTCCGCGCCTGCTCGTAACCGCGTCCTGCACGACGCGGCGCGGAAAGAACAGCAAATGGCGAAGCTCGACGAAGCTGTCATGGTCTAAAAATGGATTGTCTGACCGGCGGATCGACACACACGGCTGCCAGAGTTCGCGCGAGTTGATGCGCAAGAAGCGTCCCGTACCAGGGCAGATGCAGATGTTGAGCTTATCCTTTGGCGGCCGGACCGTGCCATCGAACAGAATCACGACATCGCCGATCGCGGGGATCAATTGCGCACCAATCAGAAGACGACGTTGGGTGCGACTTCCTCCAGGTCCTGCCGCCTCGCGATGCTCAATTCGTCGCTGCCGTCAATGAAGTCGGCATATCGCATGGTCGCCCCGACGGCTCGAATGTACGCCGGCTCGGCATGGCTTAGCGCTACTAGTTCGTCGAACGACTTGTCCCCGTATTCACGAAGGGCATACGTCAGCGCCTCAACGTCACTGTCGGAGAGTAGGCGCAGGTTGGGTTCACGATCTGCGACGACGATCCAGCCGCGCTTCTCGTCCACGCTGAAGGGCACGTTCCCGTTGTTGTCCAGCGCCATGACCTCGAACGGATCACGCCTCAGCAGGCCATAGACAACACGACCCAGGGGGCCGTATTCGGCGGCCTCGTAGGTGTCGCCCGAGATCGGTCGTCCATAGCGCGTCACATGATACTTGTCGGCGTAAAAGGTGCATTTGACCACATGATAGATGTCGATAAGGCCCTTGGCCTTGCAAAGCCATAGGACCACCTCGGCCGCTTTTCGTGTATTGGGTATGTATCGCGACGTCATAGAACTCACCTTCGGCGGATAGAATCACAGTCACCCGCAAAGGGCAACTGGCCGTGAGTTCGGCCTAGGCGCGCTGCATGCGGTTATAGGGCAGCTTCAGCAGCAGATTCGCCATCATGCACGTGCCGGTGATGCCCGAAAGCATCAGCCCGGCGCCGATCGCGCCCGACAGGACGAAGAAGCCCGGGTGGATGGCGAAGCCCAGCACGACCCCCAGCAGCGCCAGGCCGCCGGCCACGATCTGGACCTGGCGCATGATCGGCAGGGGGGCGCCGGCGTCGCCAACCACCGGATAGCCGGCCTGCTTCCAGGCGCCGATACCGCCCTTGAAGTGCGTGACCTCGGCCGCGCCGGCGGCCAGCAGCTTCTGCGCCGCTTGGCCCGAACGCATGCCCAAGGCGCAGTGCAGCACTAGGCGCTTGCCGGGCGCAGCCGGGATCTTGGCGGGATCGAAGGTGGAAAGCGGCATCAGGACGGCGCCGGCAATCCGCTCGCGCGCATTCTCCGCGGGCTCGCGCACGTCAACCAGCAGCACCTCGCCCTTGTCCAGTGCTGCTTTCAGCGCCGACACATCGATTTCGCGCAGTTCGCCCACCATGGCTCGCCCTCCGCTCGGTTATATTAGAAAAAGATAATATTCTTCGCGTCCGGTTCAAGTCCGGCACACCAGGGCGCGCCTCACCTCCGGGGCACTCGGGCCCCGCGTGAACCGGCTGCGGATGTCCTTTTACCTGGACCTTAGAGGACGAAAATCGCGCCGAAGGTCGCCGGGACCGCCACGGCCAAAGCCAAGGCAGCCAGGCAACCGGTCAGCACATTATCGCCGAAAACCACGAGAAACCGGCCAAGCACGCTCATTGGCGGTTCTCCTCACCTTTGGCGCGGCGATGTGCCGCGTCTTCTTCGTATGCTCTGAATATGGGGATTCGTTTTGAGAGTTGCAGTGATCTGCGTCACATGGGCCCCCGACGCCGGAAAGGAAGATTAACGGGACGGGACGGCACCGCACCGCTCTGGGGCGATACCGTCCGTCGGGCAGGCCGCGCCGTTCAACGGCTGTCACGGTCGAATTGCGGATCCGATAGGTACTGGTTGAAGTACGGATCGCTCGGCGGCGCGTAGTAGACCACCGGCGGCGGGGCGTAGCCGTAGGCCGGCGCTGGCGCATAGTAGGCCGGCGGTGGCGGCGGCGGGACGTAGTAGGCCGGCGGTGCCGCGTAGCTGGGCTGGGTCGCGGAATAGGCCAGAACCGAGCCCAGGGCCAGCGCGCCCAGGCCAAGGCCGATATAGGCGGCGGTGTTGTCGCCGCCGCGATGGTAGTGGTTGTAGCCCCGGCCGCCGCCGCGCCAATCGCGCGCCTGCGCCGAGCCTGCCAGGGGCACCGCGAGCAGCGCGGCGATCGCCGCGCCGCCAACCAGCCGCTTGTACATCGTCGTCATGACCGATCTCCTTTGCTTTTCTGCTTTTCCTGCGCGGCCCTTGGCGTCCGCTTGCCGTCATGCCCGCGAGAATGGCCGATATGCCATGAACGCAGCCTGAATACGCGGGCTCCGGCGGATTGCGTCTATTTAATGTTGGGACGACGGGACCCGCCGCGATTCCGCGCCGAGCCGCGCCTGGCGTTCAGCCGTCATTCAGCCGTTTCTTGCGATCTTCCCCCGCGTCCGAAGGGCCGGCCATGCCGACCCGCTGCCGGCGCGGGACCGCAAGAGGAGGACAATATGAACGCAACGACTTCCATGCGTATCCACCAGACCGTCCTGTCGCTGTCGCTCTTGGCCGCGCTGATCGCGCCGATCGCCGCGCAGGCGGAGTCCGACAACCATGTCCGCCCGCCGATCCGCTACGGCAACACCGACGTGGACTACAACACCGGCAACCCGATGCCGACGATCGCGCAGGAGCTGGCGAACCGCGGCACCATGTCGCCGATCTACGATCCCGCCACCGGCCGGATCATCTATCCAGTGCCCGTCGTCGCGGCGCAGCTCGACGTGCCGCCGACCCAGCCGGTGGTCGTGGCGCCGGTGCCGGTCTATGCGCCGCCCGCCTACGGCCAGCCCGGCCATGGCTACGGGAAGCCGGGCTATGGCCCCGTCGCCCACCGGCCCTTCGTGCTGAACCAGAACCAGGTCCGCATGAGCCTGGAGCGCCAAGGCTTTCACCGCATCCAGGACATCGACTACGACCGCGGCTACTACACCGCCCGCGCGCGCGACCAGCGCGACCGGTCGGTCAGATTGACGGTATCGGCCGAGACCGGCCGCGTGCTCGACGTCCGCTAGGCCGAACCGCGGCGGGAAGCCGACGCTCCACCCCTGATCACGCAGCGGTCTTGGGCATGACGTCCAGGCGCACGACGATGCCCTCCATCGCCGGTGCCGGGGCGGGGTAGAGCCTCATCACCAGCGGATCGTGGCCGGGAATAATGTGGTCGGGCGAATCCGCCAGCCGCTCGATCTTGCGGTAGGCCTCGAGCATGTCGCCCAGGTGGAAGGCGATCGGGAACAGGCGGCGCGCGCGCAGGTGCTCGTAGTAGTGGCTGGCGTCCGAGGCCAGCACCACCCAGCCGCGGGCGGTGTGGACGCGCACCACCTGCAGCCCGGCCGTGTGCCCGCCCATGCAGTGCAGCGACAGGCCCGGCGCCAGCTCGGCGTCGCCGTCGTGGAATTCCACCCGACCCTTGAAGTTCAGCCGGACCATGCCGACCACGTCTTCGGCCTCGAAGCCCTGGTTGAAGACGGGATGGCGCATATGCCGGCCGGTGGCGAAGTTCATTTCGCGGTCCTGCAGATGGAAGCGCGCAGCCGGGAATTTGTGGAAATTGCCGACATGGTCGTAATGCAGGTGGGTCTGGACGACGTCCTTGACCGCGTCCGCCTTCAGCCCCACCAGCGACAGGCTCTCGGCCGGGCAGCGCAGGTGCGTACGCTTGCGCTGGGCCGCGACCTCGGCGGTGAAGCCGGTATCGACGACGAAACTGCGCTCGGGCCCGATCGCGACCCAGACGAAATAATCCATCGCCATGGGCACATCGTGCGGGTCGCCGCCGATGAAATGCTCCGGCCGGCGCGCCTCGCGCGTGGCGTAGCGGATCGCGTAGACCGCGTATTCTGGCAGGCCCGGCATCGCTCCCCCCATCGTTCCAGAAAAGCGAGGCTAGTCGTTTTCCTCGCCGTCGCTCAAGCCGCTATAGTCGCGCGGTTCGGAACCGCGCGGGGGATACGGCGATGGCGAGCGAGGTACTGGGTTTCATCGGGCTCGGCCGGATGGGCGGGCCGATGGCGTCGCGCCTCATCGACGCCGGCTACCGGTTGTGCGTGCACGACACTGACCCCGAGGCGGTGAAGCCCCTCGCCGCCCGTGGGGCCGCGGTGGCGTCCGCGCCCCAAGCAGTGGCGTCGGCGGCGTCCATCGTGCTGATAAGCCTGCCGACGCCGCCCGTCGTGCAGCAGGTAGCGTTGGGCCGGAACGGCATCGCCCAGGGGACCGCGGTGCGGACCGTCATCGACCTGTCGACCACCGGACCCGGCACGGCGGGCCAGGTCGCCGCGGGCCTGGCCGCGCGCGAGGTCGTGCTGGTGGACTCGCCGGTCAGCGGCGGGGTGCAGGGCGCAAAGGCCGGCACGCTCGCGGTCATGGTTTCCTGCCCCCGGCAAATGCTGGCGGTGGTCGAGCCGATTTTGAAGGTCTTCGGCAAGCCGTTCTTCACCGGCGAGAAGCCGGGCCTGGCGCAAACCGCCAAGCTTGCCAACAACCTCTTGTCGGCGGCCGCCATGGCGGTCACGTCCGAGGCGATGGCGATGGGCGTCAAGGCCGGGCTCGATCCCCGGGTGTTGCTCGAGATCATCAACAACGGCAGCGGCCGCAACACCGCCACCCAGGACAAGTTCCCGCGCTCGATTCTGACCCGGACGTTCGACTACGGCTTTACCACCGGCCTGTCTTACAAGGATGTGCGCCTGTGCGTGGATGAGGCCGAGTCGCTCGGCGTACCGATGGTCGTGGGCGCGGCGGTGCGCCAGATCCTGGCAGTGACCCAGGCCAAGTTCGGCCCGGATTCCGACTTCACCTCGATCGCCAAGGTGGTCGAGGAGTGGGCGGACGTCGAGATCCGCGGCTGAAATCCCGTCCTTTCCCAGCATCGGAGACAGCATTCATGATCCACGTGCTCGCGATCGTCACGGCCAAGCCCGGCCTGCGGGAGAAAATCCTTGCGATCTTCCGTGCCAACATGCCGGCGGTCCATGCCGAGAAGGGCTGCATCGAGTACGGGCCGGCGGTCGATGCCGAGGGCGCGTTGCCGGTACAGACGAATCTGGGACCGGACACGTTCGTCGTCGTCGAGAAGTGGGAGAACGTGGAGGCGTTAAGGGCCCACGCAGCCTCCCCGCACATGGCGGCCTACGCCGCCAAGACGCGCGAGATGATCCAAAGCCGCATCATCCACGTGCTGTCGCCGACGTGAAACGTCGCGGGCCGTCGCCGGCTACACGTCCAGGTTGGCGACTTTCAGCGCGTTCTGTTGGATGAACTCGCGCCTGGGCTCGACCAGGTCGCCCATCAGGGTGGTGAACACCTCCTGGGCCTGGTCGGCGTGGGTGACCTTTACCTGCAGCAGGGTGCGCGCATTAGGGTCGAGCGTGGTGTGCCAGAGCTGCTCCGGGTTCATCTCGCCCAGGCCCTTGTAGCGCTTGATCTCCAGGCCCTTGCGGGCCTGCTCCAGCACGGCCGCGAGCAGCGACAGCGGGCCGGTGATACGGTACTCCTTGTCCTTCGTCGCGAGCTTGCCGTGGCCCAGATAGGTTTCCTGCAGCTCGATCATCCGCTTGTCGAGCCGCAGCGCCTCGGTCGAGCGGATCATGGTCCCGTCGATGACGTGGCGCTGGGTGACGCCGCGCAGTGTGCGGGTGAAGGCCATGCCGCCGTCCGGCAGCGCCTCGCCCTTCCAGCCCCGTTCGTTCTCCGGCTCGAGCTGGTTGAGCCGCTTGGCGATGTACTCGGCCGCCTGGCGCGCGCGGTCGGGATCGGTGATGACGTCGGGGTTGAGGGCGCCGGCGATCGCCGCCTGCTCGACCACCGCCTCGCTGCCGACCTTTGCCGCCAGCGGCGTCACGCGCAGGCGCACGCGCCGCGCGCGCTCCAGCTTGTCGCGCAGGTCCTCGCCGGCGGACTGGGCGCCGTTGTGCATGGTGAAGACCATGCCCTCGATCGACCCGTTGATCAGGTAATCGTCGAGCGCCTTGTCGTCTTTCAGATAGACCTCTGACTTGCCGCGCTTGACGCAGTAGAGCGGCGGCTGGGCGATGTAGAGGTAGCCCTTGTCCACGATCTCGGGCATCTGGCGATAGAAGAACGTCAACAGCAGCGTGCGGATATGACTGCCGTCGACGTCGGCGTCCGTCATGATGATGATACGGTGATAGCGGCACTTCGTGACGTCGAAGTCCTCGCGGCCGATGCCGGTGCCGAGCGCGGCCACCAGCGTGCCGATCTCGGCCGAGCCCAGCATCTTGTCGAACCGCGCCCGTTCGACGTTCAGGATTTTTCCTCTGAGCGGCAGGATCGCCTGGTTGCGGCGGTCGCGCCCCTGCTTGGCCGATCCGCCGGCCGAGTCGCCCTCGACGATGAAGAGTTCCGCCAGCGCCGGGTCGCGCTCCTGGCAGTCCGCCAGCTTGCCGGGCAGCGAGGCCATGTCGAGCACGCCCTTGCGGCGGGTCAGCTCGCGCGCCTTGCGCGCGGCCTCGCGGGCGGCGGCCGCTTCGACCACCTTGGCGACGACGCGCTTGGCGTCGCCCGGGTGCTCCTCGAACCATTGCTGCAGGCGGTCGTTGACAACGCTCTCCACCACCGGCCGGACCTCGGAGGAAACCAGCTTTTCCTTGGTCTGGCTGGAGAACTTCGGATCGGGAACCTTGACCGACAGCACGCAGGTCAAGCCCTCGCGCGCATCATCGCCGGTGATCGCGACCTTCTCCTTCTTGGCGATTCCGCTCTCGCTGGCGTAGTGGTTGATCTGCCTGGTCAGCGCCGCGCGGAACCCGGCGAGATGCGTGCCGCCGTCCTTCTGCGGGATGTTGTTGGTGAAGCACAGCATGGTCTCGTGGTAGCTGTCGTTCCACTGCAGCGCCACCTCGACCGTGATGCCTTCGCGCTCGGCCGAGAAGAAGATCGGCCCGTCGTGCTGGGGCGTTTTGTTGCGGTCGAGCCATTGCACGAAGGCGGCGATGCCACCCTGGTAGTGCATCGTGGCCGAGACCGGCTCGACCGGCCGCGCGTCGGTAAGGGTCAGGGTCACGCCGGAATTGAGGAAGGCGAGCTCGCGCAGGCGGTGCTCCAGCGTGCCGTAGTCGAAATCGGTCATGGAGAAGGTCTGGCGCGACGGCATGAAGGTGACGATCGTGCCTTTCCTGCCCTTGGCGTCGCCGACGCGGGCCAGCGGCGCCTCGGGTTCGCCATCGCGGAAGCGCATGAAGAACTCGCCGCCGTCGCGGTAAATGCGCAGTTCCAGCCATTCCGACAGGGCGTTGACCACCGACACGCCCACGCCGTGCAGCCCGCCCGAGACCTTGTAGGAGTTCTGGTCGAATTTCCCGCCCGCATGGAGCTGGGTCATGATGACCTGGGCGGCCGACACGCCTTCCTCGGGGTGGATGTCCACGGGAATTCCGCGGCCGTCGTCGCTGACGGTGCAGCTGCCGTCGCCGTTAAGCGTCACCTCGACCTTCGTGCAGTAACCAGCCAGCGCCTCGTCGATGGCGTTGTCGACCACCTCGTAGACCATGTGATGCAGGCCTGAGCCGTCGTCGGTGTCGCCGATATACATGCCCGGGCGCTTGCGCACCGCGTCCAGCCCGCGCAGCACCTTGATCTGCTCGGCGCCATAGCTCGACGCGTCGCCGTTACCGTTCCCGTGCCCGTTGCCGTTTCCATTTCCGGCGTCGGTCTTCCTGCTCATCTGTCTCTCCTTTGGCGCGGCTGGCCCTAGCGCGGCTGGATGACCGCGTCGGCGACGCGGAAGAACCGCACCTTTCCGGCCAGTGGCGCGAACAGCATCTCGTCGGTGCCGGTCATCCAGGCCTGGCAGCCGATCTTTCCGATCTCCTGGAACAGCGCCAGGCGGCGCTGGGCGTCCAGGTGGGCGGCGATCTCGTCCAGCAGCAGCAGCGGCGCCCGCCCGCGCTCGCCTGCGACCAGGCGCGCGTGCGCCAGCACGATCGCCACCAGCAACGCCTTCTGCTCGCCGGTCGAGCACAGCCGCGCCGGCTGGTCCTTGGCGCGATAGAACACGGCCAGGTCGTCGCGGTGCGGACCGAAGCCGGCCCGGCCCGCCTCGGCGTCGCGCCGGCGCGACTGGGCCAGGGCTGCTGCCAGCTTCTCCTCGGCCTCGAGCGCCGGCATCGCCGCCAGCCACGCCGACAGCTCGCCGGTCATGGCGAGGTCCGGGACCGGGAAGGGGCCATCGGCCGCCGCCGCTTCCGCCGCCAAGCTTGCCACCAGCAGCTTGCGCGCTGCGGCCACAGCGACCCCTTCGCCTGCCATCGTGTGCTCCAGGGCCGCCAGCCAGGCGGGGTCGGCGTTGCCCGCCTCCAGCAGGCGCGCGCGCGCGCGCATCGCATGCTCGTAGGCCGCCACCCGCCGCGCATGGCCCGGGTCGAAGCCCAGGACCATGCGGTCCACGAAACGCCGCCTGGCACCGGGCCCATCGGCGAACAGGCGGTCCATCGCCGGCGTCAGCCAGCTCAGCGCCATATGCTCGCCCAGCACTGCCGGCCCGCGTTGCGCCTGGCCGTCGAGCCTGACCACGCGGCGCTCGGCCTCCGCGCCGGCGTCCGGATCGCGCCCGGTGCCGATCACGACCGGCCCCGCAGGCGCCGCCGCCGTCGCCGATACGGCCCAGCGGGTCGTCGCCCCATGGCGTTCGACCTCGGCCAGGCCCGCGCGGCGCAGGCCCCGCCCCGGCGCCAGGAACGATACGGCCTCCAGCAGGTTGGTCTTGCCGGCGCCGTTCGGCCCGGTCAGCACCACGCCGTGTCCGCCCGTATCGACCTCGGCCCGGGCGTAGCAGCGAAACTCGCTTACCGTCAGGCGCAGGACCGCGAACGGTCCCCCCGCCGGCGGATCGGCCGACGGGGTGGGCATGGCGGGGGGCGTGGTGGCGAAGGCCCGGATCACACGCGCATCGGCATCAGCACGTAGAGCGCGGCATCGTCGTCGGCGTCGCGGATGATGGTCGGCGACGCGGCGTCGGCCAGCGCGAAACGCGCCTTGCCGCCGGTCACTTGCTGGGCGATGTCCAGCAGGTACTTGGCATTGAAGCCTATCTCGATGGCGCCGCCCTTGTAATCGACCTCCAGCTCCTCGCTGGCGGTGCCGTTTTCCGGGCTCGAGGCCGAGACGGTCAGGCTGTTCTTCTTGAGACTGAGCTTGACGGCGCGCGACTTCTCGGCGGCGATCGTCTGGCAGCGATCGACGGCGGCGGCGAATTCGCGGCTGTCGACCTCCATGGTCTTGTCGTTGTTGGCAGGGATCACCCGCTCGTAGTCCGGGAAGGTGCCGTCGATCAGCTTGGAGGTCAGCACCACCGAATCCAGCGCAAAGCGAATCTTGGTGTCGGACAGGCTGACCGCCACCGACTCGGTGGATTCCTGCACCAGTTTATAGAGTTCGGCCACGGTCTTGCGCGGCACGATCACGCCGGGCATGCCGGCCGCTCCCGAGGGCAGGGCGGTCTCGGCCCGCGCCAGGCGGTGGCCGTCCGTCGCCACCGCACGCAAGGTGGCCTCGGCGTTCTTGCCGGCGTGCAGGTAGATGCCGTTGAGATAGTAGCGCGTCTCCTCGGTCGAGATGGCGAACCGCGTACGGTCGATCAGCGTCTTCAGCTCGGCTGCCGGCAGGCTGAAGGCATGCGGCATCTCGGCGTTGTCGCCCAGCATCGGAAAATCGTCGCGCGGCAGGGTCGGCAGACGGAAGCGCGACCTGCCGCCGCGCAGGGCCAGCTGGCCGGAATCCCCGCCCTCGGCGTCGCCGGTCGCGATCTCCACCTGGGCTCCCTCGGGCAGCTTGCGCACGATGTCGTAGAGCGTGTGAACCGACACGGTGGTCGCCCCCGGCATCGCCACATCGGCCGGCGTCTGCTCGGCAATGGCGAGATCCATGTCGGTGGCGGTCAGCCCCAGCCCGCCGGGCGCTGCCTCCAGGAGGACATTCGACAGGATCGGGATCGTGTTCCGCCGTTCGACCACGCTCTGCGCATGGGCCAGGGCCTTGAGCAAGGCCGCTCTCTCGATCGTCAGCTTCATGTCCGTGTCACCGGCAGGCGGGCAGTGGAAAACTCTACAACTTTTAGGTGAAAAACCGGTGTCCTACCGGTCCCGATCAGAGGCGCCGCCGGGCATGGAGAACGTCGGCCTGCAGGCCCTCGCAAACGGGGCGGCAGTATAGCACAGATCGTGCGAATCTACCTCCGATTCCTGGTCCGGAAACCGGGGCGATTGGAACGGGAAAATGGACCGGGCGGCGTCGGGTGGGTCTCAGCCCTCGATCATCCGGCGCAGCAGCTCGACATCCTCGTTGAAGCCGGAATCGCTGGCGCGCAGTTCCTCGACCTTGCGCACCGCGTGCATCACCGTGGTGTGGTCGCGCCCGCCGAACTTCCGTCCGATCTCGGGCAGGGAGCGCGAGGTCAGCGCCTTGGCAAGGTACATGGCGACCTGGCGCGGCCTGGCCACTGCGCGGGCGCGCCGGGGCGAATGCATGTCGCCGAACTTGATGTTGTAGTGTTCGGCGACCCGTTTCTGAATCTCCTCGATCGTCACCTGGCGGCTGTTGGCGCGCAATAGGTCCTTCAGCACGTCCTGGGCGGTATCGAGCGTGATCGGCCGGCCGACAAAATCGGCGTGGGCGACCAGGCGCGTCAACGCCCCTTCCAGCTCGCGCACATTGGACGTGATGCGATGGGCCAGGAATTCCAGCACGTTGCCGGGCACCTTGGCGCCGCACTGTTCGGCCTTGGATTGCAGGATACCCAGGCGCAATTCGTAGGTGGTGGGGTGCAGGTCGGCCACCAAGCCCCAGGCCAGGCGCGACTTGACGCGCTCCTCGACGCCGGTCAGGTCGTTCGGCGACTTATCGGCCGAGATCACGACCTGACTGTTCTGGTCGATCAGCGCGTTGAAGGTATGGAAGAATTCCTCCTGCGTGGAGTCCTTGCCGCTGAAGAACTGCACGTCGTCGACCATCAGAACGTCGATGGCGCGGAACTGCTCCTTGAAAGCGACCGTATCCTTGTTCCGCAGCGCGCGGATGAACTGGTACATGAACTTCTCGGCCGACAGGTAGACCACCTTGCGGCTGGGCTGGCGCTTGCGGATATGCCAGGCGATGCCGTGCATCAGATGGGTCTTGCCGAGGCCAACGCCGCCGTAAAGGAACAGCGGGTTGAAGCGCACGCTGATCGACTCGGCGACCTGCTTGGCAGCGGCATAGGCCAGTTCGTTCGGCTTGCCGACCACGAAATTCTCGAACGTGAAGCGCGGGTCGAGGCGGGCGGAGATGTCGTCGACGCGGTCGATGCCGTCGATGTCCTCCGCGCCGGCCGCCGCCGGCACGCGGCGCGGCTGGGCGCCCGGCTGGACGTCCTCCTGGGCGGCGCGCTCGGATGCCTCGATTTCGTCCTCCCCGGCGGCGCCGGCCCGTTCGGGCATGACGATGATCTCGATGTCGCGCACGTTGGGGTCCTCGGACTGCCACAGGGCCCGGATGCGCGCGCCGAAGTTGTTATGGATCCAGTCGCGCTTGAAGCGGGTGGGGGCCGCGATCCGCACCACCGCGTCGCGGACCTCGACCAGGGTCATCGCCTTGAGCCAGTTGCGGTAGGCCGCGTCGCCGAATTCGCCGCGCAAACGGCCGCGAATTCGCGCCCAGCAAGCAGCAACCGCTTCCTTCGACATACTGCCCGACCCCATCAACCACGAGGCGGTCGCGAAACCGCCTCCGCCGCGCGATGGTTCTTACCGTGAACCGAGCGCAGCGCCCCACATCTGACCTTTAGTTGCTTCGCAAACGCCTGCGGCGGAAAGATAGGGATGGGCGGAACAACGACCGAACCGAACGCGACATCAACGCCCCCCTGCCCATGGCGGTCTTCTATCTAATCTGCCGCGGCTCCACCCGACGTCCGAACGAGCTGCCGCTTTCCAGCCGACCCGACCAGCGCGATCACGAACCAAAAACGGAAACCGCTGCTCCACGAACCGTCGACAGTCTTCCGCGTCCCCGTCGATCCGCAGCAACCAACCCGCACCACAACCGACCGGGCAAGAACTGTAAACCCGCGTCCGCGCGGAATGCAACAATGTCGAAACCGAAGAACGGAGGATTCTTTCGAAGCTGTTGCGGGCCAATCACGCGCGCATCAAACGCACGCAATTCCGCCAACGCCGCGCCAACCAAATGGCGCGACGACGGCGAAATCAGCCGGGCAATGCGTCAGATTGACTTGATGCGCGCGGAAAGACGCGACAGCTTGCGTGCCACCGCGTTCTTCGACATCACGCCCTTGGTGGCGGCGCGATGCATTTCGGGCTGTGCGGCCTTCAGCGCGGCATGCGCAGCGTCCTTGTTGCCGCTGGCGATGGCGTCCTCGACTTTCCGCATCGATGTCTTGACGCGGCTGCGGCGCAGCCGGTTGACCGTCGCGCGGCGCACGCTTTGGCGGGCGCGCTTGGCGGCGGAGGGATGATTGGCCATTGACTCGATCCTTGATTATTCTTCGGAAATGGCGCGGGTTATAACCATGCGGGCTGGACGCGTCAATCACGCCCATCCCGACCGCACGCGGGCGATCGCAGCGGCAGTATGCGTCGCGCTGGCCGTACTTGCGGGCGGCGCGTGGGCGCAATCCGGCCAGCCCGAACTGGAGCCCGAGCAACTTTACCGCGCCGTCGCGCCCTCGGTCCATCTCGTGGCCGCCGCCGCAAGCCTGGAGGACGTGCGCAACAAGCGCAACATCAACCAAGGCTCGGCAGTCGCTGTCGGCGAGCGCGAGCTCGTCACCAATTGCCACGTCGTCAAGGATAAGGCGCTGATTTTCCTGCTACGCGAAGGCAGCGCACGCGCCGCGACGCTGAACCGTTTCGATTCCGAAACCGATCTGTGCACGCTGACGGTGGCCGGCGGCGGCGCGGCGCTGGCGCCGGTGGCGCAGATCCGCGCCTTTTCAAGCCTCGCGATCGGCGAGCGCGTCTATACGATCGGCTCGCCCAAGGGTTTGGAGAATACGCTCGGCGACGGCATCGTCGCGGGATTGCGCAAACGCGGCGCGTTAAGGCTAGTACAGATAACGGCACCGATCTCGCAAGGCTCGTCGGGCGGCGGGGTGTTCGACCGCTTCGGCAATCTGGTCGGCGTCACCAGCTTCTTCCTCAGCGAGGCCCAATCCGTGAACTTTGCCATCGCGATCGACGAATTCGCGCGGATCGCGACGCTGCCGCCGACGGCGGAGGTCGGCACGGCGGCGGCGCTGCCGCCGACTGCCGCGCCCGCCGGGCATCCGGCCGCGGTCAAGGGATTCAGCCTGGAGCTCGTCGTGGCGCGCACGGACAAGGAGGCGCAACAGACCTGGGCGTTCCTGAACGAGCGCTATGGCGATCTGCTGGCCGGGCTGAAGCCGGAAACCCAGCGCTTCGAACTGCCGAACAAGGGCATTTACTACCGTCTGCTCGCCGGGACGATCCACGAGCGCACGCGCGCCGGCGCGATCTGCCGCGCGATCACCCAGCGCGGCCATGCCACCTGCCTGGTACGCTAGAAAAGCAAACGGCCCGCCGGTCGGGGCGGGCCGATCGCAATACGGCGGTGTGCCGCGCGCCTAGGAGACGCCGTTCTTCTTGAACCAGGCCAGCGCCTTGGCCCAGCCGTCCTCGGCCTTGTCCTTGCGGAAGCTCGGCCGATAGTCGGCATGGAAGCCGTGCGGCGTGTCGGGATAGAGGACGATTTCCGAGGGCTTCTTGGCGGCCTTCAGAGCGGCCTGCATTTTTTCAACCGTGTCGTTGGGGATGCCCTGGTCGGCGCCCCCGTAGAGACCCAGCACCGGCGCCTTCAGGTCGCCGACCAGATCGATCGGGTTCTTCGGCTGCAGCTCGGCGGCGGGTCTGATCAGGGGGCCGTACCACGCGACGCCGGCCTTGAGCTTGGGGTTGTGCGCCGCATAGAGCCACACGATGCGCCCGCCCCAGCAGAAGCCGGTGACGGCGAGCTTGTCGGTGTTTGCCTTGCCGGTCTTGCCGGCGAAGGCGACCGTCGCGTCGAGGTCGGACATGACCTGTTTGTCCGGCACCTTCGAGACGATCTGCGAGATCAGGGTCGGGATGTCGCTGATCTTCGACGGGTCGCCCTGGCGCGCGTAAAGCTCGGGCGCGATCGCGAAATAGCCTGCCTTGGCGAAGCGGCGGCAGACGTCCTTGATGTGCTCGTGGACGCCGAAAATTTCCTGCACCACCAACACCGTGGCAAAGGGCGGCTTGGCCGTCGTCGGCGCCGCCCAATAGCCGGGCATGGTGCCTCCTTCCACGGGGATCTTCGCCTCGCCGGCCTCGATCCCGTACATGTCCGTCGTGATCATGGTCTGCGCGCATACCGGCATGGCCGCGGCGGCGAAGCCGGCGGACAGCGAGGTGACCACGAAGCCGCGGCGGTTCAACGGCATATCGGGCACCAGGCTGAGGTGATGAGCCCGCTCGTCGGCGGTCAAGGTAGCGGTCGGACGAATGTCGCCGGGCATGGAAATCCCCCATTGCGTTGGACGGTCTTCTTCATCGACACTTTACCCTGTGGGTTCTTCCTGGGCGACGCAAGTTTCCGTGAAATCCGGCCCTTAGGGCAAGTGCGGGGCGTCGATATACTCGGCCGATCGCATCTCAATCAGCCGGCTGACCGTGCGCTGGAACTCGTGGGCGCCGATGCCCTGGGGGTAGAGCGCGTGCGGCGGGCGCTCGGCCGACATCACCAGGTTGACCCGATGCTCGTACAGCGCGTCGACCAGCACCATGAAGCGCCGCGCCTCGTTGTGCCGGTCGGGGCCGAGTTGCGGCACGCCCGACAGGATCAAGGTATGGAACTGGGAGGCGATGGCCAGGTAGTCGGCCGCGCCCAGCGGACGCTGGCACAGCTCGGCAAAAGTAGCGCGTGCGACGCCCAGCGCGGTACGGTCAAGCGGCAGAGTGCGCCCGCCTTGTACGTCGATCACCAGCTTTTCGCCCTTCGCCCCGTCGGTGAGTTGGTCGAAGGCGTGGTCCAGCGCGCGGTCAGCGGCCGCGCCCAGCGGGTGGTGGTAGACCTCGAGCGTGCGCATGCGCGCCAGGCGATAGTCGGTGCCGCCGTCCAGATGCAGCACGTCGAGCTTCTGCTTGAGCAGCGCGATGAACGGCAGGAAGCGCTCGCGCTGCAGCCCGTCCTTGTATAGGTCGTCGGGCGCCCAGTTCGAGGTCGCCACCACCACCACGCCGCGCTGGAACAGCGCCTCGAACAGCCGGCCCAGGATCATCGCGTCGGCGATGTTGTAGACGTGGAACTCGTCGAA
>CAYMTM010000105.1:0-15235 GCA_964393375.1 uncultured Rhodospirillaceae bacterium
ATGCGGGATCGGCGCGCAGTTCGGCGGCAAGTATTTCGTGCACGACGTGCGGGTGATCCGCCTGCCGCGCCACGGCGCGTCCTGCCCGGTCGGCCTGGGCGTGTCCTGCTCGGCCGACCGCCAGGCGCTGGGCAAGATCACGAAAGACGGCGTGTTCCTGGAGCAGCTCGAAACCAACCCGGCGCAGTACTTGCCGGATATTGACGAGCGGACGCTGGGCGGCGACGTCGTCAAGATCGACCTGCGAAAGCCGATGAGCGAAATCCGCGCCACCCTCAGCCGCTACCCGATCAAGACGCGCGTGTCGCTGACCGGCCCGATGGTGGTGGCGCGCGACATCGCGCACGCAAAGCTGAAGGAGCGGCTGGACCGCGGCGAGGGGCTGCCCGAGCATTTCCGCAACCACCCCGTCTACTACGCCGGCCCGGCCAAGACGCCGAAGGGCATGCCCTCGGGCTCTTTCGGCCCCACCACTGCGGGCCGCATGGATTCCTATGTAGACCAGTTCCAGGCCGCCGGCGGCAGCATGGTCATGCTGGCCAAGGGCAACCGTTCCAAGCAGGTCACGGATGCCTGCAAGAAGCACGGCGGCTTCTACCTGGGCTCGATCGGCGGCCCGGCCGCGCGTCTGGCGCAGGACTGCATCAAGAAGGTCGAGGTTATCGAGTATCCCGAGCTGGGGATGGAGGCGATCTGGCGGATCGAGGTCGAGAACTTCCCGGCCTTCATCGTCGTGGACGACAAGGGCAACGACTTCTTCGCCAATATATGACGGCGTTCCCCATCCTTCGAGATGAGGAACGCAGACGTCGTCCTACTTCGAGTCGCGCCGCGCGCCAGACTCGATCGCCTGATTCTTCAGCTTGTCCGCCTCGATCGTGGTGCGCAGCTCGGAATAGCAGCGGTCGGCCGACGCACCGCTCATGCTGGCGCAGCTCTGCTGCTGGACCGAATAGCGCGCACGCTCCTGGTTGCGGAGCGGTCCGAGGTCGGTCCCGCGGATCGCCGATCCGGCCGTGCCCTGCTGGACCAGCACGCCGCTGCCCGGACTGACCTGCGGGAAAGGCGACACTTGCGCCGCCGCCTGCGCCATGGCGATCGCCAGCCACCCGAATCCCAGTGCGATCGCACGATACATGGCCAATCTCCGCCGGAATCCCGTTGCCATAAATGGGGAACCCGGCTCGCGTCGCAATGACCCAGATCACGCCCGGCTGCTCAGTTGCTGGTTCGCCGGCGGGCCTGCTCCTCGATCCGGGCTTTCCATTCGGCTGTGATCTTGGCGCGCACCCGGTCTTCGCAGGGTTTGCGCTCCGCCTCCGGCAGCGCGGCGCAAGCGCGCAGCTCGGCCTGGTGGCGGATCTCCTCGGGCGTCTGCTGCGCGGCCGCCGCAGCGGGCAGCAGCGTCGCGGCCAGGAGGAGCGAAACGACGCCCCGCCGGCGCGACATCATATGATATGGCGCGTGCCCATGGGCCAAGCCTACGCCCGCGGTCTGATCGCATGAAATGACGACTGCGTGTGGCCGCCCTCCGCCCGGACTGCATGTCCGGGCGGAGGGGCCCCATCCGCAAGCGGACTTGGTACGCCCGGGGGGACCGGGCGGGCTTACGGATGGAAGCGGTCGAGCTGGCCGGTCGGCTCGCCGTTAGCGCCGAGACGGAGCTGGATGCCCTGGCCGCCGGTCTTGCGCGCCGTCATCTCGCATTTCGCGCGGGCGGACTGCTCGAGCATCTGGCTGCAGGCATCGAGTGCGGCGATAAGCTCCCGGCCGTCGACCGGCGTCGCCCGCGGAAAGCTCGGCCAGAAGCTCTGCGTCTGGGCATTCTGCGCCTGGGCGGCCGACGCGACGGCAAGGGTCAGGACGCCGGCAAAAAGGGCGATGCGGTTCATGGTCTTCTCCAGGTTGGTTGCACGAAGCGCACCGACGGAAGAGTTGGGCGGTCGGCGCGGGATTCAGCTAGCGCCGGACGGCGCCCGATTGAACTCAAACCGCGCTCAAAATAGTTTGAGCGACGGAAGCGCGGATTTCGGCGATTGCGGCAGGACTTGGGCAATCACGTGCGCGTGAGGCCGGGTTGAAGCGCCGGGGTACGCGGCCTTAAGGCACCGCCGTGCATGGACCAGGCTCATATCCGCGCGAATCGGGAGAGAGGAGCGATGACCGCGAGCAGGGAATTCTGCGAGCATGTGACGGACCTGCTGTCCGGCTTCGGGTCCGTCTCGATCCGGCGCATGTTCGGCGGCGCGGGCGTCTATCGCGACGGGGTGATGTTCGCGCTCATCGCCTACGACACGCTCTACTTCAAGGTCGACGACGCGACGCGGCCGGACTACGAGCGCGCGGGCATGGGTCCGTTTACCTACGAAGGCAAGAACGAGCCCGTGACCATGTCCTACTACCAGGCGCCGCCCGAGGCGATGGAGGACGGCGAGCTGTTGAGCGAATGCGCACGCAAGGCCTTCGGCGTCGCGCTGCGCACCAAGGCCGCGAAGGGGAAGCCGCCGCAAAAGCGGTCGCACAAGGCGATGCGGCGCTGAGCCCTTGCTGCTATGGCGCAATCCCGGTCACGGAAAGATACGCCCGGAGGCTTCGGTCCAGACCGCCCCCTCCGAACCAGAGCTGGGGTTTCAGTCCTGCGGAGGGCGGCGAATGCTCAAAGAAAGCGAGACGAGCGGCGCGCTGAGCTACATCGCCACCACCGGCATCTCGCGCGGGGCGCGGCGGGAGAGCAGCACCGGCTTGTCCTGCGTGACCACGAGGTTCTCCTCGTGAACCATGATCTTGTTGCCGTCATACATGGCCGAGGGCTCGATGGTCAGCACCAGGCCGGGCTGAAGCACGGTCGCGTCGCCCGGCTTGTTCGAGGGCGGCTCGGTCATGTTCTTGCCGAGGCCGTGGCCGAACCGCCCGACATTGCCGAGCTCGATGCCCGCATCCTCCAGCACCTTTGCCTGGGCGTAGAACACGTCGGCCGCGGTCCGGCCCGGCCGCGCCGCCTTGATGCCGGCCTCGGTCGCCTGCCACAGCAGGTCGTGCATGCGCCTTGCCCTGTCGCTCGGCTTGCCCAAGGCGATGTTGCGGTCGAAGTCGCAGAAATACCCGCCCCAGCGTGAGCCGGTGTCGATCAGGAAAATGTCTCCCCGGCGCAGCCGGCGCGGCAACGGGCCCTGGATGATGCTGTCGTAGCCGCCCTTGCCCGAACCGATCGCGGTGTAAGGCGTCTTGTCGGCGCCCAGCAGGTAGAGCGCGGCCTGGAACTTGCGCACGATATCGCGCTCGGTGTCGCCATCCGCCACCAGCCCGGGCAGGCGGTCGAAGGCGTCGTTGGCGATCCGGCAAATATGCCGGATACGCGCCACCTCCGCCGGCGATTTGATCAGGCGCAGCGGCATCATGACCTTGATCGCGTCAGCCATGGCGAACGGCCGGATCAGTTTCTGCAGCCGCAGCAGGTCGGCCACCGGCATACCCAGGCGCGATTCCGCGCCCAGCTCGACCCCGAGCCGGCCGAAACGGCGGGGAATTGCCTTGATCACCTTCGACAGGAGGTCGAGCCCCTCGTTCTCCGGCCGGGGCGACGGCCAGGTCAGCACCTTCTTGCACCAGGACGTCGCCCGCCAATTGGTGAGCCCGATCTCGGGGATCACCGCCACCGCCCGGCCCTTCAGCGGCAGCACGAAGTACCAGGGACGCGTCGGCGTGTTCCACGCGAACTGGGTAGTGAAGCCCGACAGGTATTCGAGGTTCATCTCGGATGTCACGAGGATGCCGTCGAGCTTCTCGCGTACCATCAGGGCGCGGGCGCGCTCGACGCGGTTCTCGAACTCCCGGCGTGTGAAATCGGCCGGCTCGTGGCGCCGGCGCAGATCGGACGAATTCATCTGGCTCACCCCTTCCGGCGGACGTGTCGCCCGCCTGGGGCGGTTTACCCCGCCGGCAGGACGATGTCGAACCGGCCGGCAAGCGCGCTCGGTTCGGCCCCTTGCGCCGGCGCTAGGGTGACCGTCACCGCCTTCTGGCCCTCGGCGCCAAGCCCGCGATAGACGAAGTCGCGCTCGTTCTGCGGCTCGCCCGCCAGGTACAACTGCGTGACCAGCCGCGGCTGACCGGCGGCGAGTACAGCGAAATGAATATGCGGCGTGCGGCCGGGATAGGGTACCGGCTTGATGGTGCGGAAGCTGTAGCCGCCCTCGGCATCGGCGGTCGCCCGGCCGAAACCTTGGAACCCCTCGTCGCGCGGGCCCCGGTCCCCGGGGTGAAGGTAGTGGCCCTGGTGGTCGCATTGCCAGATCTCGACCACCGCGCCCGGGATCGGCCGCCCGTCGCGCCCCAGCACCCGGCCCGCCAGCCGCAGGATCGTACCCTTTGCTTCCCCCGACCGCCCCGTGACCTTCACCAGATCGTTGTCGGCGTCGGCCGGGATTGCCACCGGGTAGAACGGGCCCTCGGTCTGCCGGGGCGTCGGCAGCAGCCCCGCGGCCCAGGCCGGAAGCGCCGGCGCGACCAGCGCCGCCGCGGCACCGATCACCCGCCGCCTGCACCAGATGCTCCTCATTCGATGCGCTCCTCGATTGCCCGAGGCAAGTCTACGACGCCCAATCCACGCGGCGGAACGCACTTTCCTGCGAACGCGGCCCCTGCCCGCTGCCGGCGCGGGCGAGATCAGCGGATTTCGCATTCCCGCCACAAATCCCTGCCCATTGTCGCCACAAAATCCGTGCCTATTGGCAACGGCGGTGAAGAAATCGCCGCGCGGTTAAGCGGACGTTCATGGTTATGCGCGTAAGTTTCGTTCCGAGCTTTTCCACCGGCTCGAAGCCGAGCAGCAACGGGGTGCCTGAAAGGGGCAGAAGATGGACCAGGCAGTTCTAAACTCTTTCTCCCCATCTCGTTCCGAGGCGGCCGAAATCGCCAGCCCGGCCCTTCAGGGGCTACTCGGCTACTGGCTGAGCTGCCGCGGCGAGCGCGCCATGCCCGCGCGTGCCGATCTCGCGGAGGAAACCCTGACCAAGGCACTCAAGGATCTGATCCTGTTCGAGCTTTCCTGCGTGGGCTGCGGCCATGGCGAAACCCCGGCCCGGGCCAACGGCCTGGTTTCCGGCATGGCGACTCCCTACCACGAGGTCATGCGCCGGGCGCAGCCGATCTACGGTAGCCGCCCCGGCGCCGAGGGCGAGGCGGTCGAGCGCCTGCTGCTGCCCCTTTCGCGCGACGGCAAGAAGGTCGATACCATCCTGGTGGGCGTCCAGCGCCGCCGCGCCGCCTGAATCTTCCACCCCTCCTTCGCCTCTCAACACCGGCCGGCGGGCAACCGCCGGCCGGTTTCGTCTTGGGCTGGCCTTGGTTGGCCCGAACCTGCCGCCAGGACGGCAATGCGGGGAGGCGCATGACAGCCGACCTGCGCGCCTTCGACCAGGACATCGAGGAACGGGTCGACAATCTCCTGCGCCCCCAGGATGGAACGGCGGCCGGTGGCGATCGTCAGCGCTGCTCCCGCTTCCTTTTGAACTCCCCCGCATAGCGCGCGAGCGTATCGGACTGCACTCCCTTGGGGATCATCGCTTCGATAAGCTGGAATTTGCCGCGCGTCTTGACCGCGCGCTCCAGCGCGGCTTCGAGGTCGCGGCGAGTTGCGACACGCACGCCATCGCCGCCCATCCCCGCCGCCATGTCGGCGAAGCGCCAGTCCTCCAGCGTGTTGAAGGCGGATTCGGGCTGGAAGACGCGCAGCATCTCCCAGCTCGAATTGTTGAACAGGATGACGATGGGATCAATTCCCAGGCGCCGGCAATTGCCCAGCTCCCAGCCCGTCATCTGGAAAGCACCGTCGCCCACCAGGATCAGCGCGCGCCTTCCTGTGGTCACCTGCGCGCCCATCCCGGCCGGCACGCCGTAGCCCATGCCGGCGTAGTAGCCGGGCGCGGTCAGCTCGGTGTGCTCGATGTCCATCGCCGTGAACAGGCAGTCGCCCACGTCGGACGCGATCGGCATGGTGCCGTGGCGGTCCATCAGATCGTTGACCGCCCGCGCGATGTCGCCCGGAGCGATCGGCTGGCCGTCGGCCATAAGGCCGCGCGGATAGGCCTGCGGCGGCACGGTGGCCCTGGCGTGCGAAGTCGTCGGTTTTGCCGGCAGGCGCTCGAGCATCGCGTCGACCAGCGCTGCCAGCGGGATTTCGCTGTAGGTGTGGTAACCGAGCGTGACCTGGCGGTCGAAGGCGTGGATCGCGCGGCGAAGGTCGACCTGGCCGCGGGACACGGCGAAATTCGTGTCGGACAGGATGACGCCTACCAGGAACAGCGCGTCGGAGTCCTCGACCGCCTGGGTCACCGCCGGATCGCCCGCCACGCCCAGATACGTGCCGATCAAGGGTGCCCCCGAGCCGGCCAGGAGGCCGCGCCCCATGAACGACGTCACCACCGGGACGCCCAGGCGGCGCGCCAGCTCGGCCACCTTGGCCTCGAGCCCGTAGCGGCGAACCTCCGCGCAGACCATCATAGTGGGCGACCTGGCCTCGGCGATGCGTCCCAGCACCTCCTCCGCGCAGGCCGCAAGGGCCTGGGGATCGACCGGCAGGGCGGGATCGGGGCCGACCGAACCGCACGCAGCGTCCACCATGTCGCGCGGCAGCTCCAGGTAGACCGGCCGGGACAGGGCGCGGCAGGCGCCCAGCACGCGGGCGATCTCGGCCGGGGCGCGCATCGAGTCGTCGAGCTTGGCCTGGGCGCAGGTGATCTCGCGGAACACATGCATCTGCGTGTCGAGCGTCTTGCCCTGGTGATGCAGCAAGAGGCCGCGCCGGCTTTCCACCACGCCCGGCGCGCCCGAGATCACTACCAGCGGCGATTTCTCCGCATAGGCGCCGGCCACCGCGTTGACCAGGTTGAAGGCGCCCGCGCCGTAGGTGACGGCGGCCACGCCCAGGCCGGCGTTGAACCGCCCGGCCGCGTCGGCGGCGAAGCCCACGCCCGGCTCGTGGCTCAAGGTGTGGAGCGGCAGGATGCGGCTCTCCTCCATCACCTTGAAGAGCGGCAGGGCGAAATCGCCGGGAATGCCGAAGACTTCGCGCGCGCCGCGGTCCTTCAGCGCATGGAGCAACGATTCGGCGAGCTTCACGGCCGGGACCCGCCCGACTTCGCCGCACGAGGCTTGCGCGCCGGCCGGTCAGCCAGCAGCACCGCCGCGAGCAACCCGGGAAAGCGCTGGTCGATGTCCTCGCGCCGGAGCGTGTTCAGCATATGGGTTCCCTGGCGGCGCGAGCGGATCAGCCCGGCTTGGCGCAGCACGGCAAAGTGATGCGACAGCGTGGACTTGGGCAGCCCGCAGGACGCGCCGGCACAGGACAGCTCGCCCTGCTCGGCCAGCGCGCGCACGATCGCCAGCCGTGCCGGGTCCCCCAGCGCGTAGAGCACGCCCACCAGGTCGATATCGGCGGCGTTGGGATGGGCGAAGGGCCGCATCTCCGAACTATCGGCCGCGCACGCACGGATTTCAATAGTTCGATTAGTTTGAACCATAGAACTGTTATCCCATCTAACGGCCCATTGCGGATTTCAACGCCAGGGAGTTTTTCATGGTCAAGACATTGAAAGACAAGGTGGCGCTGGTGACCGGCGGCAGCGGCGGCATCGGCGCGGCGGTTGCCCTGCGCCTCGCCAAGGATGGCGCGGCGGTTGCGATCGCCTATTCCGCGTCCGAGGACGCCGCGGAACGGACGGTGCGGCAAATCCGCGAAGCCGGCGGCACGGCCGACGCATTCAATGCGGACGCGCGCAAGCCCGCCGAAACCCGCGCCGCGGGAGCCGCCGTAGCCAAGCGCTTCGGGAGAATCGACATCCTGGTCAACCACGCCGGCGTTTCCGCAGTCGCGCCCTTGAGCGAAACCACCGATGCCGAGTTCGACCGGCTGGTCGACATCGACCTACGGGCCGCCTTTGCAGCTGCGGGCGCGGCCACGAAGGCGATGGGCGAAGGCGGCCGCATCATCAACATCGGCAGCGTGCTTGGTGAGAGCGTGCCCTGGCCGGGATCAAACTTCTACGCGATGACCGAGTTCGCGGTGGCGGGCTTGCCCCGCGGCTGGGCGCGCGACCTGGCGGCCAAGGGCATCACGATCAATGCCATCCAGCCCGGTCCGATCGCGACCGACATGAACGCGGACAGCGGCGACTTCGCCGACTCTTTGAAAAAGTCCGTCGCCCTCGGCCGCTATGGCCGGCCGGAGGAAGTGGCGGAACTGCGGCCTTCCTCGCCGGCTCCGGCTCCTCCTACGTGACCGGCGCCACACTGAACGTCGACGGCGGCATCAACGCCTGACAGGCCGCGACCGCTTCTCGACCACCCGAGGCCGACGGGGCGGCGAACAACGGGATCGCAAGATCCTGGCCGCCGTCCCGATCTGCCGGCTTGCCCCCGGGCGGCGTTCATTGACAGGCCGTGGGCCGCAGCCTAGAACCACCGGCGCATACGCAGTGTGCGTCCGCCACTCCGGCGGAGGGGTGGCCGAGTGGCTGAAGGCGGCGGTTTGCTAAACCGTTATAGGTGTAAAAGCCTATCGTGGGTTCGAATCCCATCCCCTCCGCCAGCTAGTCCCATCTTGGCCCCACTTTGCGCGCAAGACTGAGCGCCACGGACAAGATCCCGCTATTGGCCATAGCCCGACCCGCCGTGCCCAAGGCCGATGGTTGCTGCGCCACAGGGAAAGCTCGGCCGGGGCGGGTCGCAGAGCCGAACGACCGGCGACGATCGCCGCGACCCTTCTCGGCGCCAGGAAGGCGAACCTTGCCACAACGGCTCAAGCAGGTTTCCGCCAACTGCCCAAGCCGGCAATCGCGCTGGCCGACCGCATTTCGCTGGACTTGAGCCGATCCAAGGGGCGGTCTCGTGACATATGTCAATGCAAGGCGGTGGCAACTGCGGCTGTACTGCACAAATGCATTCTGCGCGGCAGGTGTTGGCTCCAGTTCCCGGAAGTTCCTTCGATGGCACGCAGGTCCTCCTCACCCAAACGTGCAAAACCCGGAGCCGTGGCGGGCAGGAGACTCTTCCACATCGAAGTGCGACCGTCCGGGGAATCTGTCGTGTTCCGCGTGCAAGACCTAGGTGAGCCGGGCGACGTCAAGCGCGTCGCAGGAAAACGGGCGTCGGGATCGTGGGACGCCGTGAAAGGGCTGGTGCAAAAGGGCCATGCGCATCGCGAAGTCGGCCATCTGGCGCCCGACAGCGAGGAGGCACGCGACCTGTTCTCCAACCTTGCCTCGGCACCGGTCCAGGTTGAAGGCGACCGCTTCCGCGCCCAACCCAGACGCGACATTCCTGAAGCGGAGAAACCCACACCGAAGATGCGCCGCGCGCAGCCAGCGAACATCAAGAAGGCACGGGCAGCGCCGCGGGCGCGCCGAAAGGCGGCGCGAGGATGATCCGCAAACTGCCGTCCGGCCAATACCGGCTCTATTCCAGAAAGCGGGATCCGAAGACCGGCAAGCGCCGGAATCTCGGGACATTTCGAACGCGCGCCGAAGCGGCACAGCATGAGCGTGCGATCCAGTATTTCAAGCGCCGCTGATGCGACAAAGGGGCTTCGCGCCCGCCACGATCGGTTCCCAACGAAACAGGAGATCGCAATGACTGGACTGGAAACCCGACCGCCGCCAGCAACCACGCATGAGATCCGCGAGATCATCGGCCAATGGGACGACGACATCTTGGCGCGCATCGCCGCGATCGGCGCGACGAAAGAGGAGGTGCTGGAAGCGTTCGCCTGGCTGAACTCAGATGACTATCTGCACCGGAAGCTGCACCACGGGCTCAGCGGCCGTCCCGCCCTCGTTTTCGAGATTCTGGAAGCGACGCTGCCGGAGGACAACGGACGTCAGTCCGCCGCCTATTTGGCATCGCGCGTGTAAGCCTGATCGCGCGAGACCTGCAAGCCCGGCACCCGACAGCGCGGCCGCGAAGGCGACCTTACGAGACCGCCAGGCCTTCCCGGCGAATCGGATGGCCCATCGTGACCACCTGTCGGATCAGCCTTTGATGCAGATTCGCGGGGCGAGGCGCGCCACCTTGCGGGCGAGACCGGCTTGCTCTGCCGCATCGACGACGCGGTCGACATCCTTGTAGGCGCCAGGCGCCTCTTCCGCCACCCCGCGGGGCGACGGACTCCGGATGACGATGCCGCGCCGATAGAGCTCGTCGATCACCTTGCGCCCCCGCCAGTGCTTCAGCGCCTGATGCCGGGAGAGGCTGCGGCCGGCCCCGTGACACGCGGAAGCAAAGGCGTGACCGCCGGCAGCACCCACCATCACATGCGAGCCCGTACCCATGCTGCCGCCGATGAAGACGGGCTGCCCCGTCCCCTGCAGCGCCTCCGGCAGGTCCGGGTGCCCTGGACCGAAAGCGCGCGTCGCGCCCTTGCGATGGACGAACAGCCGTCGCCTCTTCCCGCCAACGTCGTGCGTCTCCTCCTTGCAGATATTGTGCGATACGTCGAAGACGAGATCGATCCGCGCCTCCGGCATCACCGTGGCGAAGGTCTCCCGCACAAAATGGGTGAGGATCTGCCGGTTTGCGAGGGCGCAATTGGTCGCCGCACGCATTGCCCCAAGATAGCGCTGGCCGAGGCTTGATTTGATCGGCGCGCAGGCGAGCTCCAGGTCGGGCAGGACGATGCCGTGCTCCGGCGCGGCGACAGCCATTTCCCGCAGGAACTCCGTGCCGATCTGGTGCCCCATGCCGCGCGAGCCGCAATGAATGCTGATGACGGCGTCGTTGCGGCGGAGCCCAAGCGCCGTCGCGGCAGTATCGTCATATACCCCCACGACCTCCTGAACCTCGAGGTAATGATTGCCCGAACCGAGCGTGCCCATCTCGTCGCGCTGCCGTTTCTTCGCCTGCGTCGAAACCGCGTCCGGCCATGCGCCTTCGACGCGCCCATGCTCCTCGATGCGCTCCAAATCGGATGAGCGGCCATAGCCGCGGCTGATCGCCCACCGTGCGCCGCCCAAAAGCATTGCGTCGATTTCGGCATCGTCGAGTCGGATATGGCTGGTGCTTCCGACGCCAGCCGGGATCGTTTGGAACAGGACGTCGGCAAGGTGGTCCTTGACCGCCTCAATCGTTGGCGCGCTCAACCCGGTAGTCAGCAGACGGACGCCGCAGGAAATGTCGAAACCCACGCCGCCTGCGGAAACCACCCCGCCCTCGTCCGCGTCGAAGGCCGCCACGCCACCGATCGGGAATCCATAGCCCCAGTGCGCGTCTGGCATGGCGAAGGCGGCCTCGACAATGCCGGGCAGTGCCGCGACATTGGTCACCTGCACGAACACCTTGTCGTCCATCGCCTCCAGCAAAGGGCGATCGGCATAAATGATCGCCGGCACCCGCATGACGCCGAATGGCTCGAGCCGCCATTCGGTCGGTGTGACACGCAGGAACCTGGCTGGGTCCATCGCTGCCTCGCTATACGTCTACCACGCACTGGGCGCGCCACGATCCGTCCGCGCACTGCCCCACGGCAAGCTCCGTCAAGGTGGCACCTTTCGGCTCGACGGCGGGTTGATGGCGATCCCGATCGACCGTTTCGCCCCATGCGCGCCCCGTCAATCGTCGCCCGTTGACGTGCACCTCGAACCGGCCGAAAAGCATCCGATCAACCGCCATGCGATAGATCAACGCGTTCAGCCAGTCGACAAACAGCAGCGTGTCGCTTGGCGCTTCGCACTCGATGTCGACCGCCGATAGCGATGCGATCCGATGCGGTTCGGTCACGATGGCGGAAAGCGCGATCGCCGCCTGCTCGAACGCCGCATCGCGGGTCGGGCCGATGCCGCACACACCAATGTCCGCACCGTGGTGGAAATGGCACCACCGTGCAGGCCGCTGCTCTTGCCCACCCATCGACGGTTCCCGGCCCGACCCTGCAGGCAAATTAAAAAAACTAGCACATGAGCCGGATACCGCGGTTTGACCCAGGTCAATGCGGTCCCAACGGCTCGCGCCATTGATTACGGGCTGAAGCGAGACGCGAGATGGCGCACGGCGCCATGGGCGGGCGTGTGCGCGACGTGCGGCGCCGGGCCGCGCGGTGAATGTCGACGCGCGACGTCTCAGGTCACGCAATTGCTCGGCTGAGGGAATCCATCGTGCCGATGGTGCGCCTGCCGCGAGCGCTGCCGTTCGACGCGGTTACGGTTCGGGGCAATTGTATCGGAACTGCCTGTACCGCATGGCCCGTTGAGGCAAATTGCGCCCATCATCGTCGGCCATGCCGTTGCGGCCGCACTGCGGGGCCTCCACCAATCGCAGCAGTGGTCCCGTGCGGCGGCCGGAACGATCCGGAAGACGCTGCGTTGACACAGGTGGGAACGCCGAAGCCGTCATGGGCGGAAGTCCTTTTGAGTCGCGCCACGAGCAGGCGGTCATGAGCGTTACGCTTGCCTTCATCGGCGACATCATGCTCGGTCGGATGGTCGATGCCATGCTCGCCAGCCGATCGCCGGAAAGCGTCTGGGGCAGCGCCCTGCCGATCCTGCGCAAGGCCGACGCTGTGTTCGGAAACCTCGAATGCGCCATCTCGGATCGTGGAATCGCGCAGCGTCGCATCCGCAAGGCGTTCACGTTTCGCGCACGCCCTGCTGCTGTCGATGTCCTGCGCGCAGCCGGCGTGCGATGCGTGAGTCTCGCGAACAACCATGTGCTGGATTTCGGCGATGAGGCCCTGTTGGACACGCTGATGCATCTCGATGCTGCGGGGATCGCACATGCCGGTGCCGGCCGAACGCTTGCGGATGCGCAAACGCCGGCCGTCGTCGCGGCCGCCGGGCTGCGCATAGGGTTCATCGCCATTACGGACAACGAGCCAAGCTTCGCCGCGTCTCCGGACCGCCCGGGCACTTTCTATTTGACGATTGGCGGTTCCGCGGCGATCCCCGGTACATTGCGCAGACTAGTCGACGAATTGCGGCGGGATGGGGTGTCGACGATCGTCTTGTCGGCGCATTGGGGACCCAATTTGACGGATGGGCCATCCGCCGAATTCCGGCACTTTGCGCATGCCATGCTCGATTTTGGAATCGACATTGTCCATGGCCATTCCGCGCATGTCTTCCATGGCGTCGAGCCGCATGGGAACGGCCTGATCATGTACGATACGGGCGATATCATCGATGACTGTGCCGTCGATCCGAGACTGCGGAACGACTGGTCCTTCCTGTTTCTCGTCGACGTCGAAGCCGGAACACTGGCCCGGCTGAGAATGCTTCCCGTGCGACTGACCGTCGCGCGTGTCGACTTGGCCAGTGGCGATGAAGCCGCCGCCATCCAGTCATGCATGATCGCGCGGTGCAAAGCGCTGGGCGTTCACCCCGAAGTTACGGCAGAAGGCTTGGCACTACCTCTGGGTTCGCCGGCCAGCCGAACTCCGCCGGCAAGACGAACTTAGCCCGATGCGAACGGCACGGGCATAGTTCATTCGTTACTATGGCGCTACGCCATAGCGTGCATGATCCGCATAGAGCCGCTCGATGTCGGCCCGATATTGCTGCTCCAGCCTGTCGCGTTTGGCCTTCAGCGTGGGTGTCAGTTGACCGGTCTCGACGGTCCATGGCTCGAACGTGGCGTGGACGGCCCGGATCTGCGCGTGATGCGGCAACCCGCGCAAGGCGAGAGCGATTCTGCCGAGCAAGTGTCCGCACGCCGGAGCTGCATTGGGGTCGGCTAGCGCAAGGCCTTCGCGGGCGACAACCGACATCCACCGCTCGCGGTCGAGAACAACGATCGCCGCGGCAAACGGCCGGTGCTCTCCGACGACCAAAGCCTGCCTGAATAGCCGGTCTTTCGTGATTCGATTTTCGATAAGGCCCGGCGCGAACTTTTCGCCGGTCGCAAGCGCCACCACTTCCTTGAAGCGCCCCTTCAGAAACATCCTGCCACCAACGAACTCGACAATGTCGTCCGTGTGCAGCCAGCCGTCCCGGTCGATCACCTGCGCCGTGAGGTCCGGCTCCTGCCAATAGCCGGCCATCACCGACGGCGTGCGCACAAGCAGTTCTCCGCGATCGGTACTCCTGGCTGCAATGCCCGGCAACGGGCGGCCGATGGACCCTGGCAGGTTGTCTTCCAGGCTGTTGGCGGCGACGACCGGTCCCGCCTCCGTCAGGCCGTATCCTTCCACGATGGGTACACCCAGGGCATTGAACAGGCGCGCGACTTCGACCGGCAGCGGCGCGCCCCCGCTGACCGCGCATCGGACGCGGCCACCAAAGGCGGCGCGGACGGGATGGCCGGCAAGTCGGTCGAGCAAGGGCCAGGAAAGTCGTGCCCACAGCGACGGCCCTGGCCGACGCCCTTGGGCCGCCTCGAAGCGCTGCCAGCCGACGTCAGCAGCCATGCGCAGAACTCGGCGCGCAACGGCGTGACTCATACGGCCTTGAACTGCCGCATGTGCCCGCTCGTACAACCGCGGAACGCCGAGGAATGCCGTCGGCCGGATGGCGCGAAAATCCTCCGCGAGCGTGTCGACCGATCGGGCGTAGGCAACCGTGGCACCCGCCATCACAGGAAGATAGTATCCGACGACCCGCTCGAAGGCGTGCGCCAGCGGCAGGCACGATAGGAAGATGTCGCGCGAACTTGGCAAAACGACGCGGGTGACCGCTTCGGCATTCCAGAGCAACGCCCGATTGGTGAGCATGACGCCTTTCGGCCGTCCTGTCGTACCAGACGTATAGATGATGGTGGCCAATCGATTGGGATCGCGCTTTGGCAGCGACACGCGATCGGGTTGCTCGGGAATTGCCTGAGAAAGCGTTCGGACCCTGGGGCAAGCTCGCGGGTTCGCGTCTGGAAGCTGACGATGCTCGATCCACACCTGTTCCAGACCGGGAAATAAGTGTCGTCTTGGCGCCAAGGCTTGCCAGCGCCCCAAGTCATCGATGACAAGCAACCGCGCGCCCGAATGGCCGAGCACAAATGACTGATTGTCGGGACTGTCTCGAAGGTACAAGGGCACGACGACAAGGCCAAGCGACTCCGCCGCCATGTCGAATGTGACCCATCTGGTACCATTGCGCAGGGCGATGCCCACGCGATCGCCAAGGGCGAGTCCCGCGCGGGCAAGGGCCGTTGCGACGCATGCCGTGGCGTGGGCAACTGTCTGCCAATCGTGGTCCCGCCACTCAGCGACCGCCGTTTCGAACTCGCGATAGGCTACCGATCGCGGGCTGCGCCGAACGCG
>CAYMTM010000106.1:0-15189 GCA_964393375.1 uncultured Rhodospirillaceae bacterium
GAACAGCACGCGCTGCAATTCGTTCAGGATCAGGATCAGGCCATAGGTGAACAGCACCTGGTCCAGATGGTCGCGCGCATAGAGGTAGCGTATACCGAAGCGCTCGATCAAAAGCCCCAGCAGCACGGTGATGGGCAGCGCGATCAGCAGCGCCAGCACGAAGCTGCCCGTCTTGGCGGCGAACCACCAGGCCAGATAGGCGCCCACCATGTAGAACGCGCCGTGCGCCAGGTTGATGACGCCCATGATCCCGAACACGAGGGTGAGGCCGCTGGCCACAAGGAACAGCAGGAACCCGTACTGGACCCCGTTGAGCGTCTGGATCAGGACATAGGACAGCGACACCGCGCGCTCCCCTCTCGGCGGCTGATCGGGTCGATCGGACGATTGGCGCGGCGGGCGACGGCGGCGGCCTTCGTCCCTCGACAGGCTCAGGATGAGGGCCGCAATCCCGTTCCCCCCGGTTCCCAATGCCGAGCTTGGCGAAGCATGGGGAACCGGAAAGCCGGGGTCAATCCGATCAGGACATCACGCAGCCGGTGCCCGGATCGGCGAGCGCCTTGTGCGCGACGCCAAGGTATTTCTCGTCGCCGCCCCAGACCTGGCGCAGGTAGATGTCCTGAATCGGGTCGTGCGACTTGGAGAGCGTGAAGGTGCCGCGCGGACTTTCGATCTTGGCGGCCTCCCAGGTCTTGATCAGCGCCTTGTCGGCGCCGAGATCGCCCTGGACCGCCTGCAGTCCCTGTACCAGGAACGTGCCGGTGTCGTAGCCCTGGACCGCGTAGACATCGGCCTCGCGGTTGGTCGCCTTCTTGAAGTCGGCGCGGAACTTCTTGTTGATCGGCGTGTCGAGATCGTCGGCGTAGTGCAAGGTCGTCTTGATGCCCTCGGCCGCGCTGCCCGCCTGCTTGTAGACGCCGTCGGTCAGGAAGCCCGGCCCATAGAGCGAGACGCGCGCCTTCAGGCCGGCGGCCTCGTAGTCCTTCATGAACTTGAGCGCGCCGGCGCCGGCAAAGAACACGTAGACGCAATCGGGCTTGAGCGCGGCGATCTCGGTCAACCCGGCCTGGAATTCGACGTTCGGGAAGTCGAGCAGGATCTCCTTGACGATCTTGCCGCCGCCCTTGGTGAAGCTGTCCTTGAAGCCCTGCAGGCTGTCGTGTCCGGCGGGGTAGTTCCAGGTCATCAGCACCGCGGTCTTGTGGCCGTCCTTCAGCGCCACGTCGCCCGCCGGGAAGGCCGGCTGCCAGTTGGAGAACGAGGTGCGGAACAGCTTGGACCAGCAGCCCTTGCGCGTCAGGTCGACGGCGCCCGCGTTGGGAATCACCAGGAATTTGTTCTCCTCCTTGGCCACCTGCGCCATGGCCAGCACGACGCCGGAATGTACCGTGCCGATCAGCATGTCGCACTTCTCGCGGACCAGCAGGCGCGCGGCATTGTCCTTGCCCTTGGGCGGCGCCGACTCGTCGTCGAGCTGCACGATGTCGTATTCGCGCCCGCCCAGCTTGTTGCCCGCCTCGGCGAGCCGCATCTTCATCGCGTCGGTGATGTTGTGGCCTAGCGCCGCGAAGGTGCCGGTGTAAGGCAGCATCAGGCCGATCTTGAGTTTGGCCTTCTGGCCGATGGCAAAGCGCGCGGGCACGAAACCTGCGGCGACGGCGCCCAGACCGGCTCCGGCCTGCGCGAGGAAACGGCGGCGTGTGCGAACGGTCATCGTCTCTCCTCCTCCCTCTCGTTCGGTTCGGACGCGAGCCAATGCGTCCCATTGCCGGCACTATAATTCAGGGGATTTTCGATCCACAAGCAGAATAGTTCCGGCGGTCGCATCCTGAGCTTTAGATTTCTCCCCGGTCTTGCCATCAAGGCAAGGCGAGTTCCAGTGCGGCGCATCTTGTGCCGGCCGCGTTGCAGACCGCCCGCCGCTTTGGCAACTTGGCGGCACAACCCAATCAAACGGGGAGGGGCGGGCGATGACGGCAGTGCTGCAGGAATTCAAGGCGTTCATCTCCAGGGGAAACGTGATCGACCTGGCGGTGGGCATCATCATCGGCGCGGCCTTCACCGCGATCGTCAATTCGCTGGTCAACGACATCATCATGCCGCCGATCGGGGTGATCCTGGGCGGCATCGACTTCTCGAACTTCTTCATCACCTTGAGCAAAGGCAGCTACCCGACTCTGGCCGAGGCCCAGAAGGCGGGCGCGGCGACCTTGAACTACGGGCTGTTCATCAACGCGGTGATCAAGTTCCTGATCGTCGCCTGGGCGGTGTTCATCCTGGTCAAGCAGGTCAACCGCTTCCGCAAGAAGGAAGAGGCGGCCCCACCCCCGCCGCCGCCGGCGCAGGAGGTCCTGCTGGCCGAGATCCGCGACATCCTGAAGGCGCGCGGATAGGCCCGGAATCCGCTCGGAAGATTCGGCCTCTTCGGCCGTTTTCCTGGCGGGAATGGGACACGCAGGCTCCGCCCATCCGGGCATCGGCCCCGACGATCCGATCTACGACCGCTTGGCCTGGGCCGTCCTGGCCCTGGTCGCAGTCGCGATCGCGCTGACCTTTCGCGACTACGGCATCTCCTGGGACGAGCCGGTCCAGAACAACTACGGCAAGCTGTCGCTCAACTACTACCTGACTCTCGGCCGCGACCGGTCGTCCTTCACCTATGTGAACCTGTTCTGGTACGGCGCGCTGTTCGATACCGTCGTCGCCGCCGCAAACAAGGTTTCGCCCTTCGGCGAGTTCGACACGCGCCACCTGCTGAATGCGCTGGTGGGGATGGTGGGGCTGGGAGCGACCTGGCGGCTGGGCCGCCTGCTGGGCGGGGCGCGCGTCGGATGGATCGCGCTGGCCCTGCTGGCCGCGACGCCGGTGTGGTACGGCAACAGCTTCATCAATCCGAAGGACATTCCGTTCGCCGCCGCGATGGCCTGGGCGGCCGCGTTCCTGGTCGGGATCGCGCAATGCCTGCCGGATTGGCGCTGGCGCGACTTCACCGGGTTCGGCGTGGCTGTCGGGGCGGCGATGGGGACGCGCGTCGGCGGCGTCATCGCGCTGGCCTACCTGGCGGCGACGATGGCGATGTTCGCGGCACTGAGCGTGATCGATCGTCAGACGCCCGCGGCGGTCGCGCGGCATCTTGCGCGCCTGGTGCCGCCCTCGCTTGCGGGCGGCGCGATCGCGCTCGGCGTCATGTATCTGTGCTGGCCCTGGGCGCAGCATCGCCCGATCGCCGGGCCGCTGGAGTCGTTCGAATCCTTCAGCCGCTTCCCGATCACCTTCGAGTATCCCTATTTCGGCCGCATCATCCGATCGACCGACGTGCCCTGGTACTACGAGCCCGGCATGATGGCGGTAATGCTGCCCGAGCTGGTGGTGGCCGGCGCCCTTGGCGCCGCCCTGCTTGGCCTGCTGACCCTGGTCGCCCGCCGTCCGCGACCCTGGACGGCGGCGCTGCCCTATGCCGTGCTGGCGCTGATTGCTGTCTTCCCACCCGTCTATGTCGCGCTGGAACGCGCCGTGCTTTTCGACGGGATGCGCCACCTGCTGTTCGTCGTGCCGGCGCTATGCGTCGCCGCCGCCCTGGCGATCGACTTCCTCTGGCGACGCGGCCAGGCCGGCGCGGCCGTGGCGGTCGTGCTGCTGGGCGCCACCCTGGTCAACCAGGCCGTGCTGCTGATCCGCAGCCATCCGTATCAATACCTAGTTTTCAACGCACTGGTCGGCGGCGTGCCTGGCGCGAACGGGAATTTCGAGCTGGACTATTGGGGCATCGCCTTCCGCGAGGCGGTCGCCGCGATGGTCGCCCGCGTACCGGCACCCCCGGGCCGCCCCTGGCGCGTTACGATCTGCGGTCCCGAAACCTCGGCCTCGCTGTTTTTCCCCGCCGGTTTCGTCCCCTGGCCGCGTCAACGCATGGTGGAGGCCGACTTCTACATCACCAATACGCGGTATCAATGCCCGCGCGGGACCTACCTGACGACCGCGCCAACCGTGGCCGTGATCGCGCGCTTCGATACGCCGCTGGCCTACGTTTACGACCTGCGCAGCCATAACTCCTTAACCTATATGCCCAATCCTGCCGCCCCCTGAGCGGCGGACGGGTGCAAATCACATTTCCGTGGAATAGACCCGCGCACTGGCCCGTTTGCCTTGTCGGGGGAACAGAGCCGGCGCGACACCCGCCGCCGGCGGAGCGTTTTTCAGATGCCCGTTTCTGCGGTGCCGACGGCGCCAGCGACAAGCAAGGAGCAGGGCGCCGTGCCAGGGCCGGTGCTGTCGGTCGTCGTTCCGATGCGCAACGAGGCCGGCAATATCGACGCTTTCTTCCATCGCCTCCTGCCCGCGCTCGACCGTCTCGGCTCGGCGTTCGAGGTGGTGTGCGTGGACGACGGCAGCACGGACACGACCTGGGGCTCGCTGCTGGTCTGGCGCGCGCGCGAGCCGGCGGTTCGGCTGGTTTCGCTGTCCCGCAATTTCGGCAAGGAGATCGCGCTGACCGCGGGGCTCGACGCTGCGCGCGGCGAGGCCGTGGTGCTGATCGACGCCGATCTGCAGCATCCGCCCGAGCTGATCGAGACCTTCGTCGCGAAGTGGCGCGCGGGGTACGAGATGGTCTACGCCCAGCGCCGCGACCGGCGCACCGACGGGATGCTGCGCCGCCACGCGGCGCGGGTCTTCTATTGGGCCTTCGGGCGCATTGCCGACGTCGACATGCCGGACGGCGCCGGCGATTTCCGATTGCTCGACCGCAAGGTCGTCGACGCGCTGAAGGCGATGCCCGAGCGCGCGCGTTTCATGAAGGGCCTCTATGCCTGGGTCGGCTTCCGCCATACCGGCGTGCCGTTCGATCCCGATCCGCGCCACGAGGGGCGCAGCGCCTTTGGGCTTGCACGCCTGGTCCGCTTCGCGGTGGACGGGCTGGTGTCGTTCAGCACCGCACCCCTGACCGCCTGCGCCTATCTGGGGGCGATGATCGCGCTGCCCGCCGTATTGATGGGTCTTTACTTCGCCTTCCGCACGCTGATCCTGGGCGTCGACGTGCCCGGCTACGCCTCGATCATCGTCGCGGTGATGGTGCTGGGCGGCGTGCAGCTTCTGTCGCTTGGCGTGATCGGCGCCTATATCGGCCGGCTTTACGAAGAGGCCAAGCAGCGCCCGCTTTATATCGTGCGCCAGACCGAGGGTCTCGATCCCGCGGCCGAGCGCGCCGCGCGCCGGGTGCTGCCGCTTCGCTCCGCCGCCGCGCCGGCGCCCGCGACGGGCGAGCCGAAGCCCGAGACCGTCGCCGCCTCCACTCCCGCCGAGTAGAACTCGCCGCCCCGCCATGACAGGCTAGCGCCCGGATGGGCGACGCTTCCGTCAATTCGTGGCGCGACTTCTGGGCACGCAGCCACCGCATCTACGTCAACCAGCGGCACCTCCGGGTGCATTGCCGCGTCGTGGCCGACGACATCCTGTCGCTGGCGCCCGCACCCGACGCGGCGGTGATCGATTTCGGCTGCGGCGACGCGCTGGAGGCGGCGCGCGTGGCGGAGAAGGTCGGGCGTCTGTACCTCTATGACGCGGTGCCCGCGGTGCGGACGCGTCTGCAGGCGCGCTTCGCCGGCAACGCGCGCATCGTCGTCCCCGACGATGCGGCGCTGGGCGCGGCGGCGATGCGCGGGACGATCGACCTGATCGTGGTCAACTCGGTGCTGCAATACGTCGCGGAGGACGAGTTCCGCCGCCTGCTGGCGCTGTGGCGCAGCCTGCTGAAGCCCCGAGGGCGGCTGGTGCTGGCCGACGTGATCCCGCCGGGCGACACGCTGGTGCCCGACACGCTGGCGCTCCTGCGCTTTGCCTGGCGAGAGGGGTTCTTCATCGCCGCGGCGCTGGGGCTGGTGGCGACGTTCTTCTCCGACTATCGCCGCCTGCGCCGGAAGCTGGGCCTCAAGGTCTACGGCGAGGCGGAGATGCTGCGGCTGCTCGCGGATGCCGGCTTCAATGCCCAGCGCCAGCGGCGGAACCTCGGCTTCAACCAGTCCCGCATGACGTTTGTCGCCACGCCCGGCACAGCGTCGTGAACCGCACGAGGCGCAAGCCCGCCTCGGCCAGATCGGCGGGAAAATCGTCGCCCGCGAAATAGGCGAATTCCTCCGCACGCGTCGCCACCACGGGATCGAGCGCGCGAAGCGCGGCGTCGGGGTGCCCGGGATGGCACATGATCGCCAGGCCCGGCGGCGCATCGGACACGAAGCGGCGGAACAGCGTGCGATAGGGCACCGCCTCGCCGAAGTCGCGCACGCCCGCGAAGCGGCGGTTGCTGGCGATACCCGCGCGGTCCGCCAGCTTGCGCAGGCCGCGGCCGAGCAGCGAAATCGCCAGGGCGCGCGGCGGCGCGACCGCGCGGCGGAAAATCGCGCGGAGCGGTTCGTCGCAGATCCGCAGCGCCGCCCCGGGGGCGCTGCGGCGCAGGCGATCGAGCAGGGCTTCACGGATCACCGGAAGCTGCTGCACGTGCTGGTGCCCGTCGACGTAGTCGGGCGGGCGGCCGATCACCTGGGCGAAGGCATCGAACTGGCGATCGATCTCGCGGCCGATCTCGGCCGCGTCCAATCGTCCGCCATAGGCGCGCGCGACAAGGTGGGCGACGCCGGGCAGCCTGCCGGCCGAAGCAAGATGCGGCATCGGCCCCAGCGGCGCGAACTCCGTCAGCGCGAGGTGCAGCCCGAGATCGGCGTCGGCGGTCAGCGCACGCAACGCGGGCGCTTCCGCGCGCCAGTGCGGCGACAGCACCAGGCACGACGCGCCCGACAGCCGGCCCGCGGCCAGCAGCTCGCGGATGCCGCGGCTCACCCCCGGCGCAAGGCCGTAGTCGTCGGCCAGGAGCGCGAAGGGCGTGGGCGCGCTCACGGCGGCGCGCTCCGCGGGCCGCCGAAGGTCCACAGCTTGTTGGCCCAGAACGACCACAGCATCACGATCGCGGTCGTTGCGACCTGTGCCGGCAGGTAGTGCAGACGCAGCGGACCGGTCAGCAGCGCCATGACCAGCCCTGTCAGCACGAACCCGACTGCGGCGACCAGCACGAACTTGCCCACCGCGTCGCGATGGCGGGCGTCGCTGGCGAAGGTCCAGTGGCGATTGAGCACATAGCTGATCGCCCCGCCGACGACGTAGCCGCCGAGCGTCGCCGGCACCGGCGGCGCGGCTAAGAGCTCGACCAGACCTACCAGCGTTCCGTAATGCCCGACGGCGGCCAGCGCGCCGACCCCGCCGAAGCGAAGGAACTGCTCGACCAGATGGCGCATGGTCCGCGCCATGTATAGGCGATCGGTCGGGCTGGCAAGAAACGATCGCGCCGGCAGACTCAGGCCGCCAGCCGGTTCTTGTGGAACCTGCCGGCCTTCATGATGACCGAGAGGTTCTCGCCCTGGCCGGTCAGGAGCTCGAGCTTCTTGATCGGATCGCCGTCGACCACGAGGATGTCGGCGTAGGCGCCGGGCGCGATCACGCCGAGCTTGCCTTCCTGGCGCACGATCTCCGCACCCACCAGGGTCGCCTGGCGCAGGATCTCGATCGGCGACAGCACCTCGCGGCGCAGGATGAACTCGCGGCTCTGGTCGACCTGGAGCTGGCCCAGAAGGTCGCTGCCGTAGCCCACCTTGACGCCGGCGCGCTTGCAGATCTCCAGCGACTTCAGGCCGCCGTCGATCACCAGGTCGTTCTTCGCCAGCATCTCGGCGGTCATGCCGAATTCCTTGGCCCGCTCCTTCATTGCGTAGTAGGCCACAAGATTGGCGACCATGTAGGCGCCCTTCTGCTTCATCAGCTTGGCGGTCTTGTCGTCGATCAGGTTGCCGTGCTCGATCGTGCGCACGCCCTTGGTGACAGCGCGGGTGATCGCCTCGGGCGTGTAGGCATGGGCCTGGACGTAGCGGCCGAAAGCCTCGGCCTCCTCTACGGCCGCGCCGATCTCGTCGAGCGAGAACTGACGGCTGTCGAGCGGGTCATAGGGGCTGGCGACGCCGCCGGAAACCATGATCTTGATCTGGTCGACGCCCTGGCGCATCTGCTCGCGCACCGCCATGCGCACCGCGTCGGCGCCGTCGGAGATCTCCAGGCAGAAATTCATCGCATTGCAGCATGGACAGGACCGGCCGTAGTCGGTGCGCCTGCGCGCGTCGGAATGACCGCCGGTCGGACCGATCGCGCGCCCGGCGATGAACAGGCGCGGGCCGGGCAGAAGGCCCATCGCGATCGAATCGCGCATCCCCCAGTCCGCCCCGCCGGTGTCGCGCACCGTGGTGAAGCCGCGGTCGAGCATGGCGCGCGCCTGGGCGGCGCCCCTCGCGGTCATCATCGTCAGCGGCATCCGCTCGAGCGACGGGATGCTCACCTCGGACAGGAAAACATGAACATGGCAGTCGATCAGCCCGGGCATCAAGGTGCGCCCGCCGCAATCCACCGCATCGGCCTTCGGCGCCTTGATCGGCTTGGCCGAGACCTCCTTGATCTTGTCGCCCTCCACCAGGACGGACACGCCGCCCTCGAGCGCTTCCTTGTTGGGGTCGAGCAGCTTGGCGTTCTTGAACAGTATCTGGGCCATGTTGTCCGGGTTCCTCGGTTGCGGGCAGCGATCATGCGACGGGAGCGCGGGCAGGCGCAATAGTCCCGAATGGAACCGTCGGCTGCGCCCCCGGCATGGCCCCGGTCGTCAGCCGGGCATCAGCGGCAGGTCGGTGTCGTCGGGCATGAGGCCGCATTGCGTCAGCAGGCAATGCACTTGGCCGCGATGATGGGTCTGGTGGTTGAACATGTGCGTGACCAGCAGCCCGCGCGGTTTCCTGATCTCGCATGCCGCTGCGGCCGAGTAGTAGGCGAGCTCGCCCGCCAGCCAGACGCCGTCGAGCGTGTCCGCCCAGGCGCGGATCGCTTCGTCGAGCGCCGCGCGCGCCTGCTTGAGCGCGGCCCAGGACGCGATCGCGCCTGGCGATTCCCTGATCCCGCCCTCCGGCCGCGGAAAGCCCGCCAGCCGGTGCATCCAGATGCGGTCGCCCCACAGGATATGGTTGAGCGTGCCGTGGATCGAGCCGAAGAAGGCGCCGCGGTCGCGCCGCCGCTCGTCATCCGACAGCCGGTCGGCGCAGCCGTAGAGACTTTGGTTCTGCCAGGCATTGTAGCGCGCCATGGTCCGCACGAACGGCACGTCGATCATGGCGCCATCTCCCATCAGGCCCGGCGCACCCGGTCGGCGACGGCGAACCGGCGGAACGCCTGGGCCACCTCGGCATAGACCGTGCGCTTGAAATCGATCGCCGCGCGGGGCAGTTCGGCCAGTTCCATCCAGCGCCATTCGGCGAACTCTGCATGGTGGTTGGGGCCGTGGTTGTCCAGCTTGATGTCGCGGTCCTCGCCCGTGAAGCGCAGCGCGAACCAGCGCTGGCGCTGGCCGCGATAGCGCCCTTTCCATATCCGATCGGCGATGTCCGGCGGCAGGTCGTAGTGCAGCCACCGCCCGATCTCGCCGATCACCTCGGCGCGGTCGGTGCCGATCTCCTCCTTCAGCTCGCGCAGCGCGGCTTCGCGCGGCGTCTCGCCGCGATCGATGCCGCCCTGGGGCAATTGCCAGTGGCCGCCGACATCGTCGATCCGCTTGGCGGCGAACACCAGGCCCTCGCGGTTGAAGAGCGCGCATCCCACGCAGTCGCGGTAGGGCCGGGCCTCGTACGGCAGGCGCTTCTTCATGCGACGCGCCGCGGCGGGGTCACTTCGCGGCGGAAACGACCGCGCTGACCGGCGCCAGGGCGACGCCGCGCGCTTCGAGGCCCGAGGCCCAGACCGCGATCCGCTCGAGCGACAGCGGATAGGGCAGCGCCAGGCCGACGGCGCGCCCGTCGCGCCGCGCGATGCGCTCGAGTTCCGCCAGCCGGCCGTCGATCGCGCTGCGCGCCGGCTCCTGGTCGACCACCATCTGCACGCCCGCGACCGGCAGGCCCAGGTCCTTCGCCAGTTGCAGCGCCGGCGCCTGCGGGCTGTTGGCCCAGCGATCGAGGAACAAAAGGCCGCGCTGGCGCAGCGTCTTCAGCACCGGCTCCAGATGCCTGGGCGACGCCGCGAAGCGCGATCCGGTCAGGTTGGCGATGCCGACATAACCCTCCGCCCGCGTCAGCGCCCAGGCCAGACGGTCCTGGTTCTCGACCTCGCTGAGGCTGGCCAGCAGGGTCTGGGGACCGGGATCGCTGCGCGGATAGCCCTCGGGTTCCATCGGCACGCTGAGGAGGACCTCGTGGCCCTTGCCGCGCGCGCGCGCCACGGTGTCTTTCAACCCGTCGGCGAAGGGCGCAAACACCAGGGTGACGCCGCCGGGCATGCCGTTGATCGCCTGGTCGGTGGCCGCCGCGCTGAGGCCCATATTGGCGACCGCCAGCGCCACGCGCGGCCGCTTGTCGTTCGGATCGAACGGCCGCGCATAGACCTGCCAGGGCTGCCGGCCGTCGCGGCCGATCATCGGCAGCACGCCGTCCTTGGCGCGTTCCGCGAGCGCCGGATCGGGCAGCGCCAGCTGGCCCTCGCCCAGCTTGGCGGCGGCCACGGGCGGCGGCGGCGGGGAAACGGCCGCCGGCGGTTGGGCGGCCGGTGCTTGCGGCGCCGGCGGCAAGGCGGGCCGTGGCGGTACGGGACGGGTCGGCACCGGCAAGGGCGGAGGCGGCGGCGCATCGACGGCGGCGGGCGGGACCGGCGCGGAAGGCGGCGGCGCCGGCGGTGCGGGCGCAGGTTCCGCCACTGGCGGCGGCAGCTTGACCGTCACCTGGGCGGCGCCGCGCCAAGAATCCTTGGGCGGCGCGGGACGCCCCTTGAACCACAGAAAGGCGCCGCCGGCAGCGCCGAACGCCAGCATGAACAGCGCGGCCAGCGCGACGAGGCGGCGCCCTGAAATCCGCGCGCCACGACCGCCCTCGCCCGCGCCGTCGCCGGCCGCCGCTTCGCCGTTGTCGTCGCGCGGATCGGCGGTGCTAATTGACCATCCGTCCCTTGAACAGGCTCACGCCGCGCAGAAGGTCGAGCGCGCGGTCGAGCTGGTAGTCCTCGGGCTTGGTCGCGGCCGTCTTGGCGTCGGGCTTCTTCGCGTCGCCCGGCTTGCTTTCCGGCGGCTTCTTGTCGGACGCCGACTTGTCGTCGTCCTTCTTGCCCTCGTCTTTCTTGCTTTCGTCCTTTTTCGCCTCCTCGGGATTGGACAGCGAGTGCCGGAGGTCCTTCTCGCTTCGGGTACGGCCTTCCTTCGCAGCCTCGAAATGCCCCTGCTCGACCACGATGTCCGGCTCGATTCCCTTCTGCTGGATCGACCGGCCGGACGGGGTGTAGTAACGCGCCGTAGTCAGCCGCATGGCGCCGTGGCCGGGCAACGGGATGATGGTCTGCACCGAGCCCTTGCCGAACGAGCGCGTGCCCATGACGATGGCGCGGCGATGATCCTGCAACGCGCCGGCGACGATCTCGGAGGCCGAGGCCGATCCGCTGTTGATCAGCACCACGATCGGCAGCCCGTTGGCCAAGTCGCCGGCCCGGGCATTGTAGCGCTGGCCGTCCTCGCTGCCGCGGCCGCGGGTCGAGACGATCTCGCCCTTGTCGAGGAAGGCGTCGGACACCGAAACGGCCTGGTCGAGCAGGCCGCCAGGATTGTTGCGCAGGTCGAGCACGTAGCCGACCAGCTTGTTGCCGAGGTCCTTCTTGATCTGTTCGATGGCGCGCTCGAGCCCCTTGTCGGTCTGCTCGTTGAAGGTGGTGATCCGGATGTAGCCGATATCGCCCTCGGTCCGGCTGCGCACGGACTGGATCTTGATCTGGGCGCGGGTGAGGGTCACCTCGAGCGGCTGGTCGCGGCCCTCGCGGCGGATCGTCAGCTTGATGTCCGAGTTGACCGGCCCGCGCATCTTCTCGACCGCCTCCTGCAGCGACAGGCCCATGACCTGCTCGCCGTCGAGATGCGTGATGTAGTCGCCGGGCCGAAGGCCGGCGCGCGCGGCCGGCGTGTCGTCGATCGGCGAGACGACCTTGACCAAGCCGTTCTCCAGCGTCACCTCGATGCCCAGTCCGCCGAACTCGCCCTTGGTCTGCACCTGCATGTCGCGGAAGCTTTTCGCGTTCATGTAGCTGGAGTGCGGATCGAGCGAAGCGAGCATGCCCTGGATCGCTGATTCGATCAGCTCCTGGTCGCCGATCTTCTCGACGTAATCCGCCCGCACCCGCTCGAACACGTCCCCGAACAGGTTGAGCTGCCGGTAGGTTTCCGAGCTGTTGGTCGGCGGCCCGGCCTGGACCGAGGGCACCAACAGGGCCAGCGCGGTCATCGCCGCGAAACGCAGATATCGCATGGTCGTCCTACCTTCGCCTTCTGCCGCGTGAATCCGACGGATGCTCAGCCATTCCCCGCCGCCAGCCAGGGCACGGGGTTGACGGGCTGTCCGTCGCGCCGGAGTTCGACATAGAGGCCCGCACCACCCTGCTCGGCCAGGAGCGCCAGCGGTTCCCCGGCGACAACCCATTGGCCAACCGCGCAATCGATGCGTCCCAGGCCAGACAGCATCGTATGATATCCACCGGCGTGCTCGATGATCAAGATGCGGCCATAGCCGCGGAACGGGCCGGCATAGACCACCTGGCCATCATAGGGGGCGAGCACCCGCGCGCCCGGATTGGCATTGAACACCAAGCCTTTGCTGGCCGTGCCGGCGTCGTCGGTCTGGCCGAAATGCCTGATGATCCGGCCGGACACCGGGTTCAGCATGGCGCCGCGCGCTGGCGCCGCGGCGCGGATGTCCCGCGGGCGCTCGCCGGCCGCCGGCGCGCCGTTCGGCACCGCCATCGCCGTCTGCTGCGGGGGCGGCGACACCGGCTGGACCTGCTGTGGGGCTTGCGGTCGGGCCGCCTGTTGGGCCGCCTGGGCCGCGGCGCGGGCCTTCGCCTCGGTGGCGAGCCGGCGTTCCTCCGCCTCGCGGGCCTTGCGGGCCTCCTCGCGCGCCTTCGCCTCGGCCGCCTCGCGCTCGCGACGATCCTTGACCAGCGCTGCGATCAATTCCTCGCGATCACGGGCCTCGGCGCGCAGCCGGTTGGCCAGTTCGATCTCCTTCTGGCGCAGCCCGGCGGCGCGGCGCTGGTCCTCGGCGCTCTCCGTCAGCATCCGCTCGATCCGCGCCTTCTCGGCCGCGAGCGCTTCGCGCGTCGAGTCGGTCCGCCGGCGCGCCTCTTCGATTGCGGCGCGCGCCTGGCTCAGGGATTCCAGCGATGCGTTCAACGCCAGCGACCGTCTCCGCAAGTCCTGCTCGAGGAAGCGGAACGCCAGCGCGCCTTGCACATTGTCGAGCGGCGCGCCGGGCATCGCCACCAGAAAGGCCGGCTCGTTGCCCGACAGGCGCAGCAGCGCCGCCACCACCTGGTCGCGCCGCCTGCTTTCCTGCGCCAGCGCGGCCCGCTTGGCCGATTTTTCCGCCACCAGACGCCGGGTCTCCTCCTCGAGCCGCCGCAATTCGCGCTCCTGGTCGATCTCGCGCTCGACCGCCTCGCGCCGCTCGCGGCGCAGGCGTTCCTCGCGCTGGCCGGCTTCCTCCTCGCGCTTCTGCTGCTCGGCGGCGCGCTCGGTCGCCAGGCGAAGGCGGCGCTTGATCTCGTCCTGCTCCTTCTGCGTCGCCTCCATCTTCAGGAGATGGTCGCCGAGCGCTGCGATCTCGGCGCCAAGCCGCTCGGCCTGGTCGTCGGCGAGCTGGCGGTCGCGACGCGCGGCGGCGAGCTCGCCCGCCTTGCGCGGGTCGGACGCCATCTGCTCCTCGCGCCGCCGAAGCTCGGCCGCCTTGTCGCGCGCCTCGCGCTCGGCCTTCCTGAGCATGTCGAGCTTGCGCTGGTCCTCGGACAGGCCCGGCGGCGTCTGCGCCCCGGCACCGGCGACCGGCAGCGTGGTTGCGGAAAGCGCGAGCAGCAGCGCGACCGTTGCCGCGCCGAGACGGGAATCGCCGCTAGGCGATCGCACGCTCTTGGTCCCGCACCAGCAGCGAGGCGCCCGTCATCTCGGCCGGCCGTTCGAGGCCCATCAGCTCGATCAAGGTCGGCGCCACGTCGGCCAGCCTGCCGTCGGCCAGCCGCATCACGCCCTTGGGCGCGTTGACCAGAATCGCCGGCACCAGGTTCATCGTGTGCGCGGTATGCGCCTGGCCGGTCGCGTGATCGTGCATCATCTCGGCGTTGCCGTGATCGGCGGTGACGAATATCGCGCCGCCGGCCTTGCGGACGGCCTCCTCCAGCCGGCCGAGACACCGGTCGACCGCCTCGACCGCCTTGATCGCGGCCTTGAGGTCGCCGGTATGGCCCACCATGTCTGTGTTGGCGTAGTTGACGACGATCAGGTCGAACCGGCCCGACTCGATCGCCGCGACCAGCCTGTCCGTCACCTCGAAGGCCGACATCTCGGGCTTCAGGTCGTAGGTCGCGACCTTGGGCGATGGCACCAGAATGCGCTCCTCGTTGGGAAAGACCGCTTCCTCGCCGCCGTTGAAGAAGAACGTGACGTGCGCGTATTTCTCGGTCTCGGCGATGCGGAGCTGACGCAGCCCCGCCTTGGCGACGACCTCGCCCAATCCGTTGGCCAGGCGCGAGGACGGAAAGGCGACGTCGAGCAGGCGGTTGAGCGCCGCCGAGTATTCGACCATGCCGAGCGCGGCGGCGAATTTCACCACGCGCGGGCGCTCGAATCCGTCGAAGGCGGGATCGAGCAGCGCGGCCAGGATTTCGCGCGCGCGGTCGGCGCGGAAATTGGCCATCAGCACGCCGTCGCCCTCGCGCATGCCCGGATAGGCGCCGACCGCCACGGGCTTGACGAACTCGTCGGTGACGCCCGCTTCGTGGCTGGCCCGCACGGCCGCGACCGCATCGCCGGCGCGCGGCGCCTTCGCGTCGACCAGCGCGTCATAGGCCAGCGCGACCCGTTCCCAGCGCTTGTCGCGGTCCATCGCGTAGTAGCGCCCGCAGACCGTGGCGATCGTAGCACCCGGCGCATCGGCGATGTCGGATTGGAACTTGGCGAGATAGTCCGGCGCGCTTTTCGGCGGCGTGTCGCGCCCGTCGAGGAAGGCGTGGACCGCGACCGCGACGCCCGCCTGCGCCACGATACGCGCCAGTGCGGCCAAGTGGTCCTGGTGCGAATGCACGCCGCCCGGCGACAGCAGG
>CAYMTM010000107.1:0-15142 GCA_964393375.1 uncultured Rhodospirillaceae bacterium
CCGAGGCGCTCGACGTGACGCCGGCCTATCTCTCCGCGCTCGAGCACGGCCAGCGCGGAAAGCCCAGCCGCTATTTCGTGCGGCGGGTCTGCGCCTTCTTCAACATCATCTGGGACGACGCCGAGGAACTCCACCGCCTGGCCCAGCTCTCGCACCCCCGCGTCGTGGTGGACACGTCCGGCCTCGATCCCCAGCGCACCGAGCTCGCGAATCTCTTGGCCCGCGACATCGCCAAGCTCACCGACGAGACGGTGGCGGCGATGCTGAGGATGGTGAAGGCGGGTGGGGAGGGGTAGACATCAAGGCATCAATCCATTGACATCAAGTCATCACGCTCTTACCTTGACATCATGAGAACGACCTTGACCATCGAGGATGACGTTGCCGCGGCGCTGGAGCGCCTGCGCAAGTCACGCGACGACAGCATGAAGGATTTGATCAACGAGGCCTTGCGCCGCGGGATCAGGGAGATGACCGCGCGCCCGAAACGTCGCAAACCCTACGAGACACGCTCGGTGTCCCTCGGTCGTCCGAAACTGCCGAACGTCGACAACATCGCCGAGGTTCTTGCGTGGGCCGAGGGCGAGGCGTACAGGTGATCATCGTCGATTCCAGTATCCTCATCTACGCCTATACCGACTCGTTTCCCCAGCACGTGGCGGCCAGGACGTGGCTTAACCATCAACTCAACGGCCCGGCTCGGCTAGGGTTGCCCTGGGTGAGTTTGCTCGCCTTCCTTCGCGTTACGACCAACCGACGCTTGTTCGAGCGTGCCGCCCCGATGGCGGAGGCCTGGCAGCAAGTGACCGAGTGGTTGGAGTGCGACCCGGTATGGATTCCAGAGCCGGGCAATAGGCACGCAGATATTCTCGGCACACTGCTATTGAGCGCAAGCGTGGATGGCAACCTCGTACCAGCTGCACACATCGCTGCTCTTGCGATCGAGCAAGGACTGACGCTCTGCTCGTCCGATCGGGACTTCGCGCGCTTTCCCGGGCTGCGCTGGGAGAATCCGCTCGCGGCGTAGAAGCCGCCGGCGCGCCTACAAGATAAACCGGCTCAGATCCGCGTTCTTCGCCAGCGGGGCGACGCGTTCCTGCACCAGGGCGGCGTCGATTTTCACTATCGCGCGCGGCGTGTCGGTGGCGGTGAAGCTGATCTCCTCCAGCAGGCGCTCCATCACGGTGTGCAGGCGCCGTGCGCCTATGTTCTCGACGCTGGCGTTGATCTGGGTGGCGAGCTCGGCGATCGCCTCGATGCCGTCCTCGGAAAATTCCAGCTCGACGTCCTCGGTCTTCAGGAGCGCCTTGTACTGCTTGATCAGGCTCGCCTCGGGCTCGGTCAGGATGCGCTTGAAGTCGTCCTTCTTGAGCGCCTGCAGCTCGACGCGGATCGGCAGCCGGCCCTGCAGCTCGGGCAAGAGGTCGCTGGGCTTGGCCAGGTGGAAGGCGCCGGACGCGATGAACAGGATATGGTCGGTCTTGACCGTGCCGTGCTTGGTCGGCACCGAGGTGCCCTCGATCAGCGGCAGCAGGTCGCGCTGCACGCCCTCGCGGCTCACATCCGCGCCGATCCGCTCGGAGCGCGCGCAGATCTTGTCGATCTCGTCGATGAAGACGATGCCGTTCTGCTCCACCGCGTTGCGCGCCTCGGCCGTCACCTTCTCCTGGTCCAGAAGCTTGTCGCTCTCCTCCTGGATCAGCACCTGGTAGCTCTCGGCCACGGTCATGCGTCTTGGCTTCGTGCGCTGGCCGCCGAACGCCTTGCCCAGCATCTCGTTGAGGTTGATCATGCCCATCTGCGCGCCGGGCATGCCGGGGATATCGAAAGTGGGCAGGCTCATGCCGCCGGTGTCGGCGGTCTGGATCTCGATCTCGCGTTGGTCGAGCTGTCCCTCGCGCAGCATCTTCAGGAACTTCTGGCGCGTCTCGACGCCGGCGTTCTCGCCCACCAGCGCGTCGATCACCCGCTCCTCGGCGCGAAGTTCCGCCTTGGCTTTCACTTCCTTGCGCAGGCGCTCGCGGGTCATGGCGATCGCGATCTCCGTCAGGTCGCGCACGATCTGCTCGACGTCGCGGCCCACATAGCCGATCTCGGTGAACTTGGTCGCCTCGACCTTGAGGAACGGCGCCTGGGCCAGGCGCGCCAGGCGGCGCGCGATCTCGGTCTTGCCGACGCCCGTGGGGCCGATCATCAGGATGTTCTTGGGCAGCACCTCCTCGCGCAGGTCTTCCGGCAGTTGCTGGCGGCGCCAGCGGTTGCGCAGCGCGATGGCGACGGCGCGCTTGGCGTCGTTCTGGCCGACGATGTGGCGGTCCAGCTCGGCGACGATCTCGCGCGGGGTGAAGGATGTCATTCGGATTCCCTAGAGGCTTTCGATCGTTATGCTGTCGTTGGTGTAGATGCAGATGCCGGCGGCGATCGCCATGGCCTTGCGCGCGACCGCCTCGGCGTCCATACCGTCGATGTCCTTGAGCGCGCGCGCCGCGGCCAGCGCATAGGCGCCGCCCGAGCCGATGCCGATCAAACCGTCCTCCGGCTCCACCACGTCGCCGGTGCCCGAGACGATCAGCGAGACCTGCCTGTCGGCCACCGCCATCATGGCTTCCAGGCGCCTGAGGTAGCGGTCGGTGCGCCAGTCCTTGGCGAGTTCCACGCAGGCCCGCGCGAGTTGGCCCGGGTGCTGCTCGAGCTTGGCTTCAAGTCGTTCAAACAGCGCGAAGGCGTCGGCGGTGGCGCCGGCGAAACCCGCGATCACCTCGCCCTTCGACAGGCGGCGTACCTTCCTGGCGTTGGACTTCATCACCGTGTTGCCCATGGTCACCTGGCCGTCGCCGGCAACGACGACCTTGTCGCCCTTGCGGACCGAAAGGATGGTGGTGCCGTGCATCGCCGGCGCGGAGCGTTCGGTCATAGGCTGGATTCCCGAGGGCCCGGATTGGAGATACAGCCCTGGAATCTGGGCAGTTTCGCCCGCAGGTCAAGGGCGGGCATGGCCGCAAGGCCCTGTCCGCCCGGCCCGGTTCCTGCTAGAAGCTGCGCTGGAAGGAGTGTGGACGATGGCCGCCAGAAAGGCGCGCGTCGAGCGCAGCACCAAGGAGACCAGGATCGCCGCCAGCGTCAATCTGGACGGCACGGGGCGCTATGCGGTCAAGACCGGCATCGGCTTTCTCGACCACATGCTGGAGCAGCTCTCGCGCCACTCCCTGATCGACCTGGAGGTCGAGGCCAAGGGCGACCTGCACATCGACTTCCACCACACCACCGAGGATACCGGCATCGTGATCGGCCAGGCGGTCGCCAAGGCCCTGGGCGAGCGCCTGGGCATCAGGCGCTACGGCGACGCGCTGATCCCGATGGACGAGACGCTGACGCGCGTGGCGCTCGACGTGTCGAACCGGCCCTACCTGATCTGGAAGGTGAAGTTCACCAAGCCCAAGCTCGGCGAGATGGACACCGAGCTGTTCAAGGAGTGGTTCCAGGCCTTCGCCCAGGCGGCGGGCGTGACGCTGCACGTCGAGAACCTCTACGGCGAGAACAACCACCACATCGTCGAGAGCTGCTACAAGGGATTGGCTCGCGCGCTGCGCCAGGCCATCGAGGCGGACCCGCGCCAGGCCGGCGCGGTGCCCTCGACCAAGGGCGTGCTCTAGCGATGCGCCTGCGCGTCTATACGGTTCACCGGGCGCCCGGAACGCCGATGGACGACGCGGTGCTGGTGAAGGAGGGCTTCTGCTGGCCGGCACTTTTCTTCGGGCCGATCTGGGCGCTGTGGCACGGGCTGTGGCTGTGGGCCGCGCTGTGGGCCGGTGTTGCCGGCGTCTTCGGCGGACTCCAGGCGCTGATGCCCGGTGCCCAGGAGGTGCTGTCGGTGCTGGAGCTGGCGGTGGCCGTGCTGATCGCCGCCGAGGGGAACGACATCCGCCGGCGCAAGCTCGCGCGCCAGGGATTGCCGGAAATCGGGATCGTCGGGGGCGCCGACCAGGATTCCGCGGCGCGCCGCTTCGTCGATCTGGCCGCGATCGGCGCGCGCTGACCCTCGCCATGGCCGAGCGCGTCGCGATCGTCGACTACGGGTCGGGCAATCTGCGCTCGGCCGCCAAGGCGTTCGAGCGCGCGGCCGCCGGCGCCGCGCACATTGCCGTCACGGCCGATCCAGAAGCGGTGCGCCAGGCCGACCGCATCGTGCTGCCGGGCGTCGGCGCCTTCGCCGACTGCATGAACGGGCTCAAGGCCACGACGGGCATGCGCGAGGCGCTGGAGGAGGCGGTGCGGCGCCGCGCCCGGCCGTTTCTCGGCATCTGCGTCGGCATGCAGCTGATGGCCGAGCGCGGGGTGGAATTCGGAACCCACGCCGGCCTCGGCTGGATCGCGGGCGAGGTCCGGGCGATCGAGCCCCAGGGCGGGCTGAAGGTGCCGCATATGGGCTGGAACGACGTGCAGGCGCGGGCCGGCGAGCCGCTGTTCGAGGGCCTGGCCGCGGGCGAGCCGATGTATTTCGTGCATTCCTACGCGCTCCACGCGCGCGATCCGGACGACGTGGCGGCGACGGCCGACTATGGCGGCGCGGTCGCCGCCGCGGTTCGCCACGCCAACATGGCCGGCACCCAGTTCCACCCGGAGAAGAGCCAAGCCGCGGGCCTGCGCCTGATCGCCAATTTCCTGCGGTGGCGCCCGTGATCCTCTACCCCGCCATCGACCTCAAGGGCGGTCAGTGCGTGCGGCTGTTGCGCGGCGACCTGGCCAGGGCGACCGTGTTCAACACCGACCCCGCCGCCCAGGCCCGGCAGTTCGCCGAGGCGGGCTGCGCCTGGATCCACGTCGTCGACCTGGACGGCGCCGTGGCCGGCCGTGCGGTCAACGCGGCGGCCGTCCAGGCCATTCTGCGGGCGGTCAAGGCGCCCGTGCAGCTCGGCGGCGGCATCCGCGACGACGCCGGCGTGGAAACCTGGCTGGCGCGCGGGGTCGAGCGCGTGGTGCTGGGCACCGCTGCGCTTAAAGACCCCGATCTCGTTCGCCGGTCCTGCCGGCGCTTCCCCAACCGCGTGGCCGTGGGTGTCGACGCGCGCAACGGCAAGGTCGCGGTCAGCGGCTGGACGGAGACCAGCGACACCACGGTCGACGAACTGGCGGCCCGCTTCGCCGATGCCGGCGTGGCGGCGCTGGTGTACACCGACATCGACCGCGACGGCGCGCTCGAAGGTCCGAACGTCGAGGCGACCGCCCATCTGGCGCGCACGGCCAGGATGCCGGTGATCGCCTCCGGCGGGGTGTCGTCGATCGACGATCTCTACGCGCTGCGCGCCGCCGCGCCCGGGCTCGACGGCGTGATCTGCGGCCGCGCGCTCTATGACGGCCGGATCGACCTCAGGCGGGCGCTGACCGCGATGGCGGACTGACATGCTGCGCGTGCGGATCATTCCGTGCCTGGACGTAAAGGACGGGCGCGTGGTCAAGGGCGTGCGCTTCGTCGACCTGGTCGATGCCGGCGATCCGGTGGAGCAGGCGCGCGCCTACGACACGGCGGGCGCGGACGAGCTCTGCTTTCTGGACATCACCGCCAGCCACGAGAACCGCGACACGCTGCTCGACGCGGTCAGCCGCACGGCCGAGCAGTGCTTCATGCCGCTCACGGTGGGCGGCGGGGTCAGGACGATCGAGGACATTCGCAAGCTCTTGCTGGCGGGCGCCGACAAGGTCTCGATCAACACCGCGGCGGTGAAGAATCCCGACTTCGTCGCGCAGGCCGCGCAGAAGTTCGGCCGGCAGCTGGTGGTGGTCGCGATCGACGCCAAGCAGGTGGGTCCGGACCGCTGGGACGTCTTCACCCATGGCGGGCGCAACGACACCGGCATCGACGCGGTCGGATGGGCGAAACGGATGACCGCGGCCGGGGCTGGCGAGATCCTGCTGACCTCGATGGACCGCGACGGCACCGGCAACGGCTTCGACGTCGCGCTCACGCGCGCCGTCGCCGACGCGGTAACGGTGCCGGTGATCGCCTCGGGCGGCGTGGGCGCGCTCGACCACCTGGTGGAGGGCATCCGCGACGGTCACGCCTCGGCGGTGCTGGCGGCCTCGATCTTCCATTTCGGCAAGTATTCGCTGGCCCAGGCCAAGGCGCATCTGAAGGCCGCCGGCATTCCCGTACGTACGGTCCCGGGCTGAATTCTGTGGCAGCCAGGTTTCGGTTCTGCTACCGAATCCTTGTCGCAGGGGTTGAAAGGCCGACGTCATGGGCGAATCCAACGGCGACGCCGAGGTCCTGGACCGGCTGTTCCGCGCGATCTGCGAGCGGCGCGGCGGCGACCCTTCCATCTCGCGCACCGCCAAGCTGTTCCTGCAAGGCCCGAAAAAGATCGCCCAGAAGCTGAGCGAAGAAGCGGTCGAGGCGGCGCTGGAAGGCGTGCTGGGCGACCGCGACAAGCTGGTGGCCGAAAGCGCCGACCTGCTCTACCACCTGTTCGTCATGTGGGCGCAGTGCAACGTGAAGCCGGCCGACGTGTGGGCCGAACTGCAGCGCCGCGAGGGCGTCTCGGGCATCGCGGAAAAGCTGGCACGCAACAAGTCGCCCGCGCCGCCGTCCCTTTAGCCGCAGGCGTCAACCATGGCTTACGACCCGAACAACGTGTTCGCCCGCATCCTGCGCGGCGAGATTCCCTGCAAGAAGCTGTTCGAGACGCCGCATTCGCTGGCCTTCCACGACATCCGCCCGCAGACGCCGGTGCACGTTCTGGTGATCCCCAAGGGCGCCTATGTCTCGATGGAGGATTTTTCGGCCAAGGCGAGCGACGCCGAGATGGCCGATTTCGTGCGCGCGGTGGGGCGTGCGGCGCGCGAGATGGGCGTGGTGGACAGCGGCTACCGCATCCTCGCCAACAACGGCCGCGACGCCAACCAGGAAGTCCCGCACCTGCACATCCACATTTTCGGCGGCCGCCGCCTGGGGCGGATGATCGACAAGCCGGCGGGATGACCCTGCGGGGTCCTTATGGTCCGCCCTTCGACAGGCTCAGGGCGAGGCTTGCCACGAGGACGGCGTCATTTTTTCCTCATCCTGAGCTCATCGAAGGATGAGGCTTCGCGCCAACGCCACGAGAAGGAACGCCCGCCATGCTTCAGCTCCGCCCGAACTGCGAGTGCTGCAACCGCGACCTGCCGCCCGATTCGATGGACGCGCGGATCTGCTCGTTCGAATGCACCTTCTGCCGGACCTGCGCCGAAGGCGTGCTGCACGGGCGCTGTCCCAACTGCGGCGGCGAGCTGGTGCGCCGCCCGATCCGCCCCGCGGCCAAGCTCGCGAAATTCCCCGCCTCGACCGAACGCAAGCTCAAGCCCGAGGGTTGCAAGCAGGTGGCGTAGCTCAGACGCTTTGCGGAGACTAACCGCGCTTCGCCGTGCCATAGGCGACGCGGACGCGGATATCGTCTTCGACCAAACCGGGATGGTCGGCGAGAATTTCGGCCATTGGAATGCCGCAGGCCAGCTTGTCCCGGATCATCGACACCCAAATCCGATGGTCGCGGATGCAAGGCTCGCCGAAGCAGAGCTTCGGGTCCACCGTCATCCGGTCGAGCAGGGTGCGGTCGGCCACGGCGATCCTCCGGCCAGACGCTTTCCACCACAGGGCTGGCTGCCGGGAACCACGGCGCCGGCGCGACGCTACGCCTTGATCCGGGCGCTGGTGGGATCGTACATCGGCTTCAGCGATGCTTTGGCGGGGAAGCGGTCGCGGGCGATTTCGATCTCGTATTTGCCGGACAGCACGAAATCGGGCGTGCATTCGCCCTCGGCCTTCACGTAGCCGAGCCCGATCGACCGGCCGAGCGTGTGGCCGAACATGCCAGAGCTGAGATACCCCACACGCTTGCCGTCGCGCCAGATCGGCTCGTTGTGGTAGACGAGCGGCTTGTCGCTCTCCATCGCGAACTGGACCAGGCGCTTGCTGGGCTGCCTGCCGCGCTTCGCCAGCAGGGCCTCGCGCCCGATGAAGCCGCCCCATTGGCGATCCTGGGGCTTGTCCCAGGCCACGCAGAAGCCGAGTCCGGCCTGGATCGGGTCGTCGTCCGGGCCGATATCGTGGCCCCAGTGGCGATAGGCCTTCTCGATGCGCAGCGAATTCATGGCGTGATAGCCCGCGTGCTTCAGGCCAAATGCCGGGCCGGCGGCGGCGATCGCGTCATACACGCCCTGCACGAATTCGCTCGGCACGTAGAGCTCGAAGCCCAGCTCGCCGACATAGGTGATGCGCGTGGCGCGCACCCGCGCGTAACCCAGGTCAATCTCACGCGAGGTGCCGAAGGGGAAGCCGGCGTTCGACAGGTCGTCCGGGGTCAGGCTCTGGAGCAGGTCCCGCGACTTCGGCCCCATGACGCCCAAGGTCGCCCAGGCGGACGTCACGTCGGTCGCGACGCAATGCGCGCCGTCCGGAATGTTGCGCTCCAGCCAGCCGAGATCGTGGCGCTGCGATGCGGCGGAGGTGACCACCAGGAAGCGCCGCTCGTCCAGCCGCGTGACGGTCAGGTCGGCCTCGATGCCGCCCTGGGGATTGAGCCATTGCGTGTAGACCACGCGGCCGGGCGGGACCGCTACGTCGTTGCACGACACCAGGTTCAGCACGCGCTCGGCATCGCGGCCCTGCACCAGGTATTTCGCGAAGCTCGACTGGTCGAACAGGGCGACGGCCTCACGGCAGGCGCGGTGCTCCGCCGCCGAATGCTCGAACCAGTTCTGCCGGCCGTAGCTGTATGCGTATTCGGCCTTCGTCCCCTTCGGCGCGAACCAGTTCGCGCGCTCCCAGCCCGCCGTCTCGCCGAAGCAGGCGCCGGCCTGGGTCAGCCGGTCGTGCAGTGCCGACTTGCGCGCCCCCCGCGCGCTTTCCACCTGGCGGAACGGCCAGTGCATGGCGTAGAGCAGGCCCAGGCCTTCGACCGTGCGGTCGTGCAGGTACTTGCGGTTGACCTGGAACGGCATCATGCGGCTTATGTCGACGTCCCACAGGTCCATCGGCGCGCGGCCGTCGACGATCCAGTCCGCCAGCACCTTGCCGGCGCCGCCGGCCGACTGGATCCCGATCGAGTTGAACCCGGCCGCGACGAAGAAGTTCCTCACCTCCGGCGCCTCGCCCAAGAGGTAGCGGTCGTCGGGCGTGAAGCTCTCCGGACCGTTGAAGAAGGTCTGCAAGCCCGCCTTCTCCAGCGCGGGGATACGGTGCATGGCGCTTTCGAGGTGCGGCTGGAAATGGTCGAAGTCGTCGGGCAGGGTGCCGAACGCGAAATCCTCCGGGATGCCGTTCATGCCCCAGGGCTTGGCGACCGGCTCGAAACACCCGACTAGCAGCTTGCCCGCGTCCTCCTTGACGTAGATGCAGCGTCCCGGCTCGCGCAGCACCGGCAGGTTCTTGGGCAGGCCGGGGATCGGCTCGGTCACCACGTAGAAATGCTCGGAGGCGTGCAGCGGCACCGCCACGCCCGCCATCGCGCCGACCTCGCGCCCCCACATCCCGGCGCAATTGACGACATACTCCGCGCGCACGTCGCCTTTCTCGGTCTTCACGCCGACGGCGCGGCCGCCCTCGACCCGGATTCCCGTCACCTTGGTGTGCTCGACGATGCGCACGCCGTTCTGCCGCGCGCCGATCGCCAGCGCCCGGGTCACGTCGATCGGGTTCAAGGCGCCATCGCGCGGCAGGAACACCGCGCCCACCATGTCGTCGGTGCGCAGCAGCGGGTATTTCTCCTTGGCTTGGTCGGGGGTCAGCACCTGCACTTCCAGCCCGCAGTTGCTGGCCATCGACGCGCCGCGCTTCATCTCCTCGAACCGCTCGTGGTCGCAGGCCACGCTGAGCGAGCCGTGGCGGCGATAGCCGGTGGCCTGGCCGGTCTCCTTCTCCAGCCCGTCATAGAGCTCGGCCGAATAGACCGCCAGGCGCGTCAGGTTCTGCGTGGCGCGGAGCTGGCCGATCAGCCCGGCCGCGTGCCAGGTGGTGCCGCAGGTCAGCTCCTTGCGCTCCAGCAGCAGCACGTCCTTCCAGCCGCGCTTGGCCAGGTGGTAGGCGACGGAACAGCCGATTACCCCGCCGCCGATCACGACGACACGGGCCTGGGTGGGGAATTCGCTTGCCATGGTTCTTCGCTTCTGGTGGGGAAGGGACGGGGCGCAACAACTAGCGCCGATCGCCTAGCCGGTCGAGTCCTCGGGCGGCATCGCATACTCCCGCGGCGTCCGGCCCAGCGCGCGGCGGAACATCTGGGTGAAGGCGCTGGCGCTGCGGTAGCCCAGGGCCTCGGCCACGCGCCCGACCGGCGCGCCGCTCGCGAGCTGCGACAGGGCCTCCACCAGCCGCACCTGCTGGCGCCAGGCGCCGAAGGTCATGCCGGTCTGGCGGCGGAACAGCCTGGCCATGGTGCGCGCGCTGGCGCCGACATGCTCGGCCCAGCGCTCCAGCGTCGCGCCGGACTGCGGATGACGCACCAGCGATCCGCACAGGCGCAGCAGGCGCGGATCGGCGGGCATCGGGACGCTGAGCCTCAGGCGCGGCGCAGCCTTCAGCTCGGCCAGCAGCAGGCGCATGATTAGCCCCCCGCGTCCCCGGCGGTCATAGAGCACCGGCTCCTCCATCGCCGCATGGACCAGGGCGCGCAGCAGCGCCGAAACCTCGATCACCACGCATTGCCCGGGCATGCCGCGGGCGGCTGCCGGCTCGATGTAGAGCGTGCGCATCGCCACGGCGCCGCGCATCTCGAGCGAATGCTCCTCGCCCGGCGGCACCCACAGCGCGCGCTGCGGCGGCACCACGAAGGCGCCCGACATCGTGGTGACGCGCATCACCCCGGTGGCCGCGTAAATGAGCTGCGCGCGGCGGTGGCGGTGGGGCGGGATGACCTCGCCGTCCTTGAACGGCTTCGGCATCGCCGCCACGGGACGGGGAACGCGCTGGTAGTCGTTCGGGTCGGTGCTGCGGGGCATGTCCGTTTCGCGACAAAACTTGGCAGAACAGCGTGGACCGGACAGGCTATCCTGTCCAGCGACCGCCCACCGTCGGGGACAGGCTATGGGTTTGAGCACGCGCCTGGTGGCGTTCATCAACGCCGCCCATTTCGTCGACCACTTCTTCCTGCTGATCTTCCCCACCGCCGTGCTGGGCATGGGGGCGGACTTCGGCTGGAGCTACGGCGAGCTGCTGGCGCTCTCGCTCGGCAGCTTCGTCGCGTTCGGCGCGGGCTCGCTGCCCGCGGGCTGGCTCGGCGACCGTTGGAGCCGGCGCAACATGATGGTCGTGTTCCTGCTGGGCATCGGCGCGTCGGCGGTCCTCACCGGGCTCAGCACCTCGCCGATCCTGCTTGCGGTCAACCTGACCGTGCTCGGCGTCTTCTCCTCGATCTACCACCCGATCGGCAACGCCATGCTGGCGGCCGCGGCGGCGGGAGACCGGCTGGGGCGCGTGATGGGGCTCAACGGCGTGTTCGGCAACCTGGGCGTGGCGGCCGCCGCGCTCGTCACCGGCGCGATCACCTACTGGCTCGGCTGGCGCTGGGCCTTCTTCATCCCCGGCGCCATCGCGATCGCGCTGGGCCTTGCGTTCTGGGCGATGGTGCCGGACGGCGTCGGCAAGGCGGCCAAGGGCGCGGCGCGCAAGCTCGACGTGCCGCGCGACGTGCTGGTCCGCATCTTTATGGTGCTGGGGATCGTGGTGATCGCCGGCAGCCTGATCTTCCAGTCGGCGACCGTTTCGGTACCCAAGCTGGTCCACGAACGCGCCGCCGGGCTGGTCGGCTCGACCCTGGGCGTCGGCCTGCTCGCCTCGGCGATCTTCACCGTCGGCGCCATGACCCAGCTCGTGGTCGGCCGGCTGGTCGACCGCATCAGCCTCAAGACCACGTTCCTGCTGGTCTCGGCGTTCAGCGCGCCGTGCCTGCTGGCGGCCGCCTTCGCCACCGACTGGGCGATCGTGCTGGCGGCCGCCGGCATCATGGTCGCGATCTTCGGGCAGGTCACGATCAACGACACCATGCTGGGCCGCTATTCGGCCGACGCCTGGCGCTCGCGCATCTACGCGGTGCGCTATTTCATGGGGTTCGTGACGGCGGGCGCCGCCGTCCCGCTGGTTTCCTACCTGCACGACAACGCCGGCGGCTTTTGGGCGGTCTATCTGGTGCTGGCGGCGATGGGCGCCTTCGTGTTCCTGGGCGCGCTCTTGTTCCCGGCCGACCGGCCCAAGCAGGCGGAGCGCCTGGCGGCGGCCGAGTAGGGACGGCTCAGATACGAACCTTGCGGTCCGGGAAGGCCTTGGACCAGTACCGCACGGTGACCGACTTGCGCAGGCCCGCGGTCCAGAACGGATCGTCGCGGTAGATCGCCTCGGCGGCGGCGCGGTCGACGACGTCGACGATCCAAAGCCCGCCGAGCGGCGTGGCGCCGGCAGCCTCGCGCAGCGAGCCTGCGACCAGCACCCGGTCCTTGTTGCGGTCCAGCCACTCGATATGCGCCTGCATGTTCTTTTCGCGCACGTCCAGCTTGGTCGGGTCGTCCTCGAAAATCAGCACGTAGAGCATGGTGCCTCGCTTGCCGGCACGCGGGCCTAGAAGCGGTGCGCCGCGCGCTCGGTCAGGATGCGGTCGAACGCGGTCAACCGCGCCATGCAGCGCCCATAGACGGAATCCGGCGGATAGTTGCCGTCCGCGTCCAGCTCGCCGACCGGGACGCCGGTGAACAGGGCTACCGCCTCGTCCACGGTGCTCACGCTCCAGATGTGGAACTGCCCGGCCCGTACCGCCTCCACCACTTCGTCGCGCAAGGTCAGGTTGCGCTCGTTGGCCTGCGGCACGATCACGCCCTGCTTGCCGGTCAGGCCGCGGTCCTTGCAGGCGCGGAAGAAGCCTTCGATCTTGAAGTTGGCGCCGCCGATCACCTGGGCATTGCCGAGCTGGTCCATCGAGCCCGTGATGGCGATGTCCTGGCGCAGCTTCAGGCCCGACAGCGCCGAGACGATCGCGCACAGCTCGGCCATCGACGCGCTGTCCCCCTCGACGCCGCCGTAGTTCTGCTCGAAAGTGATGGACGCCGCGAACGAAAGAGGGAAGCGCTGCGCGAAGCGGCCGTTGAGGAAGCCCTCGATGATGAGCACGCCTTTCTGCTGGATCGGCCCGCCCATCTCGGTCATGCGCTCGATGTTGATGACGCCCAGCCTGCCGACATAGATGCTGGCGCTGATGCGGGACGGCAGGCCGAAGCCATGGTCGCCCATGTCGAGCACGGTCAGCGCGTTGACCTGGCCCAGCGCCATGCCGTCGGTCAGGATGTTGATGATCTTCTTGCGGATCGATTCCTGGCTGCGGTCCTCGACGCGCGCGTTCCGGCTCCGGCGCTCGGCCAGGGCCTGACGGATCTGCTCGACGCCGATCACCCCGCCATTGCCCGGGGGCCGGAGCGCGCCGGCCTCGGCCAGCACGTCCTCCAGCATCTCGAACTTCGAGGTCAGCTTGTCGCGCGCGTCGGACCAGCGGGCGGCCTGGCCCAACAGGTAGCCGACCGCCGCTTCGTCCAGGGTGGCCCCGTTGGCGTGCTTGGCCGCCGCCTCGCGCAACAACTGCGCGTAGACGGCCAGGTTCTCCGGCGTCGCATCCATGTCCGGGTCGATGTCCGCCTTGATCTTGAAATAGTCGAGGAAGTTCGGGTCGGCCGAGTAGTAGGTGTAGTACCAGCGCGGCGCGCCGATCAGCACTACCTTGACCTTCAGCGGGATCGGCTTCGGCGCCAGCGATTCCACCAATGCCGGCATGTTGCCGCGCTGCGGCTCCTCGATGCGCAGCTCGCCGTCGCGGATGGCGCCCTTGAGCGCCTCCCACACCCCCGGCTCGCGCGCTACCGCCTCGGCGCGCAGCACCAGGATGCCGCCGTTGGCGCGATGCAGCGCTCCTCCGCGGATCATGCGGAAGTCGGTTTCCAGCGCGCCGCTGACCGCGCGATACTCGATCGCGCCGAACAGGCGCTGGAAGGTCGGGTTCGGCTCCAGCACCACCGGCATGTACGGATTGTCGGTATTGTCGACGATCAGGTTGACGGAGTAGCGCTCGATCGCGTGGTCACGCCCGCCGGCGGGCACCTCCGCCAGGAACCGGTCGAGATGCTCCAGGATGTCCTCGCGCAGCTCGATCAGCCAGCGTCGCAGGCCGGCATGGTGCGCGAACTCGCTCTCCAGCTGCATCATCGGCCCGTCGATGATGCCGTCGGCGACGTCCCGGCGGATGTCCATCACCACGCCGCCGGCCTGCTGCTCGGCCTTCTGCGCCTCCGCGCCGATCGCGCGCATGCGCTCGCCGATCTCGTGGGCCGAGTTGGTGAGCTGCTGCTGCTCCTCGGCCGACAGGCCTTCCCATGGCCGCGGATTGCCCTCGGCGTCGACGGCGATAATCCCCATGCCCTGCTCGGTGCGCTGGATCTTCAGGCCCTTCTTGCGGGCCTCTTCCTCAAGGTCGGCATAGGCCAGCTCAAGGCGTTCGCGCAGCTTGGCGCCGGCGCCGCGCAGCCGGGCGGTGTATTTGGGGTCCTCGAACGCGGCGTGCAATTGCTGGCGCAACGCCGGGATCATCGTGGCCAGCCGATCGCGCAAGTGCCGGCCGACGCCCCGTGCCATACGGTAGGGCTTGGGCTTGTGCGGCCGGCGGAAGTTGAACAGGTAGACCCAGTCGTCGGCGGCAGGGCGCGTGGCCGCCTTGCTGGTAAGGTAGTTGAGCGTCGCCGTCATGCGGCCGCTGCGGTTTTCGCCCAGCACGAACACGTTGAAGCCGGGATCGTCGATCGACAGGGCGAATTTCAGCGCCTTGCCGGCGCGCCGGTGCGAGCTGAAATCGAAGGGATAGACCGTCTTGCCTTCCTCCGGCGCCGGCACGGCAAAGCGCGGCAGGCCCAGGTCTTCGCCCGGTATGGTCTTGGCGGCCATGGTCGATTTCCCCCCGTCCGATTGCGGCCGATCTTCCAAGGCGCGGCGCGGCCGGTCAAGCGCGCCATGGGCAGCGCAGGCCGATTGGTGCTAGATCATCGCCGCCATGCCGCCGCGCGACCTCGCCAGCATCTGCGTCTATGTCGGGCTCGACCTGGTCGGCGACGGACCGGCGATCGGCGCCGCCCATGCCCTGGCGGC
>CAYMTM010000108.1:0-15133 GCA_964393375.1 uncultured Rhodospirillaceae bacterium
GGCCGCGCTCAGCAACTCCTTCGCGTTCGGCGGCCTGAATGCGGTGCTAGCGCTGAAGCGCATGGATTAGCGCGAACTACTCGTGCCGCAGCGCCTCGATCGGGTCGAGAAGCGCGGCGCGGCGGGCCGGGAAAAAGCCGAATACTACGCCGACCAACGCGGCGAAGCCGAACGCGATCAGGACGATCCGCACATCGAGAAGGAATGGGACGCCGAGCGCCGAGGTGGCGACCGCGGCAATGCCGAGCCCGAACAGGATCCCGATCACGCCCCCAAACAGCGAAATCACCACGGCCTCGACCAGGAACTGCAGCAGCACCTGGCTCTCCACCGCCCCGATGGCCAAGCGGATGCCGATCTCGCGCGTCCGCTCGGTCACCGACACCAGCATGATGTTCATGATCCCGATGCCGCCGACCAGCAGGCTGACGGCGGCCACCGCGCCGAGCAGCCCGGTGAGGATGGTGGTGGTGCCGGCGGTCGTCTCGACGATCTGCCTCATGTCGCGAACGGTGAAGTCGTCCTCCTTGCCGGGAGAAATGTTGCGTCGTTCGCGCAGCAGCCGCTCGATGTCCGCCTGCACCTTGCCGGTTTCGACACCGTCCTCGGCCGAGACATAGATCCGGTTGATGTCGGTATTGCCGGCGATCCGCCGCTGGTAGGCGCGCAAGGGGATCAGGATCGCGTCGTCCTGGTCGGTGCCGAAGCTGGACTGGCCCTTGGCCGCCAGCAAGCCCACCACTTCGCATGACAGATTGTTGACGCGAATGGACTGGCCTATGGGATCGGTTTGCCCGAACAGACGTTCGCGCACCGTCTGGCCGAGAACGCAGGCCGCACGGCCGGCGCGTACCTCGCCGTCCAGGAACATGCGCCCGCCGGCACGCGCCCTGTCCTGGGTGATGAAGAAGGCGTTGTCGGTGCCGATCAGGGCGGTGTTGCGGCTTTCCGCGCCGTATACGGCCGTCACCGACCGCTGCGCGACGGGAGTGACCGCGCGCACGCCGCCAAGCTGGCTGCGCATGGCCTCGATATCGCGGACATTGAACGCTTTGGCGTCCGCACTGACGCGGCCCGGTCCGAACTGGCCGGGCGCCACGAAAAGCAGGTTGCTGCCGAGCTTCGCCAAGTCGGCCGTGATCTTGGCGGTGGTGCCGTTGCCGATCGTGACCATGGCGATAACCGCGCCGACGCCGATGACGATCCCGAGCACGGTCAGGAACGATCGCAGCGCGTTTCGGCGAACGGCCTGCAACGCGAGCTTGATCGCCTCGACCAGCATCAGGCCGCCCGGCTCCGGTCGGCGCCGTCGGCGACGCGGCCGTCGACGAAACGGATCGTTCGGCCGGCATAGGCGGCCATGTCGGGCTCGTGGGTGATCATGATGACCGTGATTCCCTGCTCGCGGTTGAAGCGCGTCAGCAGGGCCATGATCTCGCGGCTCATGCGGGTGTCGAGATTGCCGGTCGGCTCGTCGGCGAGCAGGACCGCAGGCGCCGTCACGATCGCGCGGGCGATCGCGACCCGTTGCTGCTGGCCCCCGGAAAGCTCGGCGGGCGTGTGCTGCTCGCGGCCCGTGAGGCCGACCTGCTCCAGCGCGATCAAGGCCAGCCGTCGGCGCTCATCCGGCGGCGTGCCGCGGTAGACCAGCGGCAGTTCGACGTTCTCGACGGCGCTGGTGCGCGGCAGCAGGTTGAATCCCTGAAACACGAAGCCGAGGAAACGGCGTCGCAACAGCGCCCGACGCCAGCGGTCCAACCGGCCCACTTCCACGCCCATGAAGAAGTGCTCGCCGGTCGTCGGCGTATCGAGGCAGCCGATGATGTTCATCGCCGTCGACTTGCCGGACCCCGACGGGCCCATGATCGCGACGAACTCGCCCCGCTCGATCGAAAGATCGACGCCATCGAGGGCATGTACGGCGGCCGCGCCTGAGCCGAATACCTTAGTCACGCTCCGGAAAGCGATCAGCGGCGTCGTGGCTGAGGCGTCCATGGACCCGGGTCCTCAGCGCTTCGCTGCCGCCAAATCGACGATCACCGCATCTCCCGGCTTCAGTCCGCCCTGGACGATCTGCGTGCGCCTGCCGTCGCTGGCGCCGACGGTTACCGGCACTGCGACCGCGCTGGCGTCCCTAAGCACCCAGACCTTGCGCGCGGGCCCGGTGTCCTCGCGCTGGCTGGCCGGCCGCACCCGCGGCATTACCGGGATCAGCCGGTTCAGGAGGCTGATGCTCTCGCCCGCCGGCTGGTCGGCCGGCGGCACGAAGCGAAGCGCTGCGTTGGGCACCAGCAGGGCGCCGGCAATCTCCTGCACGGCAATCTCGGCCGTTGCCGTCATGCCCGGGCGCAGCAGCAGTTCGCTATTGTCCACCGTCAGGATGCCCTTGTAGGTCACGACGCCCTGCACGGTTTCCGAGGCATAGCGCAATTCCCGCAACTTCGCCGGGAATTTCCGGTCGGGATAGGCGTCGACCGTGAAGATCGCGGTCTGGCCCTCGCGCACCTTGCCGACATCGGCTTCGTCGATATCGACCTGCGCCTCCATCTTCGTCAGGTCCTCGGCGATCGTGAACAGCACCGGGGCCTGCAGCGAGGAGGCAACCGTCTGACCCGGATCGACGCTGCGTTTCAGCACGATGCCGTCGATCGGCGGATGGATCGACGCCTTGCCCAGATTGGTTTCGTTGATCTTCAGGTCCGCTTCGGCCGCAATCACGTCGGCGCGCGCGCTCGCCAGCTGCGCAATCGCGCGATTGTGCGCGAACCGGGCGACGTCAAATTCGCGCTGGGAGCTGAAATCCCTGGCCGCAAGCGCCGTCTTGCGTTCGAGCTCCCGCGCGGTCTCCGCGATGGTCGCCTCAAGCTCGGTCACCTTGGCGCGAAACGCGGCAAGCTTGGCGCGGGAGTTCTCGACGGCCGCCGAAAGCTTGTCCGTATCCAGTACGGCCAGCACCTGTCCGCGCTTGACCGGGCTATTGTAGTCGACGAACACGCGTCGGACGATGCCCGACAATTCGCTCGAGATATCGACCTTGGTCGTGGGTTGGACGCTTCCGGTCGCCGTCACGATAATGTGCAGGTCACCGGTTACGGCAGGCGCCGTGATGTATCGCACCGCCGTGTGGACGCCGCGCGCCGCATAGCCAAGCCATCCTGCCGCGAGGGCCGCGAGCACGCCCACTGCAAGCAGCAGGCGCTTCCATCGCGTGACGAACGCCCTGCCTGTCGACGGACGCAGCCCGAGCAAGGCGTCGATCGCACCCGAGGGCTCTTGCCGCGAGAGCTCGGCCATCTCGGCCTCCTGCGCTGGCGGGAACAGCGACGGACACTAGGCGCCGGCCGGGTTCGTGCCTTGATATAGGTCAACCGCGAAGATTCGACGGCGAGCGCCCGGATGCAGCCGGCCTGCGGCGCCGGCGTCTCACCGGCAGCTCCCGACGTCGCGGTCGGGCATCTGGTAGGCGATCGTGATCGTACGCCGCCGCGCCAACGCGGTATCGGAGTAGGGCACGACCGCCTCGACCGTGCGCGGCGGTCGGGCCTCGTCGAGGGTCAGGCCGGCCGCGTGGCGCGCAAGGCCGGCGAGGCGGGGCGGGATGCGCGTGACGTTCCCGGCGTGCCATACGACCAGGCACTGCCCGCGCGCGTCGCCTTGCGCGGGCGGCCGGAACAGCGGATAGCGCGCGGCCAGGACCCGCGCGGCGGGGAACTGCACGCGCATGTTGCCGGCGAGGTGCGCATCGTCGGCCAGGATCGTGCCCTGGCCGCGGAATCCCTGGGCCGCCAGCTCGCGCGCGACCTGGGGGTAGGGCGCCTGCAGCCGGCAGGCCTTGCAGTATGCCGGGCCGAGATAGATCTGTAGGATCCGCAGCAGAACGACCGCCAGGAACACGGCCGCCAGCAGCGCCGCCATGAAGCGGGCCCGGTGCGGCGCAAAGCCGGCGCGGTCCACCCGGCGGAACAGGTAGAGCGCGAACGGCCAGAACACGGGGTAGAGCCGGAAGGGCGAAAATTCCGAGACGCCGAGCGTGACCAGGAACAGCAGCAGCAACACGGCGGCGACCGCGCAATAGGTCAGCACCAAGCGCTCGTCCTCGTCCGGTCCCAGGCGCGCGAGCGTGCGCGGCACGACCGCCGGCACGAAGAGCCACAAGGGGAACAGGGTGAGCGCCACGGCGCCGGCCAGATCGCCGAGCCCGACAAGGATGCGCCGGCCGAAGGAGATTTCCAGGCCGGCGCGCAATTCGACGTCCAGGGTCGCCAGCGCCTCGAACCAATGTCCTGCCAGCCAATATCCGTGCGGCAGGAAGACCAGGGCTGCAACAGCCATGCTGGCGGCAAGCCGCGTGTCGCCGATCGTCGCGGCATGGCGCCGGTCGAGTCGCAGAGCCACCCCGAGCGCCAGCAGCGCGATTAGGAGGTAGAGGCTGGTGAGCAGCGCCAGGCCCGCGATCGCGCCCAGAAGCAGATAGTCTACGAGGCGTCTGGCCATTGCCATGCGCGACGCCTGCCAGAACAGCAGCAGCACCATGAGCGTCGCCAGCACACCGTGCGTGTCGGCCTCGTGGATCCGCCAGGCCAGCGGGTAGGCAAGCAGCGGCGAGAACCCGGCCGCGAATCGCACGCGCTCGTCGACGGCAAATCGCGCGGAGAGCTCGTACATCACCGCGTGAATCAGCAGCAGAAGCGTGTACTTGACGAAGGCTGCGGCGGCGATGGTGGGGCCGAACAGCCCGGTCGCCGCCCATACGATCCACGTATAGAGCGGCTGCTGCGCGACGTCGTATCCCGCCAGCAGCGTTTGCGAGAACAGCAGCTGGTCCGCGTCGTCCGAACCGGCGGTAGCAGTCAACCACGGCCGCAGCAGCAGGTGTACGAGATAGAGACCGCACAACAGCGCATAGAAGACCGGCTTGCGCCAAAGGGCGCCGCCCGACGGCGACGGGGCGGTGGCGGTCACGTCGGGCCGGGTCGTTTCGCCTGCATGGCGGGCTTGTCGCACGACTGGCCGGACGCGGGCAAGTCACACGGCCCTGGTCGCGTATACTGCCGCGGTCCTGCCAGCCGAGAAGGAGTCTCCATGACCAGCGCCCGACGACCCGTCGCCCTTCGGCGCTCCTGGCTGTTCGTGCCAGGGGCCGACCGTGCCGCGCTCGACGCCGCCGCGACCAGCGAGGCCGACGTCGTGATCCAGGAGCTCGAGGATTTCACCGCGCCGGGCCAAAGGCCCGCCGCGCGCAGCCTGGCGGCTGACGTCTATGCCCGTTGGCGCGCGGCGGGACGCGTGGTCGCGGTGCGCGTCAATCCGCTTGCGGGCGACGGCATGGCAGACCTGGCGGCGGTAATGGTCGGGCGGCCGGATGTGGTCCTGCTGCCCAAGGTGGATCGGCCGGCCCAGGTGGTTGAATTGGATGCCTGCGTGGAACGGTTCGAGCGGGGGCTGGGCATCCAGCCGGGGTCGACCGAGCTCGTCCCCAACGTCGAATCGGCCCGCGGCCTGGTGGCGACGCTCGCCATCGCCACCGCCAGCCCGCGTGTGACGGCCTGCCTGGTGGCATCCGAGGATATGGCGGCCGATCTGGGCGCGGAACGCGGCCGCGATTCGCTCGAGCTCGACCATGTGCGGGCGCGGTTTCACGTGGATTGCGTGGCGGCGGGCGTGCTGTCGATCGACTGCCCCTACACTTGGCGCGATGCAGAAGGCGTGATCGCCGATACGCTGCGCGCGCGACGGCTGGGCTATCGCGCCAAGAGCCTGGTGGTCGCCGCGCACGCCAAGCTGGTGAACACCGTCCTGACGCCGCAGCCGGCGGCGGTCGCCCAGGCGCGGCGCGTGATCGCGGCGTTCGAACAGGCGCGGGGCCAGGGGCAGGGCGGGGTCGAACTCGACGGATCGATGGTCGAGCTGCCGATTTATCTCAACGCCAAACGACTGGTCGCCCGGGCCGAGGCGCTGGAGGCGGTCTGAAACCCAAACGCCCCGCCGGCGGGGCGGGGCGTGGCGTCGGAGAATCCGGTGGCGGCTAGTTGATTTCGCGCCAGGTGCCGTCCGGCTGGCGGCAGGCCGTGCCGGTCGAGGTGTAGTTCTGGCCGCCGATATTCGTGGTCTTGGTGTACTGGCGGCAATAGCTGGTGTCGTAGGCCGTGCCTTGGACGCCCGGGGCCGGCTGGTAGGCCGGGGGCGGGGGCGCATAGGCCTGCGGCGCGGGCTGATAAGCGGGTGCCGGCTGGTAAGCCGGGGCTGGCTGGTGGGCCGGCGGCGGCGGGGCGTAGGCCGGCGCCTGCTGATAGGCCGGCGGCGGGGGGGCGTAATAGGTCTGTGCCGGCGGCTCGTCCTTCTTGCCGTAGAGGTGGCCGCTCAGCGCGCCCACGCCGAGGCCCAGGATGCCTCCCACGGCAGCGCCCTTGGCGCCGCCCAGGCCATAGCCAATGCCCGCGCCGGCCGCGCCGCCGACGCCCGTGCCCAGCAGGGTGCTGTCCTGCGCTTGAGCTGCATTGACCCCAAACGGGCCGGCGCCCAGCGCCAAGCCGGCGGTCAACGCCATGGCCGCAACCTTCCTTCCGAATCGGGTCATCTTGGCCTCCGTCATTCCTGTGTCCCCCGATATATAGCAAATCGGGGCCAAATCCAGGAGTGACCGGCATCACAGGGTCACTCCCAGCCGGATAAACATCCTTTTAGGCGAGAAGCGATGAACGCAGTATGAACGGCGGCCCGGGGACGCCGGCAGCCGCCAAGGCCTTGGCTGCAAGCCCTTCTGCGGTCCGGGAATTTACGCGGGTCGGCGAATTTGCCATGATCGTGACCGCCGGCAGCGAAGCCGGGGGCGAATGGGGAGCCAATCAGATGATGATGCGGCGGCAATGGCTGTTGGCGGCGTTGGCCGCCACCGGCATGACGGTACTGGGCGCCGATGCCGGGGCCCAGGGGTTCGTACCGGGCCTGGTCTTCGACATGGGCGGCAAGTTCGACAAGTCGTTCAACGAGGCGGCGCATAACGGCGCACAGAAGTTCAAGCAGGACAGCGGCGTCGACTACCGCGAGTTCGAGGTCACCAACGAGACCCAGCGCGAGCAGGGCCTGCGCAACATGGCGCGGCGCGGCGCCACCATCATCGTCGCGATCGGGTTCGCCCACGCCACGCCGCTGCAGGTGGTCGCCAAGGAATTTCCCAACGTCAAGTTCACGATCATCGACGGCGTCGTGGACCTGCCGAACGTGCAGTCCGTGCTGTTCAAGGAGCAGGAGGGTTCCTACCTCGTCGGCATGCTGGCGGCACTCACCTCGAAGACCGGCAAGGTCGGCTTCGTCGGCGGCATGGACATCCCGCTGATCCGCGCGTTCGCCTGCGGCTACAAGCAGGGCGTAGTCGCGGTGAACCCCAGGGCCGAGGTCTTCGAAAACATGACCGGCACCACGCCCGCCGCGTGGAACGACCCCACCAAGGGCGGCGAGCTGGCGCGCAGCCAGTTCGACCGCGGTGCCGACATCGTCTATGCGGCGGCCGGCGCCACCGGGCTGGGCGTGCTGCAGGCTGCCAAAGACCTGGGCAAGCTGTCGATCGGCGTGGACAGCAACCAGAACCACCTGCACCCGGGCAGCGTGCTCACCTCGATGGTCAAGGGGGTGGACGTCGCGGTCTACAATGCTTTCATGTCGGCCAAGAACGGCACCTGGAAGGGCGGCATCCAGAACCTGGGTCTGGCGGAAAAAGCCGTTGGTTGGGCGCTCGACGAGAACAATCGCAAGCTCGTTTCGGCCGACAACGAGAAGAAGATCAACGATGCCATGGCCGACATCGTGGCGGGCAAGATAAAGGTCGCCGATTACCGCGCCGGAAACACCTGCCCGGTGAAGTGAGTCGGTGACGGTTACCTCCGCCGCCTCCCCTTCGGCGGGGGAGGGTCGGGGCGGGGACGCAAAGCTCCCCGCCATCGAGCTTCGCGGCATCGACAAGCGCTTCGGCGCGGTGCACGCAAACCGCGCCGTCGACTTGGTCGTGCCGGCCGGCACGATCCACGGCATCGTCGGCGAGAACGGCGCCGGCAAGTCGACCCTGATGAGCATTCTCTACGGCTACTACCAGGCGGATGCCGGGGAGATCTGGGTCAAGGGCAAGCGCCGCGACATCCGCTCGACCGCCGATGCGATCGCGGCGGGCATCGGCATGGTTCACCAGCATTTCATGCTGGTCGACACGTTCACCGTCCTTGAAAACGTGGTGCTGGGCGTGGAGGGCGGGGCATTGCTGCGCCAGGGGATGGACCGCGCGCGTGCCGAGCTCCAGCGCCTGGAGCGCGAATACAAGCTGGAGGTCGACGTCGATGCGGTGGTGGGCGATCTCGCCGTAGGCTTGCGCCAGCGCGTCGAGATCCTGAAGGCGCTCTATCGCGGCGCCGAGGTCCTGATCCTCGACGAGCCGACCGGCGTGCTGACGCCCGCCGAGGCCGACCATCTGTTTCGCATCCTCCGCGCGCTGAAGGCAGAGGGGAAGACCGCGATCCTGATCACGCACAAGCTGCGCGAGGTCATGGCCGTCACGGACAACGTCACGGTGATGCGGCGCGGCCAAGTGGTCGCCAACCTGCGCACCGCAGACACCTCGCCGTCTGCGCTGGCCGAGCACATGGTCGGCCGCAAGGTGCTGCTGTCGGTGCAGCGCGCGCCGGCGAAACCGGGGCGCGAGGTGCTGGCCGTCGAGGGCCTGGGCGTCGTCGACGGCAATGGCGTTGCGCGGGTGCGCGATGTCTCCTTCGCGGTGCGCGCGGGGGAGATCGTCGGCATTGCCGGTGTCGCCGGCAACGGCCAGAGCGAGCTGATCGAGGCGATCGCCGGGATGCGGCCGATCGCGGCTGGCAGGATCGTGCTGAACGGCGAGGAGGTGGCGACGCCCGCTGCGCATCTGTCGCCGCGCGCCTTGCGCGACCGCAAGCTGGCGCATATCCCGGAGGACCGCCAGCGCATGGGGCTGGTGGTTCCGTTCGCCGCGCATGACAGCGCCATCCTCGGCCAGCAGGCGAACGCGGCGTACAACATCGGCTTGCTGCTGAACCGGCGCGGCATCGTGGATTCCTGCAAGCGGAAGATGGAGCGCTACGACGTGCGGCCCGGCGACCCGCGCCTCAAGAGCGCCAACTTCTCCGGCGGCAACCAGCAGAAGATCGTGCTGGCGCGCGAAATAGAGACCGATCCCGACCTGCTGCTGGTCGGCCAGCCGACGCGCGGCGTCGATATCGGGGCGATCGAGTTTATCCATCGTCGGCTGATCGAAATGCGCGATTCGGGCAAGGCAATCCTGCTCATTTCCGTCGAGCTGGACGAGATTCTCGGGCTCGCCGATCGCATCCTGGTGATGAACGAGGGCCGCATCGTGGGCGAGCTCGCCGCCGGGGAGGCTGACGAGCAGAAGCTCGGCCTCCTGATGGCCGGCGTCGCCAAGGCCGCCTGAAGGCAGCGAGGCGAGCGTGGACCGGACGCGCAGCGACGGGGTGCCGGCCTGGGTCGACCTGGCGTTGCTGCCGCTGGTGAACCTGCTGGCCGCCTTTGCCATCGCGGCCGTCGTGATCGCCGTGCTGGGCGAGAACCCGTTTAAGGCGCTGTGGGTTCTGTTCTACGGCGCGCTGGGCTACGGCGAGGCGGTCGGCTTTACCCTCTACTACGCGACCAATTTCGTGTTCACGGGGCTTGCCGTCGCCGTCGCGTTCCATGCCGGGCTGTTCAATATCGGCGGCGAGGGCCAGGCCTATCTAGGCGGTCTGGGCGCGGGGTTGCTGGGCCTGGCGCTGGGGGGCTGGCCACCCTTGGTCGCATTGCCCCTGGCGGTGCTGGCGTCGATGCTGTTCGGGGCCGCCTGGGCCTATGTGCCTGGGTACCTGCAGGCCAAGCGCGGCAGCCATATCGTCATCACGACGATCATGTTCAATTTCATCGCCGCCGCGCTGATGACCTACCTGCTGGTCAACGTCTTCATCAAGCCCGGCCAGCAATCGCCCGAGAGCCGCGAGTTCGATCCTTCGACCTGGATGCCCTTCATGCACGAGGTCGCAGCCAGGTTCGGTATCGCACTGGCCAAGTCGCCGCTGAACCTGTCGATCCTGCTGGCGATCGCGGCGTCGGTAGGGATCTGGCTGTTCCTGTGGCGTACGCGCTGGGGCTATTCATTGCGCGTGGTGGGGCATAACGAGACGGCAGCGATTTACGGCGGCATCGCGCCGGCGAAGGTGGTGATCGCGTCGATGGCGCTGTCCGGCGCGCTGGCCGGGCTGGTGGGCGTCAACGAGATCATGGGCGTGCACCACCGGCTGATCCTCAACTTCACCGGCGGCTACGGCTATGTAGGGATCGCGGTCGCATTGATGGGCCGCAACCACCCCGTGGGCATCTGCCTCGCGGCGCTTTTGTTCGGTGCCCTTTACCAGGGCGGGCAGGAGTTGAGCTTCGACTTGCCGAGGCTGACCAAGGAAGTGGTGGTGGTGATTCAGGGTCTCATCATCCTGTTCTGCGGCGCGTTCGAGGGGCTGTTCCGTCCGCGGCTGCTGGCGATGTTCCGCCGCGCGCCGGTTCCCGCCGGGGCTTGAAGCGCATGGCCGAAACCTGGCTCCTTCTGCTGCTGATGATCGACGCGACGGTGCGAGTCGCAACGCCGCTCGTGCTGGCCGCGCTCGCCGGCCTTTTTGCCGAGCGCTCGGGCGTCGTCGACATCGGGCTCGAGGGCAAGATGCTGGGCGCCGCCTTCGCCGCCGCTACGGTCGCGATCGTGACCGGCTCGCCATGGCTCGGCCTGCTGGCCGCGGTCGCGGTGTCGGTGGCGCTGTCGATGGTCCATGCCGTGGCCTGCGTAAGCTACGACGGCAACCAGGTCGTCTCGGGCATGGCGCTCAACATCCTGATGGCGGGCTTGGCGCCGACGCTGGCCTATGCCTGGTTCCGCCAGGGCGGCCAGACGCCGCTTCTGGCGCCGGGCCAGCGCTTCGCTCCGATCGTGCTGCCCTTCGCCGACCAGCTCGCCGCCGTGCCCGTGCTGGGCGCGGTCTATGGGCGGATCAGCGGACACAACGTGCTGGTCTATATTGCGGCGCTCGCCGTGCCGCTGGTCGCCTTCGTGCTCTACCGCACGCGCTTCGGGCTCCGGCTGCGGGCGGTGGGCGAGAACCCGCAGGCGGTCGACACCGCCGGCATCTCGGTTGCGGGATTGCGCTATCGCGCGCTGCTGTGCAACGGCGTGCTCTGCGGGCTTTCGGGCGCCTATCTCTCGATCGCGCACGGCGCCGGATTCGTGCGCGACATGACGGCGGGCAAGGGCTATCTCGCGCTCGCCGCGCTGATCTTCGGCAAGTGGCGGCCGCTGCCGACCCTGCTGGCCTGCCTGCTGTTCGCCTTCACCGACGCGCTCCAGGCGCGCTTGCAGGGCGCGGTGCTGCCCTTGGTCGGCGCGGTCCCGGTCCAGGCGATCCAGGCGCTGCCTTACGTGTTGACGGTGCTGCTGCTGGCCGGTTTCGTCGGCCGCGCCATGGCGCCGAAGGCGATCGGCATTCCCTACGTGAAAGAGCGATGACTGACGCCCTTATCAAGGCCGCGGTCGCGGCGATCCGCGCGCGTACCGGCGACTTCAGGCCGAGGATCGGCATCGTCACCGGCTCCGGGCTTGGCGCGGCCCTCGACGCGGTCGATGCGACCGCGCGCCTGCCCTATGGCGGCATTCCCGGATTCCCGGTTTCGACCGTGCCCGGGCACGCGGGCGAACTGCTGCTTGGGCGCCTGGGCGGCCAACCGGTCGCTTGCCTAAACGGACGCGTTCATGCCTACGAGGGTCATGCCCTGGCGGCGTTCCGGCTGCCGCTGCGCTGCCTGCGCGCGCTCGGATGCGAACGCGTCATCCTGGTATCGACCGTCGGCTCGATCAACCCGGAGATCCGTCCCGGCCGCATGGTCCTGGTGCGCGACCACATCAATGTGACTGGATTCAACCCGCTGGCAGGGGCTAACGATGTGGCTGTGGGACCGCGATTTCCGGCGATGGTCGATGCCTACGACCCGGACCTGCGTCTTCTGGCCATGCGCGCAGCCAGTGGCATCGGCTTGGCGCTTGCCGAGGGCGTCATGGTGCACAACATGGGCCCTAGCTTCGAGACGCCGGCGGAAATCCGCGCGGCGCGGCTGCTCGGCGGCGATCTGGTCGGTATGTCGATGGCGCCCGAGGCGATTATCGCCCGCCATTGCGGCCTGAAGGTGCTGGGCATCGCCGTGGTCACCAACATGGGCGCCGGGCTTGTCGACCGGCCGCCGACTCACGAGGAAACGCTGGCCGGCGCCGCCTCCGTTGCAGGCGACCTCGTACGGCTGCTCGGCGCGATCATGGAAGGCCCGGATGCGCCGGCGTAACGCCGCGTTCGCGGTCGCGGTCGCCGGCGCGATCGCGCTGGCCGGCGGCGCGCTTGCGCACCCGCATGTCTGGATCGACAACATCACAACCTTCCAGGTCGCCGGCGGCAGGATCGTCGCGATCAAGTTGCGCTGGACCTTCGACGAACTGTTCGGCGGGTCGATCATCGCCCAGTACGACAGGAACAAGGACAAGCGCTTCGATGCCAAGGAGATGGAGGCGCTCAAGAAGGGCGCGTTCGACAATCTCCAGGGGTATGACTACTTCACGCATCTATCGGTCGACGACCGCAAGGTCCCGGTCAAGACCGTCACCGGCTTCGTCGCCTCGATCGAGAACGGCAGGCTGGTCTACCAGTTCACGGTGCCGGTCGATCCGCCGGTCGACCCGCGCAAGGCGAAGGTGGTGCTGGGCGTCTATGACGCCGAGTTCTTCGTCGACATCGAGATCGGCGGGCGCGAGTCGGTCCGCTACGAGGGACTCGACGGCATGGACTGCCGCACCACGGTGGCGGAAAATCCCCGCCATGCGATCTATAACGGCCAAGTCTATCCGCTGGAGATGTACCTGACATGCGCCGCACCCTGACCGTCCTGGCCATGCTGGCGGCGATGGCGATGGCCGCGACGATACCGGCCATGGCGAACCCGTTTGCGCCGGGCTCGAAGCCCGCGACCGAGGCGCAGGCATCGGCGCCGGCGGGTCTGGGCGCATGGGTGGTGGACCTGCAACGCCGGGTCAACCGCGAGCTCAGCCAGCGCATGGCCGACGCCAAGGGCGGCTCGCCGGCGGCGGTCCTGATCGGCGCGGCGCTGTGCTTCCTCTATGGCGTGTTCCACGCCGCCGGCCCCGGCCATGGCAAGGTCGTAACCATGTCCTATTTCCTCGGCCGCGACGCCAGGCCCTGGCGCGGCGTGCTGATGGGCAGCCAGATCGCGCTGACCCATGTCGGAGGCGCGATCGTGCTGGCGATCGTCGCCACGGTGGCGATGAGCGGGGCCGCCTCGCCGTCGCTCGAAGATCTGCGGCTGGTGAAGCTCCTCTCCTATGCCGCGGTGGCCGGCATCGGGTTGTGGCTGCTGGTCGACCGGCTGCGCGGCGGCAATGGCGCGGAATGCCGGCACGATCACGGCCACCACCATGCTCATGCCCATGGGCATCGTCACCACGACGGCCACGACGCGCGCGGCGGGTTGGCTGCGGCGGTTATCGCCGGTGCGGTGCCCTGCACCGGTGCGGTGCTGGTGCTGCTCTACTGCATCGCCAACGGCGTGCCGCTGCTGGGCCTGGGTTTCGTGCTGTTGATCGGGTTGGGCATGGCTGCGACCCTCGCCGGGTTCGGGCTGATCGGAATGTTCGCGCGAAGGCGTACGCTCGCCTTCGCCGGCGCGGGCGGGGTCGCGACCGAAGCCAGAGCGGCTGGCTGGCGGCGCGCGCTCGATTTCATCGGACCGGCGCTGATCCTTGCGGTCGGGACGTGGCTGTTCATCGACGCCCTGTGACCCTTTCATGCTGATCGCCCAGATCACCGACACGCACGTCAAGCACGCGGGCAAGCTTGCCTACGGCCGGGTCGACACCTACCCGATGCTGGAGCGTGCCGTCGCCCATCTCCGCCGTCTGGACCCCCAACCCGACGTCGTGCTGCTGACCGGCGACCTGGTCGACGAGGGTAGCGACGCGGAATACGCGCGGCTGCGCAGTGCCATCGCGCCGTTGCGGCAGCCGCTTTATGTGATCCCCGGCAACCACGACGAGCGCGCGGCGATGGCGCGCGCCTTCGCCGATCACACCTACCTGCCGCGCGACGGCGGATTTCTCCACTACGTGGTCGACGTTCACTCGGTGCGGCTGGTGGGCCTCGACACGCTGATTCCCGGCAAGGTCGGCGGCGCGATGGACGGGGAGCGCTGCCGGTGGCTCGATGCGCGCCTGGGCGAGGCGCCCGACAAGCCGACGCTGGTCATGATGCACCACCCGCCCTTCGCCATGGGCATCGACCATCTCGACCGGTTTCTGCTGGAAGGTGGCGAGCAATTCGGCCGGGTGATCGCGCGCCACAAACAGGTTGAGCGCATCGTCTGCGGCCATGCCCACCGAGCCGTGGTCCTGCGCTGGAACGGCACCGCGGTCAGCGTCTGCCCCTCGACCGCGCACCAGTTCACGCTCGACCTCAGGCCCAAGAGCCCGGCGATCTATTCCTTCGAGCCGCCCGGCTTCCAGCTCCACCACTGGCGCCCCGGGGTGGGCCTGCTCACCCACACCGTGCAGATCGGCGAGTTTGCGGAGTATCGGTGCAGGGAGTAGGCTGACTCAATGTTCCTGCTGCACCGCAGCAATTAGCTTGTAAGTCTTTGTCGGGCCGTATATAAACCCGCGGCCCGCGGCGCCCCGGCGTCGGCCGGCCAGCGGGTCAACCCATTGAAATTGCAGACATGCAGCTCCGCAACGTCGCGATCATCGCCCATGTCGACCACGGCAAGACCACGCTGGTCGACAAACTGCTGAAGCAGTCCGGCACCTTCCGCGAGAACCAGCAGGTGGCGGAGCGGGCGATGGATTCCAACGACCTGGAGCGCGAGCGCGGCATCACCATCCTGTCCAAGTGCACCTCGGTGGTGTGGAAGGGCGTGCGGGTCAACATCGTCGACACGCCGGGCCACGCCGATTTCGGCGGCGAAGTCGAGCGCATCCTGAATATGGTCGATGGCGCGATTGTGCTGGTCGACGCTGCCGAAGGTCCGCTGC
>CAYMTM010000109.1:0-15091 GCA_964393375.1 uncultured Rhodospirillaceae bacterium
TCTTCTGCTCGGCCATGCCGAAGTCGCTGCAGCGATGCTCGACGAACATGTCCCATTCCTCGAAGGAATCGGGATCGAGCAGCAGCTGGATGCGCTCGCGCGCGGTCAGCTTGCCCTTGTCGTGCTGGGTCTTGACCCGGCGCGCGCCGCCGCCGGCGCGGGCCGCGGCGCGTTTGTCCTCGAGCTGGCGGATGATGTCCTGCATGCGCGGCAATCCCCATCGCCGCCGCCATTGCACCGCGGCGGGTTCTACAACCCTATTAGCATCAATGGGTTGGGTGCGCCAGCCGGCGCCGGTCAGGCGCGCAGCAGGTCGAGGAACCGTCCGGCGGCGCGCAAGTCCGCCTCGATCTCGGTCCGCCGCTTGGCGGCCAGCGGGTCCTCGCCCCATGTCTCGCGCTGATAGGCCTCGTCGAGTTCGGAGGCCGCCCAGGCCCGGTCGATGTCGATGCGCCGCTCGGCCAGTGCCAGTGCCAGCAGCACCGAGCCCATCGCGGTGGTGGCGACCAGCAGCCCCGCTAGATGCATCGCGTCATATTCGGCGACCGCCACCCGGATCGCGGCCAGCGCGGCCTTGGTCTGCCTGCCGGGCATCACGCCGCTTACGACCTTGAGCGGCGCGTCGTAGCGCATGACGGCCCAGTCGAGCACGGGCTGCCACAGCGCCTCCTGGCGCTGGCGCAGATCCTCCGGCGCCTCGGCGCGATGGCAGAGCAAGTCGGTGGTGGCGTACTCGGCGATCTGCGCGATGGCGTGGGTGGGGTCGGGCCTGATCCGGTCGAGCGCCGTGGCCGCCATCTTCGTCAGGCGCATCTCGGCCAGCCTGATCGCCTCACCCTGCGTCGCCCATTCGCGGGCGATCGCTTCGGCCAGCGGCTTGGTCGGCACGACGACCGGCGTGCGTGCCGGCGTGTTGAGCGGCTTGCCATCCAGCACGATGCCGAAGCCGCCGTTGGCCGACGCGGTGGCGCTTTGCGTGAACCAACGCTTCATGCGTGGAAGCCGCGCGCTTTCAACGTCGCCACCAGCGCGTCGAACGTGTCGACCACCGCCAGCGCGCCGGCCCGTCCCAGTTCGGCCGGCGGGTGATAGCCCCAGCCAACGCCGATCGCCTGGATGCCGGCGTTGGCGGCCATGGTCATGTCGAACACGGTGTCGCCGACCATCACGGCATCGTTCCGCTCGATGCCGGTTTCGCCGAGCGCCGACAGCACCATGAACGGGTCAGGCTTGCCCGGCCCGTCATCCGCGGTGCGCAGGACGGTGAAGTGGTCGAACAGACCATGCTTGTGGAGCGTGTTGACCAGGCCGCGCCGGCCCTTGCCAGTGGCGATGCCCAGCACCGCGCCCGAATTGCGCAATGCGGCAAGCGTAGCGGCGGCGCCGGGAAACAGCGCGTCGTGATCAGGCGTGCTGGCGGCCAAGTGGCGATGCGCCAGCTTGTAGCTTTCGGTCAACGCCGGCGCGCGGTGACGATGCGCCTCGGGCACGCTGGCGGCGATGGCGACGGCCAGCGGCAGGCCGATCGAGCGGCGGATCGAAGTCGGGTCGACGTCCTCGATCGCCAGGTCGCGGCAGGCCATCGCGAAGGCAGCAACGATCGAGTGCTGGCTGTCCACAAGCGTGCCATCGAAATCGAACAACACCAGGCGCGGACGGATCAGGCTCACAGGCCGACATCCGCGAACGGATCATCGTCGCGCGTCGGGTCGAAGCCGAGCAGCTTCCAAGTCTCGCGCAATCCGGCCGGCAGGGGCGCGGCCACGCGTAGCATCCCCCCGGCGGGATGCGGCACCTCGATCGACCGAGCGTGCAGGTGCAGCCGACGCGCCGGCGCGGAACCGAGTGCCGCCCTGCCCTGGTCGCCGTACTTCGCGTCGCCCAGGATCGGCGTGCCGATCAGCGCGCAGTGGGCGCGGAGCTGGTGCGTGCGCCCGGTCACGGGCCACAGCGCCAGCCAAGCCGCCCTGTCGCCGGCCGTATCGAGCGTGGCGTAGAACGTCACGGCGCGCCGCGCGTCCTCATCCTCCGCATCCACCGCCATGACGCGCTCGCCCTGGCGGCCCAGACGCTTGGCAAGCGCCGCATCGATGCGGCCTTGCGCCGGCTTCGGCCTCCCGGCGACGATCGCCCAATAGATCTTGCGCGTGGTCTTCTGCCGGAACGCGTCGGACAGAAGGGTCGCCGCCCTGGCGGTGCGCGCCAGCACCAGAACGCCCGACGTATCGCGGTCGAGCCGGTGGACCAGGCGCGGGCGCTCCTTCGCGTCGAACGTCAGCACGTCGAGCATGGCGTCGAGATGTTTCGGCGTTCCGGTGCCGCCCTGCACCGCGAGGCCGGCCGGCTTGTCGATCACGATCACCTGGTCGTCCATGTGCAGAACCGATCGGCGCAGCTTCACGGCCTCGGCTGCCGGCACGGGCCGACGCTGCGCTGCAGGGCGGGCGGCGAAGTCGCCCAGGGGCGGGACGCGGATTGCCTGGCCGGGCCTGAGCCTGAGGCTCGCCTCCGCCCGCTTGCCGTCCACGCGCACCTGGCCGGTCCGCAAGAGCTTCTGCAGGCGGCCATGCGAGAGCTGCGGGAAATGGCGCTTGAACCAGCGGTCGAGGCGAAGCTCGGCCTCATCCGGTGCGGTGGTGTGCGTTTCGACCAGACTCATGGACTAGATGTGCGGTTCCGGCCGCACGCGGTCAAGCCTTGCCGTTTTTGCCGTATTGCAACACCTGCACCTTTTCCAGGGTCACCAAGCCGCTGCCCATCATCTCGTCCAGGGTGGGCAGGAAGGCGTTGATCTTTTCGGCGCTGTCGACGATCTCTATCACGACCGGCAGGTCTTCCGACAGGCGCAGGATTTTCGCCGTATGCAGCCGGCTGGAATGGCCATACCCCATCGGGCCGCGCAGCACGGTCGCGCCACCGAGGTGCATTTCACGCGCCTTCAGCACGATCGCCTCGTAGAGCGGCTGGTGCTGGTAGCGGTCTGCCTCGCCCAGGAAAATCCGCAGCAGGACGGCATCGCGGGGGATGTTCATCGTCATGCTCCCTTCATCTGATTGAGCGCGGCGGCGGCGACATGTCCCAGCCAAACGCCCAACAGGCACAGCGCGACCGACAGCACGATATTGCCGCCGGCGCGCAGCATCTCGCCTTCATGCACCAGATTGAGCGTCTGCAGGCTGAAGGACGAGAAGGTCGTATAGCCGCCACACACGCCGACCATCACGAATTGTCGCGCCGTGCCGCCGACGAACAGCCGCCCGTCGGGCGATGTCAGCGTCGCAAAGAATCCGATCACGAACGAGCCGGTCGCGTTGACGACCAAGGTACCCCAGGGAAAGGTTTCGCCGACGCTGTTGGCGACGACGCCGGAGCACCAGTACCGCGCCATCCCGCCAAGGGCGCTGCCCACCGCGACCCAGAAATAGCTCCACATGGCCAGGCGCGGGCTAGTCGGATTGCCTCGGCGCCGCGACGGGCGCACCGGCGGAAGATCGCGCCTCGGCCGCCGCCTCGCCGGTTTCGCCGTCGGGCAGCAGGTGGCGCGGCAGGAAATACGCGTTCGCAATCACCGTCGGCACCACGGCGCTGGCGATGACCGCGGCGACCAGGGCCGAATACTGGGCCTGGTCAATGATGCCGTGCGACAGGCCGAACAGCGAGGAGATGGTGCCGAAAGTCAGCCCCGTGGACATCAACAACGTGGTGTACATGCCTTCCTTTCTCGGCTGGGCAAATCCGCGCGCGACCGGATAGACGCCGGCGATCTTGGTCGCGACCTTTACCACCAGCATCAGCAGGAACGCAGCCGGTGCGGCGACCAAGTCTGCGATTGAAACGAACGAGCCCGCCCGGATGAAGTAGAACGGCGTCAAGAGACCGAAGCACAGGGTCCTGAGCCGACGGATCAGGATATGGTCGCGTCCGACCGTGCCGGCCAGGACCATGCCGATGACATAGGCCGGCAGTACCGCCTCGCTGTCCGCCCAGGTCGCGAGAGCGCCGAGGCCGAACAGCAGCAGGAGCAGGTATTTCGCTTCCAGCTCGGACGCGCGGCCGCCGTAGCGGCGGAAGAAGCGCGGCGTGAGCCACGGAAGGAAGGCGAAGCCGGCTAGCAGCACCGCGACGAATACCAAGGTCCGCAGCGTAAAGGGCGCGAAGATGAAGCCGAGCGCCAGCACCGTGCCGAGATCGGTCACGAAGCACGCGGCGAGCACGACCTTGCCGTAGTCGGTGGCGTTGAAGCCGAACTCCAGCATCACGGCGTAGACGACAGCGACCGACGTGGTGGACATCGCCACTCCCGCCAGCCAGCTCGCCATCGGGTCCCAGCCGAGCAGATAGCGCGCCGCCGCGGCGCACCCGACGAAGGGCACCAGGAAGCTGACGAGGCCGATCGCCGTCGCTTCCTTCCAGCGCTCGCGAAAGACCACGGGATCGAGCTCGGCCCCCGCCAGGAAAGTCAGCACGATGGCCCCGGTGCCGGAGAGGAACTTGATCCAGGTCTCGTCGGTGCCGAGAATCGCCGCACCGAGCGCCGCGCCGATCACGAGCTGCGCGATCGTGCCGACGACGATCTCCGACAGCGCGGTGGCGATCTTGAGCCAGATCGACAGCAGCGTGGCGATCAGCGCCAGGCCGAGCCAAAGTGCCGCCAGGGCCCAGATCGACGTCAAGGCCGGCCCGCCCTACCGCCGCGCGCGACGCAGCACGTTCTCGACCAGGACGGCGAGGCACGCGCCGTAGAATACAATCGCATCCGTGACCGGCGACCATTCAAGGGCCGGCAGCGCCACGGCCGCCAGCGCGATCAACACGAGAATGCCGAGCGCCAGGCTGCCGTCGTCGACGAACAGGGCAAGCAGTTCCCGCAATACGCTCATCGAACCACCTCCCGTGCGAGGGCGGCCTGGCTGGCGAGCCGCCGCGCCGCCGCCGTCGCGAGCATCCCGACCATCAGAAAGCCGGCCGCCAGCGCGATGATCGCCATGTCGTGGCCGGGCCATTCGAAGCCCAGACCTTCGGCCACCCAGAACACGCCGAAGGCAGACAACATCACGCCCACCGCGAATTTCAGCGTGTTCTCGGGCACGCGCGTCAGCGGCCGGTGGATGACAAGGCCCGCGGCAATGACCAGCAGGCAAGCGATCGCCGCGCCGGCGCTGGCGGCGGGCAGGGTGTCGCCGACCGCCCCCACGGCAATGACGATGAACACGACCTCGATGCCCTCGAGCAGGACCGCCTTGAAGGTGGTGGCGACGGCTGTTGCATAGAGGCGCCTATCGCGGCCCATGCCCTGCCGCATCAGAATCGACCGCTCCTCGGCGAACGCCGCTTCCTCGTCGTGGAGCGCGATGACGCCGGCCGCCCGCAGGATCGCCTTGCGCAACCACCGGATTCCGAACAGCAGCAGCAGCGTTCCGACCACAAGCTGCAGCAGGTGGATCGGCACCAGCGCCAGCAAGGGCCCCAGCATCACGACCAGCGCCAGGAGCAGCGCAAGCCCCCCCCGCAGCCCCAATCAATGCCGGACGCCAGCCGCGGACCGTGCCTACGGCCAGCACGATGGTAAGCGCCTCGACCGCCTCGACCAGCGATCCCAGGAACGAAGCCGAAAGCGCCGCGACAGCCTGAGAGGAAAAGCCCATCATCGCGACATCGCGATGGCCCGCGTCCCTTTGCCGGTGGTAGCGGATTCTGCGTTCATGCCCTCACCCTCCGGCCCGTGTTGCGGGCCAAGTCGTTGATCGCGCGCGTGATGGCAGGAACTAAGAAGCCCGCCGGTCGCGGCGGGCCTGGACAGACTCCTACCGCTTCGAAATCACACGGTAGGAGCCATTAGCACCTGCGATTTCTCCCGCAGGGCGGTTTCGGGGGACTCCATCCCCATCGCGGGGACCCTAGCCGAACAGGGTGCCGGGGTCAAACCGGCCGCCGGCTTTTATCTCTCCGACCGCCGTGAAGCTATCCACAGATCTCTATGGCGAGGGGTGTCAGCAAGCTCTTGATGTTCTTGCAATGTTCTCTTCATGGTTAAGCTTCCAACGAGCGGCGTTCGTGCCGCCCTCGCCCGGCGACCGCGTGGCCACGCCGTACTGTCAGGGCATCACCGTCTTGGTGCGGGCTTCGTCCCAGGCTGTCCGCATGACGACCTGAGGTTCAGGACCATCATCGCCGCCACGTTTGGGATCGTTCGTGACTCCGGCGTGCCCTACCCGTCCTCGCGGCGCTTCCGGCGCAACTTGTCCCAATACTCCAGGCGCTTCTGGATTTCGCGCTCGAAGCCGCGCTCGACGGGCTCGTAGAGCCTCGCGCGCGCCATGCCGTCAGGGAAATAGTTCTGGCCGGAAAACGCATCCTCGGCATCGTGGTCGTATTCGTAGCCCTTGGCGTAGCCGAGTTCCTTCATGAGCCGCGTCGGCGCGTTGAGGATGTGCTTGGGCGGCATCAGCGAGCCAGTCTCGCGGGCCAGGCGCTGGGCCTTGCCGAGCGCCACATAGGCCGCGTTCGACTTGGGGGCGGTGCCCAGGTAGATCACGAGCTGCGCCAGCCCCAGCTCGCCCTCGGGCGAGCCGAGCCGCTCGTAGAGGTCCCAGGCGGCGATCGCCTGGACCAGCGCCTGCGGGTCCGCCAAGCCCACGTCCTCCACGGCGAAGCGCGCCAGGCGGCGGGCGATGTAGAGCGGGTCCTCGCCGCCCACCAGCATGCGCGCAAGCCAATAAAGCGCGGCGTCGGTATCCGATCCGCGCAGCGACTTGTGCAGTGCGCTGATCAGGTTGTAGTGGCTTTCCTGGGCCTTGTCGTAGAGCGGCAGGCGCCGCTGCACGGTCTGCACCAGCGCCTGCGCGTCGAGCGGGCGCGGGGGGCCAAGCTGATACAGCATCTCGACCATGTTGAGCAGGTAGCGCCCGTCGCCGTCGGCCAGCGCCTTCAACGCCGCGCGCGCCTCGGCATCGGCCGGCAGCGGCCGCCCTTCCGCCTTTTCGGCCCTGGCCAGCATCGCCTCCAGCGCCCGGTCGTCCAGGCGGTTCAGCACATAGACCTGGCAGCGCGACAGAAGCGCGCCGTTGAGTTCGAAGGACGGGTTCTCGGTCGTGGCGCCGATCAGCGTGATTGTGCCGTCCTCGACATAGGGCAGAAAAGCGTCCTGCTGCGCGCGGTTGAAGCGGTGGATCTCGTCGACGAACAGCAGCGTGCCGCGGCCCATGGCGCGGCGCTCTTTGGCGCGGTCGAACACCTTGCGCAAATCCGCCACGCCCGAGAACACCGCGGAAAGCGGCTCGAATTCGAGCCCCCCATGGTCGGCAAGCAGGCGTGCGATCGTGGTCTTGCCGCAGCCGGGCGGCCCCCACAGGATCATCGAGGAGAGCTTGCCGCGCCGGACCATCAGCCCCAGCGGCCCATCCGGACCCAGCAGATGGTCCTGACCGACCACTTCGTCGAGTGTGCGCGGCCGCAGGCGGTCCGCCAGCGGTCGCGGCGCCTGCGCCTCGAACAGGCTCATCGGCCCTGCTACCCGCTGATCGAGGCGGTAATGACGCGGTCGCCCCGGCGCACCGTGATCCGCCAGGCCGTCGCGGACTTGGCCGCGGCCCGGCGCAGGGCGGCCACGCTGGGGGTGGCGTCGTCGTTGACCGCGACGATGAAATCGCCGGGCCGCAAGCGCAGGCGGAAGGCACGGGAATTCGTCTTCACCTCGGTCACCACCACGCCGGTCAGGCTCGTGTCCATGCTCATCTCGACCGCCAGCGCCGGCGACATGTTGGCGACCACCGCGCCCTGCAGCGGGCTGGTGCCGAGAATCTCGGTCGTCTCGCGCGGCGGAATCTCCGGCGGGGCGACCAGCGCCATCTTGACCGTGCGGGCCTGACCGGCGCGCACCACGACCAGCTCGACCGCGCCGCCCAGCGGCCGCGTCGCGACGCGGAAGCGCAAGGCCTCGGGATCGTCGACCTCGAAACCATCGATCGAGACGATCACGTCGCCGGTCCTGACGCCCGCGCGGTCCGCGGGTCCGGCGGGATGTACCTGCTCGACCAGCACGCCGCGCGGCCGGTCGAGGCCGAGCGACTCCGCGATCTCCGCCGTGACCGGCTGGCCCGAGGCGCCGAGCCACGGCCGCACCAGCTTGGCCCCGGTGGCGACCGCGGCCACGACCGTCGCCACCATATTGGAGGGCACCGCGAAACCGATGCCGTGCGATCCGCCTGAGCGCGAGAAGATTGCCGTGTTGATGCCCACAAGCCGGCCGCCCATGTCGACCAGCGCCCCGCCGGAATTGCCCGGGTTGATCGCCGCATCGGTCTGGATGAAGAAGCGGTAGTCCGAGATGCCTACGGTCGTCCGCGCCAGCGCCGAGACGATGCCGCCCGTTACGGTCTGGCCGACACCGAAGGGATTGCCGATCGCCAGCACCTGGTCGCCCACCTCGAGCTCGTCGGAGTTGGCCAGCGCAATCGACGGCAGCCTGCCCGCCGCCGCGTCGATGCGCAGGATCGAAAGATCGGTCTTGTCGTCGGTCTGGACCAACTGCGCGTCGAACTCGCGACGGTCGTGCAGCACCACGCGGATCTCGTCGGCGCCGCGGATCACGTGGTTGTTCGTGACGATCAGCCCGGAAGGGTCGACGATCACGCCGGAGCCGAGCGAGTTCTGGATGCGCTGACGCTCGGGCTGGAGCTGGGCGAACGGCCCTTCCTCGCCGAAGAAGCGGCGGAAGAACGGATCGTCGAACAAGAGCGCGCCGGGCTCGCGTGCGCGGACGACGCGCCGGGTGTAGATGTTGACGACCGCGGGCGCGGCCTTCTTGACGACCGGCGCATAGGACAGCCGCATCGCCTCGCGGCTTTCCGGGGGAATCTTCTGCTCGGGCAGTGCCGGCGGAACCGTCTGCGCCACGGCGGCGGCCATCGGCGGTGCGGCGAAAAGAAAAAGGGCGCACGCCGCGGCGCGCGCCCATGATGTCAGGGCGCGAGGGGCCACTCCCCTCGCGGCGTCGTTCATGCGGTAGCCGCTTCCGCGTTCCCGGTCTCGGCCGCCTGCTGAACGGGGCCGGAATCCAGGCCCTTGGCGTCCGGGTCGCGATCGACAAGTTCGCTTACGGCCATCGTCGCCGAATCGCCGTAACGGAACCCGGCCTTCAGCACGCGCGTATAGCCGCCCGACCGCGTCGCATAGCGTTCGGCCAGCGGGCCGAACAGCTTCTGTGTCAGCTTGTCGTCGCGCAGCAGGGCGGCGGCCTGGCGGCGGGCATGCAGATTGCCGCGCTTGCCCAGGGTGATCAGCCGGTCCACCACCGGGCGAAGGTCCTTGGCCTTGGGCAGGGTGGTGGTGATCTGCTCGTGCTTCAACAGCGCCATCGCCAGGCTGCGGAACAGCGCGGTGCGGTGGCTGCGCTTGCGGTTGAGCTTGCGGCCGCTCATCGCGTGACGCATCGGTCTCTCCTAGAGTCTTGCGTTCGGCTCGATCAGTACGGCTCTTCCAGCCGATTGACCAGCTCCTCGATGTTTTCCGGCGGCCAGTTCGGGATTTCCATGCCCAGATGCAGGCCCATGCCGGAGAGCACCTCCTTGATCTCGTTCAAGGACTTGCGGCCGAAGTTCGGCGTGCGCAGCATCTCGGCCTCGGTCTTCTGCACCAAGTCGCCGATATAGACGATGTTGTCGTTCTTCAGGCAGTTGGCCGAGCGCACCGACAGTTCCAACTCGTCCACTTTGCGCAGCAGGTTGCGGTTGAACGGCAGGTCGTGCGCCTTGTCCTCGGCGGTGGCGGCCTGCGGCTCCTCGAAGTTGATGAAAAGCTTCAGCATCTCCTGCAGGATGCGCGCGGCGACCGCGACGGCGTCCTCCGGCGTGATCGCGCCGTTCGTCTCGACTCGCATCGACAGCTTGTCGTAGTCGGTCACCTGGCCCACCCGCGTCGGGTCGACGCGGTAGGAAACCTTTCGCACCGGGCTGAACAGCGCATCGACCGGGATCAGGCCGATCGGCGCGTCTTCCGGCCGATTCACGGTGCCGGGCACGTAGCCCTTGCCGGTCTCGACCGTCATTTCCATCGAGATCTTGGCGCCCGGGTCGAGCGTGCAGATCACCAGGTCGGGGTCCATGACCTCGATGTCGTGGCCGGTCTCGATCATGCCAGCGGTCACTTCGCCCGGACCGGTCGCGGTGAGCCGGATCTTCTTCGGCCCCTCGCCATGCATGCGCAGGCCGAGCGACTTGATGTTGAGAACGATGTCGGTCACGTCCTCGAGCACGCCCGGAATGGAGGAGAACTCGTGCAGCACGCCGTCGATCTGGATCGACGTGACGGCGGCACCGCGCAGGCTGGACAGCAGCACGCGCCGGAGCGCGTTGCCGAGCGTCAGGCCGAAGCCGCGTTCGAGCTGGTCGACCACGATCGTGGCCGCGCGCGACGGGTCGTCGCCCGGCTCGATGCTGAGCTTGTTCGGCTTGATGAGGTCTTGCCAATTCTTCTGAATCACGTCGTCTTCCTTATCGCGTCAAAGGGAGCGGGCCGGGGTGCCGCCGCTCCGTCGTCGTCTCTAAGATCCCCGCCCCGCCGCGGCGCGGGGTCCGGGGCCGGGGTCAAACGCGCCGGCGCTTGGGCGGCCGGCAGCCGTTGTGCGGGATCGGCGTCACGTCACGGATCGTGGTGATGGCGAACCCAACGGTCTGCAGCGCGCGCAGCGCCGATTCGCGCCCGGCGCCGGGGCCCTTCACTTCGATCTCCAGCTGCTTCATGCCGTGCTCCATCGCCTTGCGGCCGGCAACTTCGGCGGCGATCTGCGCGGCGTAGGGCGTCGACTTGCGGCTGCCCTTGAAGCCCTGCGCGCCGGCCGACGACCATGCGATGGTGTTGCCTTGGGCGTCGGTGATCGTGATCACCGTGTTGTTGAACGAGGCGTTCACATGCGCGACGCCCGAGGTGATGTTCTTGCGTTCCTTGCGGCGGGCGCGGGGCGCTGCGCCCGGGGCGGCGGCGCCGGCGGCGGGCCTGTCGCCGGCAGGCGGTTTGGCGGATGCGGTCATGCTCGGTGCTCCAGCTGATTCCTGCGGCGGCTACTTCGTCACGATCTTCTTGCCGGCGATCGGACGGGCCTTGCCCTTGCGGGTGCGCGCGTTGGTGTGGGTGCGCTGGCCGCGCACCGGCAGCTGCTTGCGGTGGCGCAACCCGCGGTAGCAGCCGAGGTCCATCAGGCGCTTGATGTTCATCGCCACTTCGCGGCGCAGATCGCCCTCGACCTGGTATTCGCGGTCGATCACCTCACGGATCCGCAGCACCTCGTCGTCGGTCAGCTGGCTGACCCGGCGCTCGTCGGGAATACCCACTTTGCCGCAGATCTCCCGCGACTTGGCCGGCCCGATGCCGTGGATGTACTGAAGCGCCACAATCACGCGCTTCTGCGTCGGAATGTTCACGCCTGCAATGCGCGCCACGCCTGCAACTCCTTACCACCACTGGTTATGGACGGGGAATTCGCCGCCCCGACGGCGCCCGGAAAAACGCCGCAGTATAGGGAGAACCACCGCCCAGTCAACCGGTTACGCTGCCCCCGCCCGGGCCACCGCCTGGCTCATCTGGCGGGTGACCTGGTCGATCGCGGCCATCCCGTCCACGCTCGCCAGCACCCCCCGGCCGCGGTAATAGGGCAGCAGGGGGGCGGTCTGGTCGTGATAGGCCTTCAGGCGCGTGCGGACCGCCGCTTCGTTGTCGTCGGCCCGGCGGGAGAATTGGGTGCCGCCGCACTGGTCGCAGACCCCGTCCCGCTTCGGCCGCTGGAACTTGTCGTGATATCCCGCCCCGCACTTGGCGCAGGTGAACCGGCCGGTGATCCGCTCAACCAGGGCGTCGTCCTGGACCGCCATTTCGATGACCCGGTCGATCCGCAGCTTGCGGTCGGCCAGCATGCGGTCCAATGCCTCGGCCTGGGGCAGCGAGCGCGGAAACCCGTCCAGGATGAAGCCGCCGCGGCAATCGGCCTGATCGATACGGCGGGCGATCAGGTCGATCAGGATGTCGTCCGAGACCAGCTTGCCGGCATCCATGACCGCCTTCACCTTGCGGCCCAGGTCCGACCCGGCCGCCACTTCCGCGCGCAGCATGTCGCCGGTGGACAACTGCGGAATGCCGAGTGCGGCGGCCAGCCGCTTGGCCTGGGTTCCCTTGCCCGCCCCTGGCGGGCCCAGCAGGATCAACCTGGTCATCGGCGCGCCCCCCGCAGCTTGGCCTTCTTGATCAGGCCTTCATATTGATGCGCCAGCAAGTGGCTGTGCACCTGCGCCACCGTATCCATCGTCACGCTGACGACGATCAGCAGGCTGGTGCCGCCGAAATAGAACGGCACGGAATACTGCGAGATGAGGATCTCCGGCAGGATGCAGACCGCCGAGAGATAGGCCGCGCCGATCACGGTCAGCCGCGTCAGCACGTAGTCCAGGTAGTCCGCTGTGTTCTTGCCCGGCCGGATGCCCGGCACGAAGCCGCCGTACTTTTTCAGATTGTCGGCGGTCTCCACCGGATTGAACACGATCGCCGTATAGAAGAAGGCGAAGAACACGATCAGACCGACATACATGGCGATATAGAGCATTGAGCCGTGGCTGAGCTGCGCCGTGATGGCATTCAACCAATCCGGCCCTTGACCGCCCGTGAAGCCCGCGATGGTCAGCGGCATCAGCAGGATCGAGCTGGCGAAGATCGGCGGGATCACGCCCGAGGTGTTCAGCTTGAGCGGCATGTGCGAGGCATCGCCGCCGAACATCTTGTTGCCGACCTGGCGCTTGGGATACTGCACCAGGATGCGGCGCTGCGCGCGCTCCATGAAGACGATGAACCCGGTGACCCCGACCGCCAGGATCAGGATCACCAGAATGAACGCGGCCGACATCGCGCCGGTGCGGCCGAGTTCGAGCGTGGCGGCGATCGCGTGCGGCAGGTTGGCGGCAATGCCGGCGAAGATGATGAGCGATATGCCGTTGCCCACCCCGCGCGCGGTGATCTGCTCGCCCAGCCACATCAGGAACATAGTGCCGCCGACCAGCGAGATCGTGGTCGTCAGGCGGAAGAAGATGCCGGGGTCCACGACGGCGGTTCCGCGCGGACCGGTCATGCCCTCGAGCCCCACGGCGATCGCGTAGGCCTGGACAGCGGCCAGCAGGACCGTGCCGTAGCGCGTGTACTGGTTGATCTTCTTGCGGCCCGCCTCGCCCTCCTTCTTCAGCTGCTCGAGCGTCGGCGAGACGGCCGTCATCAGCTGCATGATGATCGAGGAGGAGATGTACGGCATGATGTTGAGGGCAAAGATCGTCATGCGCCCGAGCGCGCCGCCCGAAAACATGTCGAACATGCCGAGAATGCCGCCGGCGTTCTGGCGGAACAGCTCGGCCAGCGCCACCGGGTCGATGCCCGGCAGCGGGACGTAGGTGCCCAGTCGGTAAATCAGCAGGGCGCCGAGCGTGAACCAGATGCGCTTTTTCAGCTCCGTCGCCTTGGCGAAGGCGCCGAAGTTGATGTTCGCGGCCAATTGCTCGGCGGCTGAGGCCATCGTGTGCGATCCCGCGTTTTGCCGGGGCCCCTGCGGCGCCCGGCGTCAGGCTTTGGCGGCGTTGGCGGCCGCGGCAGGTTCCGGCTTGCGGTCGACCTCGACCGTGCCGCCAGCGGCTTCGACCGCGGCGATCGCCGCCTTGGAGGCGCCGGTCACCTTCACGGTCAATTTGGTCTTTATTTCGCCCTTTGCAAGCAGGCGCACGCCGTCACGCACCCGCCCCACCACGCCGGCCTGCTTCAATGCCTCGATCGTGATCGGCGCCGCCGCATCGAGCTTCTTGGCGTCAATTGCCGCCTGGATCCGGCCGAGGTTGACCGGCGTGAACTCGCGGCGAAAGAAATTGTTGAACCCGCGCTTGGGCAGGCGCCGGTAGAGCGGCATCTGCCCGCCTTCGAATCCGCCGATCGACACGCCGGAGCGCGCCGTCTGGCCCTTGCCGCCGCGGCCGCTCTGCTTGCCCTTGCCCGAACCGATGCCGCGGCCCACGCGCAGCCGCTTCCGACGGGCGCCGGGATTGTCCCTGATCTCGTTCAGCTTCATCGCCTTCCATCCACCATTTGAGACCCGCGCGCCGCGCGCAGGGGATCAGTCCGCCTTTTCGGCCCGGACCAGATGGCCGACCTTGGCGATCATGCCGCGGACCGCCGGCGTGTCCTCGAGCACGCGCGAGCGATGCAGCTTGTTCAGGCCCAAGCCGACCAGCGTCCGGCGCTGGTCGTCGCGCCGGCCGATCGGGCTGCCGATCTGGGTCACCTTGACCTTGCCGGCGGCTTCCGTCTTCTTCGCCTTGGCCATGGCCCGCTACTCCTTCGCCTCGGCGGTTTCGGCGCGCTTGCCCAGGATATCGCTGACCTTCTTGCCCCGGCGCGCCGCCACGGCGCGCGGCGAGGACACGTCGGTCAGCGCGGCAAAGCAGGCCTTGACCATGTTGTGCGGGTTCGACGTGCCGACCGACTTGCCGACCACGTCCTTCAGCCCCAGCGCCTCGAAGATGGCGCGCATCGGCCCGCCGGCGATGATGCCGGTGCCTTGCGAGGCGGCGCGCAGCACGACCTCGCCCGCCCCGAAATGCCCCTTCACGTCATGGTGCAAGGTGCGGCCTTCGCGCATCGGCACGCGGATCATGCCGCGACGGGCCTGGTCCGTGGCCTTGCGGATCGCCTCGGGCACCTCGCGCGCCTTGCCGGCGCCGTGGCCGACGCGGCCCTTCTGGTCGCCGACGACGACGAGCGCGGCGAAGCCGAAGCGCCGGCCGCCCTTCACGACCTTGGCGACGCGATTGATGCTGACCAGCTTGCCGCCGGCCTCGCGTTCGTCCCGGCCCGATCGTTCCTGTCCCGCCATCGAGGTTCCTTCGCTTGCCCGTGCCTAGAACTGAAGCCCGCCCTCGCGCGCGGCATCCGCCAACGCCTTCACGCGCCCGTGGAAGAGGTAGCCGCCGCGGTCGAACACGACCCGCTCGATCCCCTTGGCGCGCGCGCGCTCGGCGACCAGCTTGCCGACCGCGGCCGCCGCCGCCTTGTCGGCGCCGGTCCTCAGGGCGGC
>CAYMTM010000110.1:0-15064 GCA_964393375.1 uncultured Rhodospirillaceae bacterium
ACTCCAGTCTGGCACAGCGATGCCGTCGGGGGCCGTCCACTGCATCAATACTTAACTCCGCCCCGGCGCGATGCGGCGGTAGGAGAGCGCCTCGGCGACGTGGAGCCGGCCGACGCGATATGAGCCGTCGAGGTCGGCGAGGGTGCGCGCCACGCGCATCACGCGGTGATAGCCGCGCGCGCTGAGCTTCAGTTTCTCCGCCGCCTTGTTCAAGAGCTCGCGCCCGTCCTTGTCCGGCCCGGCGACTTCCTCCAACAGTGTGCCGTCGGCCTCGGCGTTGGTCTGGATGGCGTAACCCTCGTAGCGCCTGGCCTGCACCGCGCGCGCCCTGGCCACGCGCGCCGCGATCTCGGCCGAGCCCTCGGCCGGCGGCGGCAGCGAAAGGTCCGTGGCGGCGACGGCCGGCACGTCCACGTGCAGGTCGATGCGGTCGAACAGGGGCCCTGAGATCTTGGCCTGGTATTCCTGGGCGCATTTCGGCGCCCTGGCGCAGCCCAAGGCCGCATCGTCGAGATGCCCGCAGCGACAGGGGTTCATCGCGGCGACGAGCTGGAAGCGGGCGGGGTAGGCGACGTGGTGGTTGGCGCGGGCCACCACGGCGCGGCCGGATTCCATCGGCTGGCGCAGCGCCTCAAGCGTCGGGCGCTGGAACTCGGGCAATTCGTCGAGGAACAGCACGCCGCGATGCGCCAGCGACACCTCGCCCGGCTTGGCGCGCAAGCCGCCGCCCACCAAAGCGGGCAGCGAGGCCGAATGGTGCGGGTCGCGGAATGGCCGGCGGCGGGTGATGCGTCCGTTCTGCAAGGCGCCGGCGACCGACTGCACCATCGAGACCTCCAGCGCCTCGGCCGGCTCGAGCGGCGGCAAGAGGCCCGGCAGGCGTTGCGCCAGCATCGACTTGCCCGACCCCGGAGGCCCGATCATCAGGAGATTGTGCCCGCCCGCGGCCGCCACTTCGAGGGCGCGCTTGGCCGTCTCCTGGCCCTTGATGTCGCGCAGGTCGGGGATGCTCGTATCGTCCTCGGCCAGGCGCGGTTCGGGCCGCGCAAGGATCTGCGTGCCCTTGAAATGGTTGACGAGCGCCAGCAGCGAGGACGGTGCCAGCACCTCGATGTCGCCGGCCCAGGCCGCCTCGCCGCCGTTCGCGGCCGGGCAGACGATGCCGCGGCCCTGGCCGTTGGCGGCGATCGCCGCCGGCAGCACGCCCGCCACCGCGGTGATGCCGCCGTCGAGCGCGAGCTCGCCGAGCGCCGTGTAGCCCTGCATCTCCTCGGCGTCGAGCACGCCCATCGCGACCAGCAGCCCGATCGCGATCGGCAGGTCGAAATGCGAGCCTTCCTTCAGGACATCGGCCGGCGACAGGTTGACCGTGATGCGCTTGGCCGGCAGCGCGAGCCCGATCGCGCCCAGCGCGCTGCGCACCCGCTCGCGGCTTTCGCCCACCGCCTTGTCCGGCAGGCCGACGACGGTGAATCCGACGATGCCGGGTGCGATCTGCACCTGCACGTCGATGTCCAGGCACTCGATGCCCTGGAACGCCACCGTCCACACCCGCGCGACCATGCTGCCTCCGCCAGCGACCGCCAGAGGCTACGATGACCAAGAATGGTTTGCCAGTGCCGGCCCGCGCGCGGCTCACTGCCGGCGCGGGAAGACGAGGCGCACCAGGCCAACGACCAGGCCGATGCCGATCACGAGCAGCCCCAGCGCGCTGCCCGCCCAGGCCAGCAGGCCGAAGCCGATCGGGTTGTCCATGCCGAAGACGAACCCCGCCACCAGCAGCGGCAGCCAGGAGAGGACGAGGATCAGGAAGCCGGCACGCAGCATCGGGACAGGTTAGCGGCGGCGCCGGGCGCAAGCGACCGGAATTGCGGTATGGTCGCGGTCGAGACGAACTGCACCAGCCGCGATCCATGCGTTGCCGCGTTCCTGTCCTCCGCCGCACCGCCACCATGGCGTCGCTCCTTCTCGCGCTTGCCGTCCTGCTCGCGGGCTGCGCGGATCAGCCGCGCGAGGACGTGTGCCGGCAGATCCTGGAGGCGATCCTTCCGCCCGACGCGGCGCCCGAGGTGACGGGCGTCGAGCCCGACCCGGTGTCGCATTCCGGTGTCGTGCTGCGCTATCGGGCGCGCCAAGCGGGCTTGAGGCTGCCGGAGGAACACCACCTGCTCTGCGTCTTCGCGCCGCCCTCGGCCGATCCTCAGCGCTTCGGCCTGACGGCGGTCGAAATCGACGGCAAGCCGATCTCGCGCGTCAAGCTGATCCTGCTGCACCGGTGGCTGGGCCAGGCGGTGCCGCCGCAATTGCTGGAGGAAGAATGGGCGCATGTGCATTGGTCGCCGGCGCTCCACCTCGCCTATTTCGCCCAGCAGGTGCTGAACGGGCTGGTGATCGGCGCGGTGATCGCGCTGGTGGCCTGCGGCTACACGCTGGTCTACGGCATCACGCGCCACATCCAGTTCGCCTACGGCGAGCTCCTGGCGATCGGCGCCTACATGACCTGCCTGGCCTATGTCGCGCTGGGCGTGGCGGGCCATGCGAGCCTCGCCGGCGTGGTCGGCCTGGGCTTGCCCTTCGCGATGGCGGTGGGCGCGCTGGGCGGGCTGTGGATCGACCGCGCGGTGTTCCGCCCGCTGCGCCGTGCCGACGCGCAGACCGCGCTGATCGCGGCGATCGGGCTGTCGATCTTCCTGCAGGAATTCCTGCGCCTGACCCAGGGCGGGCGGGGCCGGTGGCTGCCCTCGCTCCTGCCGGGCAGGTTGCAGTTCTTTGCGGCCGGCGATTTCGCCGTCTCGATCACCTATTCGCAGGCGACGGTGGTGCTGGTCGCGCTCGCGCTGTCGCTGGTGCAGGGTTGGATTTTGCGCGCCACGCGCCTGGGGCGCTCGTATCGCGCGACCTGCGACGACCCGCGCATGGCGGCGCTGCTGGGCGTCGATGTCGGCCGCGCCGTGGCCCTGGCCTACGCGGGGGGCGCCGTGCTGGCGGCCGCGGCCGGCGCGGCGTTGGTCCTGCACTACGGCCAGGCGGGCGCGCAGATGGGCGTGATGTTCGGCTTCAAGGCGCTGACCGCGGCGCTGCTGGGCGGCATCGGGTCCTTCGCCGGCGCGCTGGTGGGCGGCCTGGTGATCGGCCAAGTGGAGGCGCTGTGGGCGGGCTATCTGGACGGCGCGTGGCGCGACGCGGCGGTATTCGCGGTCTTGGTGCTGGTGCTGCTGTTCAGGCCGGCCGGCCTGTTCGCCGGCCACGATCCCCTCACATCGGGCGGCCCTTATGCCGGGACCGGTAGCGCTCTTCGAACGCGTCCCACAGCTGCACCTCCAGCTTGACGCCGTCCAGCCGGTTGATCTCCTGGATTCCCGTCGGCGAGGTGACGTTTATCTCGGTCAGGTAGTCGCCGATCACGTCGATGCCGACGAAGACCAGACCGCGTTCCTTCAAGGCCGGGCCGATCGCCTCGCAGATCTCGCGGTCGCGCGCCGACAGCGCGGACTTTGCCGGCTTGCCGCCGACATGCAGGTTCGAGCGCGCCTCGCCCGCCGCGGGCACGCGGTTGACAGCGCCCGCCGCCTTTCCGTCCACCAGGATGATACGCTTGTCGCCCTGCCTGACCTCGGGGACATAGCGCTGGACGATGATCGGCTCGCGGTAGAGCTGGGTGAACAGCTCCAGGAGCGCGTTCAGATTCTCGTCGTCCGGCTCGATGTGGAAGACGCCGGCGCCGCCGTTGCCGAACAGGGGCTTGACGATGATGTCCTTGTGTTCGCGGCGGAACGCCACGATCTCGGCGCGGTCGCTGGTGATGAGCGTCGGCGGCATCAGTTCGGGAAACTGGGTGACGAACAGCTTCTCCGGCGCATTGCGCACATGGGCCGGGTCGTTGACCACGAGGGTCTGCGGGTGGATGTGCTCGAGCAGGTGCGTGGCCGTGATATAGGCCATGTCGAAAGGCGGATCCTGGCGCATCAGCACGATGTCGAGCGTGGCGAGATCGAGCGTCTCCGGCGCGCCAAGGGTGAAATGGTCGCCCTTCTTGCGCCGGACCTCCAGCCGCCGCGCCAGCGCGTAAAGCCGCCCGTGGCGCAGGCTCAGGTGCCGGGGCAGGAAATGGTAGAGCGCGTGGCCGCGCGCCTGTGCCTCGAGCGCCAGCACGAAGGTGGAATCGGCGTCGATATTGATCGTCTCGATCGGGTCCATCTGGATGCCGACGGCCAGGCTCATCGGTTTCCTCTCGTGCGTCCAACTTGGGCGGCCGGGACTATAGCGGCGGGCGATCCGCTCCGCACCCCGCCGCCAGGGCCGGTTCACCCCATATTAACCAAAGGAACCCTAGGCTGCGCCTATTCTTGCATAGGGGCGCCTTGCACAGAGGAAACGCCCGCGAGTGGGCGGCAAGAATTCTTCGGGGTTATTGCCGATGAGCCAATTCGATATCCAGCGCCTGGCCCATGGATTGGTCGCGCTGCATTTCCGCTCGGTGGCGCTGGCGATCGCGCTTGTCACCGTCGTGCAGGTCGACAATCCGTTCCACGCGCTGGTCTCCGGCGGGCTGCTCAACCTCGTTCTGGCCGCGTCGCTGGCGATGCTCGCCATCAACGTGTCGCGGCGCGATTGCCGCCGCATGCGGATCTGGCGCGCGGTCGGTCGCCGGCTGGCGTTGCCCCTGCCGGCCGCGCAACGCCTGGTCGCCGAGGCGATGGCCTGGGCCTATTGGCGGTTCGCCCGGCTGGCGGGCATGTCGGGCGCGATGTTCGTGGGCGCCGGCGCGGTATGGCGGCTCGGCCGCGCCGCGTTCTAGCCGGTTCAGTTCATCCGCGCGCGCAACCGGCTGAGCGCGTCTTCCGCCTCGCGGCGCTGGCTGTCCGGCAGACCCAACGACAACGCCTTCTCCAGCGCCGACTGCGCGCGGCGCAGGTTGTTCAGGTGCCCGTGCATCAGCCCGGCCTCGCGCCACAAGCCGGCATCCTCGGGCGCCAGCCACAGCATGGCGTCGACCGCCCGCGCCGCTTCGTCGACGCGGCGCAGGCGCAGCAGGCGCGCTTTGACGTTGTTGTGCAGGCGCAGCAGCACGTACCGGTCCGGGACCGGCCGGTAATGGTCCGGCGTCAATTCTATCTTGGCGCCGGACATCTGCTTCAGCAGCACCCGCATGCCGGCGGCGTCGCGCACCCGGCCGCGGTTGAACGGATCGATCACCGCGCGCTCCGGCCCGTTGTCCAGGCGAACCAGGAAATGGGCCGGGAAGTTCAGCCCCTGGATGGTCCAGCCCGCACCGCGCGCGGCGTGCATGTAGAGGATGCCGAGCGCCACCGGCAGGCCGCGGCGGCGGTCGATCACGCGCATCAGGTTGGCGTTGCGCAGATCGTTGTAGGTCTGGGCGTCCCCGTCATAGCCGTGGCGGGTCAGGATGAGGCCGTTCAGCGCCGCCACCATACCGTCGATGGTCAGCTCGCGCTCCGCGGCGATCGCCGCCGCGTCGCGCGCCAGTTCCGCCAGGTGCGCGCGATAAGGGTTGACGTCGCCCGTGGGGTCGTCGACGCAGGCGAGCGCGAGGGCGGCGTCGGCGATGTCGAACGACTGGTCGCCCATCGCGCCATAGCGGCGCAGGGCCATCTCGGGCGTTTCGACCGCCGCGGCTCCCGGTTGCTGCTCGTCCGCCGCCTTCATCGTCTCGATACCCTGCGACCCGTTCAGCCTTTCGGGCGCCGCGGGTCGTTCTTCAGCCGAACGTGGCTGACCACGCGTTGGACATGGCGCACCCTCTCGGCATGGGCCACGGCCCGGTCGCGCTCCGCCTCGTCCTGCGCGATACCGAATAGGTAAACCACGCGGCCCACCGTGTCGACTTGATAGTTGACCGTGAGGATGGCGACATCGAAGGTAATCTTTGCGTTGACCTGGGCGGTGATCCAGGAATCCTGGGCATAGTCGGCGATGCCGCCTTCCGTGGCCTGCAGTTCGTCGATCACCTCCAGCACCCCGCCCTGCGCGCGCGCCAGTGCGACGGCGCGCTCGCGCAAGCCGGGATCGGCAAGCGCGCCGATCAGCAGCACGCGGCCCTCGTGCACGCGGACCGTGACGTTCAGGAAGATCGCCTCGCTGGCGTTGAAATAGGCCTCGGATATCCGGGTCTTGATCGCCGCATCGTCGAGCGTGCCGAAGAAGCCGCGCTCCTGCACGGCGGCGACGCCGGCGGTCGAGGCGGCGCCCACCGCCAGGCTGGCCGGGCTGCAGGCAGCGAGGCTTGCGGCCAGTGCGCTTGCCGCCGCAAGCGCCGCCACGCTACCTGCGCGCCCCGCCATGGTGCTCAGCCATCCTCGGTCCAGGCGCCGGGCAGATGGTACGGCCAGCGCCAGGGCGCGACCAGCATGGCGTCAAAGCGCACATTGAGCCGCGCCAGGTTGGGCCTGGAGGCCAGGATCCAGCGTGCGGCGCGTCCCAGCCGGTGGCGTTGGCGCGGCGAGATCGCTTCGCCTGCCAGGCCGCGGGCCGGCCGCGCCTTGACCTCGACGACCGCCAGCACGTCGCCGCGCCGCGCCAGGATGTCGATCTCGCCCATCGGCGTGCGGGCCCGGCGCTCGAGCACGCGGTAGCCCTTGAGCCGCAGGCACCAGCAGCACAGCGTCTCCGCGCGGTGGCCGCGCCGGTCTGCCGCCCGGTGCCGCCCGGTCACGGCGACTTGTCCAGGGCAAGCGCACGCTGGTAGACCGCGCGCCGGTTGAGGCCGGTAGCGGCTGCGACCGCATCGACCGCGTCGCGCAGGCTGGCGCCGGCCAGCGCCTTGCGCAGCAAGGCGTCGATCTCCGCTGCCGCTGGCGCTTCCTTCGCGGCATCGGGCGGTCCGATCACGATCGCGATCTCGCCCTTCGGCGCTTGCGTGCCGGCATAGTGCCGCGCCAGGTCCGCAAGCCGCCCGCGGCGCGCTTCCTCGAAGCGCTTGGTCATTTCGCGCATCACGGCGGCGGGGCGATCGCCGAGCAGCTCGGCGAGATCGCCTAGGCACTCCGCCAGGCGCGTCGGGCCTTCGTAGATGACCAGCGTGGCCGGGATCGTCTTGAGCGTCGCGATCTCCGCCCGGCGCGCGCCCGCCTTGGCCGGCAGGAATCCGAGGAAGCAGAAGCGGTCGGTCGGCAGGCCGGCGAGGACCAGCGCCGCCAGCACGGCCGAGGGCCCGGGCAGTGCGGTCACCTTTATGCCGGCTTCGAGGCAGGCGCGCACCAGCTTGTAGCCGGGATCGGATACCAGCGGCGTGCCGGCGTCCGAAACCAGGGCCAGCGCCTCGCCCGCCTTCAGCCGCGCCAGGATCTGCGGCCGCACCCGCTCGGCGTTGTGGTCGTGGTAGGCGACCATCGGCGCGTGGATCCCGTGGATGGCGAACAGTTTCGCCGTTATGCGCGTGTCCTCGCAGATGACCGCGGCGACGCGCGCGAGCGTGTCGAGCGCGCGCAGCGTGATGTCGCCGGCATTGCCGATCGGCGTCGCCACGACGCTCAGGCCGGCCGGTGGCGGAAAGCCGCGGCGCGGTTTACTTGATCCGGGTGCGAAGCTAGGCTCGCCCGATGAATCGCGGACTTCTGCTGCCATCGCTGCTCGCGGCAATCCTGTTGCTCGGCGGCTGCAAGTCGCTGACCCTAGTGACCCGATGGCCCGGCGCGCAAGTGCCTGCGACGGAATCCTACATGCGGTTCCTCGACAGCGGCCTGCCGCGACCCGGCACCGTCGAGGAGCCGCCGCCGCCGCCCGCCGTCGCCAGCGCCCCGGCGCCCGCGCCGATGCCCGCCCCGGCACCCGCGCCGGCGCCGGCCCCTGGACCCGTGCCGACGCCGGGGATCGCCGTGCAGCCGCTGCCCGCGCCGGGCGGTTCCAGTGTGGTCGTCGATCCGTCCGCCCTGCCGCCCCCTGCACAAGGCTCACGCGCGCCGATCTCCGAACAGGCGCTTGCCACGCTGGTCGGCCGGCAACCCGAGCCGCCGGGCGCGACCATGGCCGCCCTGCCGCCCCCGGCGCCGTCGGCGGCCCCTTTGGCCGCGCCGCCGCCGGGGCAGCCCGTGCTTGGACAGAAGGTGGTCGCGCTGCTGCTGCCGCTGACCGGCCAAGCGGCCACGCTGGGCCAGGCGATTCAGGACGCGGCGATGCTGGCGACCTTCGAGATGGCGGGCGATGACATTGTGCTGCGTCCCTACGATACCGGCGGCACGCCGGAAGGCGCGGTGGCCGCGGCATCGCGGGCGATCGGCGATGGCGCGCGGCTGTTCCTGGGTCCCCTGTTCGCGGCCGAGGCGCGCGAGGTGGCGCCGATCGCCGCCCAGGCCGGGATCGGCGTGCTTTCCTTCTCCAACGACCGCAGCGTCGCCGGCGCCGGCTTGAACATCATGGGCTTCCTGCCCGAGGCGCAGGTGATCCGCGTCGTCGCCTACGCGCGCACCAAGCAGATCGAGCGCTTCGCCATGATCGGACCCAACAACGAATATGGCGCCGCGGTGGTGAACGGCCTGCGCGCTGCGATCGAGGCCTATGGCGGCGCGCTGGTCGACGTGCAGCTCTACGACCCGGCGACGGACGACTTCACCCCGACCGTGCGCGCGCTCGCGCGCTACGACGGCAAGCGGCGCGCCCAGATCCAGCAGCTCCAGGGCAAGAACGACCCCGCGTCGAAGGCGGCCCTGCGGGCATTGCAGGACCAGATCTCCGCCGAGATGGGGTTCGACGCGGTGCTGGTGGCGGAATCGGGGGCGCGGCTGCGCGCCCTGGCGCCGCTGCTGCCCTACTACGACATCGACCCGGCGAAAATTCGGTTCCTCGGCACGGCGCAGTGGGACGAGCCGGGGCTCGGCACCGAGCCGGCGCTGGTGGGCGCCTGGTTTGCCGCGCCGTCCCCCGAGCAGCGCGCGGAGTTCGACAAGCGCTTCGAGGCCACGTTCAAGCGCCGGGCGCCGCGACTAGCCTCGCTCGGCTACGACGCCGCGGCCTTGGCCGCGGTGGCCGCGCGCGACCGCGGCTTCGGGCTGGACGCGATCCGCCAGCCCTCGGGCTATGCCGGCGTCGACGGCATTTTCAGGCTGCGCAGCGACGGATTGATCGAGCGCGGGCTGGCCGTGCTCGAGGTCCAGCCGCGCGGCGTCAAGGTGATCGATCCGCCGCCCGAGAGCTTCAACGGGGCGAACTAGACCGGCGCGATCACGCGGACAGCCGCGCCAGCACCGCATCCAGGCGCAACATTCCCTCGCGCGTCGCACGAAGACTGCACGCGTCATGCACGACGAACCCGCCCGCAACCATGGCGGCAAGCCCGTCGGGATCGAGCGCGTCGTCCAGCGCGGCGCCGGTCGCGGCGCGGAACCGCGCGGCGTCGATGCCCTCGACCAGGCGCAGGCCCATCATCAGCGCCTCCTCGGCCTGTTCGCGCGGCGGGACGATGCGGTCGTCCGTCGTGGCGTGGCCCTGCCGCTCGACGTGTTCCAGCCAGATTTCCGGCACGCGGTGCTGGCGCGTGGCACGCTTCTCGCCGGCGATGCGCGGTCGGCCATGCGCCCCCGGGCCGATCCCGGCATAGTCGCCGTAGCGCCAGTAGGTCAGGTTGTGCCGGCATTCGCCGCCCGGCCGGGCGTGGTTCGATATCTCGTAGAACGGGCGGCCCGAGGCTGCCAGGATTTCCTGCGTCGTCTCGAACAGGGCCACGGCCGTATCCTCGTCGGGCAGCGCGAATTCGCCGCGGCGGTGGGCGCCCTCGAAGACGGTCTGCTTCTCGATCGTGAGCTGGTAGACCGACAGATGCTCGCCGGCGTGATCGGCCGCCGCGCGCAGCTCCGCGCGCCAATCGACGGGCGTCTGGCCCGGTCGCGCGTAGATCAGGTCGAACGAGGCGCGCGAAAAATACCGGTGCGCCAGCGCCACGGCATCGAGCGCCTCGCGCGCGGAATGCCGGCGGCCGAGAAAACGCAACGCGCGGTCGTCGAGGGACTGCACGCCCAGCGAGACGCGATTGACGCCAGCCGCGGCCAGGGCGGCGAAGCGCCCGGCTTCGACCGAGGTCGGGTTGGCCTCGAGCGTGATCTCGATGCCAGGCGCCGCCGCCCAGCGCGCCCGCGCGCGTGCGATCACCGCCGCAACGGTCTCGGGCGCCATCAGCGACGGCGTGCCGCCGCCGAAGAAGATGCTGGTCAGCGTCTGCCCCGGCGTCCGATCGGCCCAATAGTCGAGCTCGCGCAGCAGCGCCGCACGCCACCGCCGCTGGTCGACCGCCTCGCGCACATGGCTGTTGAAGTCGCAATAGGGGCACTTCGACCGGCAGAACGGCCAGTGGACGTAGAGGGCGAAACCCGACTCCATCGATCCAATTCTACGCGATCGCCGGCTACGGCGCGTAGTTGAGCGGCAGGGCGGTGGTGTACTTGATCGTCTCCATCGCGAAGGCCGAGCTGACGTCGCTCAGCGCCACGCGGGCGATCAGCCGCTTGTAGACCTGGTCGTAGGCCGCGATGTCCGGCACCACGATGCGCAAGAGGTAGTCCACGTCGCCGCTCATCCGGTAGAACTCGACCACCTCCGGAAAGTCGCGCACCGCATTGGCGAATTTCTCGAGCCAGGCGAGGTCGTGCTGGTTGGTGCGCACCGACACGAACACGGTGACGCCCACGTTGAGCTTGACCGGGTCGAGCAGGGCGACGCGCGCCTGGATGACACCCGCCTGCTCCAGCTTCTGGATGCGCCGCCAGCAGGGCGTGGGCGACAGCCCCACCCGCTCCGCCACGGTCGCGACGGGCAGGGTGGCATCGGCCTGCAGAATGGAGAGGATTTTTCGGTCAAGATCATCTAGTAGCATTTTTATCTCTAATGAATATCTTATGGCGAAACTTATTCTAAACCTGCCGCGAATTGGGGTCAAAATTGCAAACCGATTTCGTGGCGGCATGGCAAGCTGCTGGCAGTATTGGATATTCCGCCGCCCACCGCGCCAGGGAATCCGCGCCATGTCGCCACGCACCCTGTTCACCGAGCACCCCGCCTCTGTGGGCGAGAGCTACGCGGAACACCTGGCGATGGCCTCGGGGTTCGGCTTCAAGATGATCCTGGGCGGGTTCGCCTGCCTGGTGCATGGGTTGCTGCCGTTCCTGTTCGTGCGCACCGGCAGCAACGCGATCCGCGAGCTGCACACGCGCATGGTCACGCACCGCGACCGGCGGACCAGCCGTGCCGCGCTGACCGACATTTCCGCCGCCTAGCGCGGCTCGCGCTCGAGCACCGCCAGCTTCGCTACCCGGCCGGGCAGCGGTGTCCAGCCCATGGCCGCGACCAGCTTGCGGAAGGCGTCGGCACGGTGGCTGATCGCGTGCTTCCGCAGCGGGTCCATCTCGCCGAAGGTCTCCGCGTAGCCGTTCGGCAGGAACATCGGGTCGTAGCCGAAGCCCCGCTCCCCGCGCGGCGGCCAGACCAGCGTGCCGTCGACCCTGCCCTCGAAGGAATGGATGCGGCCGTCGGGCCAAGCCAGGGACAGCACGCTGACGAAATGCGCCCGGCGATCGGCGCTGGCGCCAAGCTCGCGATTGACGCGTTCCATCGCAAGGCGGAAATCGCGCTTGCCGTCCACTTCGGCCCAGCGTGCGGAATGGATGCCGGGCCGGCCGCCCAGCGCCTCGACCGCCAGCCCGGAATCGTCGGCCAGGGCCGGCAGCGCGCTGCCTTTCGCCGCCAGCAGCGCCTTCAGTTCCGCGTTTCCTAGAAAGCTGTCCGCGGTTTCCGCGGGCTCCGGCAGGCCAAGCGCGCCCGCTGACACGCAATCAAAACCGTAGGGCGCGAGCAGCTCGGCCATTTCGACCAGCTTGCCCTTGTTGTGCGTGGCGATGACGAGCTTCCCGGCCACCTTTTGCCTACCGTCAGCCCTGGCCGGTCGCCTTGCGCTGCACCGCCAGCAACTCGGCGATACCCTTGCGCGCGAGCGCCATCAGTTGGTCGAACTGCTGGTCGGTGAAGGGCGTCTTCTCGGCCGTGCCCTGGACCTCGACGATGCCGCCCTTGCCGGTGAAGACGAAATTGGCGTCGGCGTCGGCGCCGCTGTCCTCGGCATAGTCGAGGTCGAGCACCGGCACGCCCTGGTAGAGGCCGCAGGAGACCGCCGCCACCTGGTCGACCAGCGGCGCCGTCTTGATCGCGCCGATCTTGCGCAAATGGGCGATCGCCTGGTAGAGCGCCACGTAGGAACCGGTGATCGCCGCCGTGCGTGTGCCGCCGTCGGCCTGGATCACGTCGCAGTCGATCTTGATCTGGATTTCGCCCAGCGCCTTCATGTCGGTTACCGCGCGCAGCGAGCGGCCGATCAGGCGCTGGATCTCCTGGGTGCGGCCGGACTGCTTGCCCCGCGCCGCCTCGCGCTCGGTGCGCGTGCCGGTGGAACGGGGCAGCATGCCGTACTCGGCCGTCACCCATCCCTGGCCCGTGTTGCGCAGGAACGGCGGCACCTTGTCCTCGACCGAGGCGGTGCACAGCACGTGCGTGTCGCCGAAGCGGGCGAGGCAGGAGCCCTCGGCGTGCTTGGAGAAGCCGGGCTCGAGGACTACCGGGCGAAGCTGGTCGGGTGCGCGGCCGGACGGGCGCATGGGAGCCTTTCGTATCTGGCGCAAGCGGTTGAAGACAAAGCCGGATCAGCGTCGGCAGGCGGTCGACCCCGTGTTGACGCCCCGGCAGGCGGCGACTACATAGCACAGCAACCCCGGAAATGCATGATCGGCTGAACGAGGTTGGCCCCTGTCGGACCGGACAAGTCGGATGATCGGCGCGCTGAACGAACGCTCGCGGGAGATTTTCCGCCATATCGTCGACGCCTATGTCGAAACCGGCGAGGCGGTCGGCTCGCGCACCATCTCGCGCCGGCTTGGTATGACGCTGTCGCCCGCCACCATCCGCAACGTAATGGCCGACCTGGAAGAGGCGGGGCTGCTCTACGCCCCGCACACCTCGGCCGGGCGCGTGCCGACCGAGGCGGGGTTGCGCCTGTTCGTGGACGGTCTTTTGGAAATCGGCTCGCTGTCGGAGGCGGACCGCGAGAGCATCGACGGGCGCTGCGCGGCGACCGGGCGCAGCCTGTCCTCGGTCCTGGAGGAGGCAACCGCCACGCTGTCCGGCCTGTCGAACTGCGCCGGGCTGGTGGTGGCGCCCAAGGTCGATGCGCCGCTGAAGCATATCGAGTTCGTGCAGCTCGGCCCCGGCCGCGCGCTGGTCGTGCTGGTGTCGGAGAACGGGCTGGTCGAGAACCGCATCATCGACGTGCCGCTGGGCATGCCGGCATCGAGCCTGATCGAGGCATCCAACTACCTGGCACGCCGGCTGGTCGGCCGCACGATCGGCGAGGCGAGCGCGGAAATCCGGGCCGAGCTCGAGGCGCACCGCGCGCAGCTCGACGAGCTCAGCCGCAAGGTGGTCGAGGCCGGCTTGGCCACCTGGTCGGACACCGGCGGCTATCTCCTGGTGCGCGGCCAGGGCCAGCTGCTGGCGGACGTGCAGCAGATGGCCGATCTCGAGCGCATCCGCGCCCTGTTCGCGATGCTGGAAACCAAGGAGGCGATGGCGCGGCTGCTGGACGCCTCGGAGAAGGGCGAGGGCGTGCGCATCTTCATCGGCGCGCAGAACGAACTGTTCGCGATGGCCGGCTGCTCGGTGATCATCGCACCCTATGCCAACCGCGAGGAAAAGGTCATCGGCGCCATCGGCGTGATCGGGCCCACGCGCATGAACTACGCCCGGATCATCCCGATGGTCGACTACACGGCCAAGGTGATCGGCAAGCTGCTCGGTTGATTTTTCGCCCCGATCGCCCTACCTGACGCAATGCACCAGCCCCATGGATCAGCACATGACCGACCCCGCCAACACGGGCGACCAGCCAGAAACCCCGCTCGATGACGGTTCGGCCAGCCCGGCCGAAGCGGCCAAGGCTGCACGCGCCTACCAGCACGCGCCGACTCCCGAGGAATTCCCGCCCGCCTCGCCGCCGGGAACGGCAGCCGAACCCGCCCCGGCCGAAACGGAGAAGGAAACGGCCCAGCAGGCCGAGATCGCGCAGCTCAAGGATCAGCTTCTGCGCGCGCTGGCGGAGACCGAGAACACGCGCCGGCGCGCCGAACGCGACCGCGAGGACGCCGCCAAGTTCGCCGTAACCAATTTCGCGCGCGACATGCTGACGGTGGCCGACAATCTGCGCCGCGCGGTCGATTCCGTCCCGGCCGACGCCAAGGCCGGCAACACCGCGCTCGCCACCCTGCTGGAAGGCGTCGAGCTGACCGACCGCCAGCTCCAGTCGATGCTGGAGAAGCACGGGATCACGCGGGTAAACCCGATGGACCAGCCGTTCGATCCCAACCTGCACCAGGCGATGTTCGAGGTGCCGGGAACCGGCAAGGCGAACGGGACGGTGGTGCAGGTGCTGCAGGCCGGCTTCGTGATCAACGGCCGGCTGTTGCGTCCCGCCCTGGTCGGCGTGGCGAAGGGCTAGGCGGACCGGGACTTCCCGATCAGCAGCGGCAGCAAGCCCAGCGCCGTCACCGCGCCCACGCCGATATAGGCCCAGCCATAGCCGAAGAGCTCGGCGCCGGTGGCGAAGGCAACCGGCGTCACGATGATCGTCAGGTAGTGGAAGAACAGCACGCCGCCCGTCACCAGCCCCACCTGATCGGGCGGCGCGAGCCGCGCCACCTCGGCCAGGCACACGCCCAGCCAGGCGCCGCCGGCCATTCCCAGCAGCACCACGATCCCCGCCACCATCGCGACGGGCCACGCGCGCGTGGCCAGGCCCAGCGCGGTCGACATGGCGGCCATGGCGAAGCCGATCGCCATCAGCAGCGCGCCGGGCGTCATCCATCGCCCCGCAACCGCGCCGCCGAGAAGGCGCCCGGCGATGCAGCCGGCCTGGCTGCAGGCGAACACCGTGCCGGCCAGCGCCAGCGCGTAGCCGAGCTCGACCGACAGCAGCAGCACCTGGAACGACATGAAGGTGGTCATGCCGACCGAAAGCACGACCGCCACCAGCGTAAGCCGCACCAGATCGGGCGAGCGCAGCACGGCGCGAATCGAG
>CAYMTM010000111.1:0-10336 GCA_964393375.1 uncultured Rhodospirillaceae bacterium
TCGGGAGCGCCGCAGTGATGGGCGTCACTCGTCTGAAATTATACGCAAATCCCAAGCAGGCGCTGAATCCTTGCCGCGGCGCCGAAGCCTTGCCATTGTCCGGGCCTGCCGTTGCGAGGACGACCGGCCGTGAACGATGCGACACCCCGCCTGCGGGCTGAACTTCGCAGTCAAATCAACGAGTTAGAGGAATCCAAGATCGTCGAGGTCTGGCAGCTGGGGCTGGGCCGAGAAGGCGTGATCCCGCTTTGGGTCGGCGAATCCGACGTTGTCACCCCGGAGTTCATTCGCCGGGCGGCCGCCGAGGGGCTGGCGGCGGGCCGCACGTTTTATTCCTACAAGCGGGGCGAACCGGAGCTCCGGGAGGCCTTGAGCGCCTACATCAACCGCCTGCACGGCACCCCGGAACGCCCCGCCCCGGTGGCGGCGGACCGGATCACCGTCACCAGCGCCGGCATGAACGCGCTGATGATGGTCATGGAATGCCTGATCGACGCGGGCAACGAACTGGTCGCCGTGACGCCGGTTTGGCCGAACATCTTCGCCACCGCCCATATCATGGGCGGCGTCGCCAGGCCGGTGCCGCTCAGCCTCGGGCAACAGGGCTGGTCGCTCGACCCGGATCGCCTGTTCGCGGCCTGCGGGCCGCGCACGAAGGCGATGTTCATCAACAGCCCCGGCAACCCGACTGGCTGGATGATCGCGCCGGACGACCAGCGCGCCATCCTCGAATTCTGCCGCCGTCGCGGCATCTGGCTGATCGCGGACGAGGTCTACGACCGCTTCGCCTATGACCGCCCCGCCGCGCCTTCGTTCCTCTCCCTGGCAGATCCGGACGACGACCTGATCGTCGTCAACAGCTTCTCCAAGGCCTGGGCCATGACGGGATGGCGTATGGGCTGGCTGGTCACTTCCCCTCGCCTCGGCGACACGCTGGGCAAGACGGTCGAGTTCAACACCAGCGGCACGCCGCCCTTCCTTCAGTATGCCGGGGTCGTCGCCGTGCGCGACGGGGAGCCGTTCGTGAAGGAGATGGTCGAACGCTGCCGCATCGGTCGCGACCTGGTCCACCAGGCGCTGTCGGCCGCGCCGCGCGTGCGCATCGTCCGTCCGCAGGCGTCCTTCTACGCCTTCTTCAAGGTCGAGGGGATCGGCGACACGGTCAGGTTCTGCAAGGACGTGCTGCTGAAGACCAATGTCGGCCTGGCGCCGGGCGAGGCCTTCGGGCCGGGGGGCGAGGGCTGCATCCGGCTGTGCTTCGCCAATTCCCCGGGGCGCCTGTCGGAGGCGATGGCGCGCCTGCTGCCTTTGCTGCAATAGGGCGCCGGTGTTAACGTAATCCTAACCAAACATTTTAACCAACAATATCAATGGATTAGTCACTAATTTTTGTTGCATTTGAGCGATATTCTGCGCTAAATCTGCCCATCCCGGACGGCATCGCCGCCCAGCCGCCGGCAATGCATGAGGCAGAAACGGGTCGGGCCATGAAGTCCAAAATCACACGCTTCCTGAACGATGACCGCGGCGCATCGGTGATCGAGTACAGCCTGATCGCGGCGGTGGTGTCGGTTTCCATCATCGTGGCGACCGAAGGGGCCGCTGCGGCGATCCACCACCTCTTCGGCCAGGTGACCGACGCGTTGGAGACGGCGCGGATCATCGTCCGGCACTAGCTTCGCGCGGCAGCGCCCGCCGGCGCCGCGCCTTCGGCGATCGCGCCGGGCGTCGCGCGGGCTTCGACAAGCAGCCAATTGCGGAAGGCGACGATCCTGGGGTTGTCGCGCGTGGCCTGCGGATAGACCAGATAATAGGCCCAGCGCGCCGGCAGGCTGACGTCGAACGGCCTGACCAGCCGCCCCGCCGCCAGGTCGTTGGCCGCCAGCACGCTGCGCGCCAGCGCCACGCCCTGGCCCTCGACCGCCGCCTGGATGACCATGCTGGAATCGCTGAAGGTGGGCCCGCGTGTCGGATCGATGTCCGTCACGCCTGCCGCAAGCAGCCACAGGTGCCAGTCGACGCGGAAATCGTCGTGCAGCAGCGTGTGGTGGCGCAGGTCGTCCGGCGTGCGCAGCGGCGGATCGCCGGTCACCAGCAGTGGACTGCAGACCGGAAAGACGTCCTCGGTCATCAGCCGCACGGATTCCAGCCCCGCATAGTCGCCCTGCCCGTAGCGGATCGCCACATCGACGTTCTCGCGACCGAAATCGGTCATGTGGTGGTCGGTCGACAGACGCACGTCGATTGCCGGATGCAGCTCGCGAAAGCGCCCGAGCCGCGGCACCAGCCACTTGGCGGCGAAGGAGGGCAGCACGCTCGCGGTCAACGCCCCGGCGCGATCGCGCGCCATCAGCCGCTCGGTCGCGCGGGCCAGCGCGTCGAAGGTGTCGCGCACCTGGGGCAGGTAAGCCTGGCCCGCGTCGGTCAGCAGCAGGTTGCGATTGAGCCGCCGGAACAGGCTGACGCCCAGCCGTTCCTCGAGCGCCTTGATCTGGTGGCTGACGGCCGCCTGGGTGACGTTCAACTCGATGGCCGCGCGGGTGAAGCTCAGGTGCCGCCCGGCCGCCTCGAAGGCACGCAAGGCATTGAGCGGAGGCAGAAATCTTGCCATCAACAAGCTCCATGACCGGATGGTTTCGGATAAGATAATATAATTCGACTCATTAGAAACCATCGTTTGTATCACGTCGACTGCTGAAATATTTATTGCAATGACAATAGTTTCTCACGAGCGGCTCTTTTCTGACCGTTCGCAGACGAATAAAAGGAATTCGTGCCATGACCAACCGGCTACCCTTCTTGCATCCCGCGGCATGGACTCTCGCGCTGTTTGGGCGCACGGACACGCGCCGGAGTTCTGCCGGCCCGATCATCGGCGTGCTGCTGGCCTGGCAGGAGCGGGCCGAGCAACGCCGCCGCCTGGCCGAGATGGACGAGCGCCTGCTGGCGGACATCGGCGTTGACCGAGCCGCGGCCTTCGTGGAAGCCGGAAAGCCGTTCTGGCGGAACTAGCACCGGGCGTAGGCTCCCGGACGCACACACTGGGAGCCAGCCCCATGCGCGAGCGCTACAGGACCTTCGCCCGCTACAACCGCTGGGCCAACCAGACGCTCTACGCGGCCTGCGACAGGCTCGACGACGCGGCATACTACGCCGACCGCAAGGCGTTCTTCGGCTCGATCCACAACACGCTGAATCATCTGGTCGTGACCGACCGGATCTGGCTGGCCCGCATCGAGGGCCAGCCCAACCCGCCCTACACGCTGAACCAGGTGCTCTATACCGGCCGCGAGGAGCTGCGTCAGGCACGTGCGGCCGAGGACGAACGGCTGATCAACGCCGTCGATGCGATCAAGGCGTCGCGCCTGGACCAGGACCTCGTCTACGCCACGACCGCGGGCGAGCCCCAGCGCACGCCGCTTTGCTGGGTGTTGTCGCATCTCTTTAACCACCAGACGCACCACCGCGCCCAGGTGCACGACATGCTGAGCCAAACGGGAATTAAGCCGCCGCAGCTCGACCTGCTGGCGTTCATCCGCCTGCGGCAGCGCGCAGCAGCATCCGGTTGACGCCGTTAAACGCCGCGTAGAGCGGCCGGAACTCCGCCAGGAATGCGTCCCAGGTCATGCCTGGCGCCGCCGATTCCGCCACCGCCTGATGGATGTCGGCGAGGCTGCGCCTGCCGTCGATGCGGCTGAGGATCGCGGTGGCGAGGCGCGGCAGTTTCAGCCGCAGGGTCAGCCCGTCGAAGCCGGCGGAGAGGACGGGACTGCCGGCGACCATGCCGCGCGCGATCTGCGGGAATTCAACGTCGCGGCCATAGGGCACGGCGGTGGGATCGTCGGGCTGTGCCACGCATGCGCCTTCGCGGCCTTTGGGCACGACGTAGGCCACATGGGTCTTCAGGTTGCCGGCCAGCAGTTCGGCGAACGCGGCGCGCTCGATGAAGCCCAGCCTGGCAAGGCGCGCCAGCAAGTCCCGGTCCGAAAGGTAGGTGGCGGGCTCGTAGCGCGCCGCTTCGATGAAGGACGCGACCGCCATGCCGGCGCCGTCGATCAGTGCGGCGAACTCGCCCACCGCGTAGGCGCGGTCCCGCGCGTGCAGCAGCAAGTCGTAGATGCCGGCGTCGCAGCCGCTCAAGTGGTCGCCCACAAGCGGATTGCGTCGCAGCCGGTTGGTAGGCGGCAGCTCGCGCAGCAGCGCCTTGGCGACCGCAAGCCGCTCGGCGTCCGCCGCTCCGGCGGCCAACGCACGCAGCATCGCCTGGGCGTCGTACACGCCGGTACGACCGAGCGCGCCATAGACCATCAGCCCCATGCCGCCCTGCGGCGAAAGCTGCGCCGCCAGCGCCTTCAGCCCCGCAAGCGGATCGTCGAGATGATGCAGCACGCCGCAGCAGTCGATGTAGTCGTATGGGCCGGGCGCGACTGCCGAGACCTCAAGCAGCGAGCCGTGATGGAACGTCACCAGACGCTCCAGCCCGCGCGCCTTGATCCGCGCCTCGGCGATCTTTCGGGAGGCATCGGACAGGTCGAGGTAGTGCAATTCAGCCGGGCAGGACCGGTCGGCCAGATGCTGCGCCAACATCACCAGCCCGTCGCCCGTGCCGCCGCCCGCGACCAGCGCGCGGAAGGGTTGCTTCCAGTCGCGGCGGCCGGCGAAGAGGTAGTGGTCGATTTCCCGCGCGTCGCTGGGCGATCCGGTCACCAGCCGCTTGGCCTCGTCGCGCGGATCGCGCGCGGGATAGGGATAGGCCTCGTACTGCGCGCGGACCGGGTCGGTCACACCGTCACCACCACCTTGCCGGTGGCCTTGCGCGACGTGAGCAGTTCCAGCGCGCGCGGCGCCTCGGCCAGCGGCACGCGGTGCGAGACATGCGGCCTCAATTTGCCCTCTTCGTACCAGCCGAACAGCTCGGCGAATTCCGCTGCCAACAGGTCGGGCCGCCGCGTGCGGTAGGAGCCCCAGAACACGCCGTATACCGCAAGGTTCTTGACCAGCAGGATGTTGGCGGGGATTTGCGGCACCTTGCCCGAGGCGAATCCGATCACGGCGATGCGCCCGCCCCAGGCCGTCGAGCGCATCGAGGCCTCGAACGCCTCGCCGCCCACCGGATCGAACACAGCATCGGCCCCCGCGCCGCCCGTCAGCGTCTTGATGCGCTCGCGCAGGTCCTCGCTGGCGTAGTTGATGCCCTCGTCCGCGCCGTGCGCCCGGGCGAGCGCCAGCTTGTCGTCCGATCCGGCCGTGGCGATCACCCGCGCGCCGATCGCCTTGCCGCACTCCACCGCCGCCAGGCCGGCGCCGCCGCCCGCACCGTGCACCACCAGCGTCTGTCCAGCTTTGAGGTCGAGATACCAGCGCATCGCCCCGTGCGCCGTGCCGTAGGTTACGGGGAAGCCGGCCGCGATGTCCCAGTCCATGCCCTTGGGCAGCACGTAGCAGGCATCCTCGCGTCCGAGCGCGAACTCGGCGAAGCCGCCAAACGGCGTGGTGCCCATCACGCGGTCGCCCTTCCTCAGCTTTCTCACGCCAGGCCCGAGCGCGACCACCTCGCCTGCTACCTCGAGGCCGGGGCTGAACGGGAGGGTCGGCTTCTCCTGGTACTTGCCGGCGACGATCAGCGTGTCGGCGAAATTGACGCCCGCGGCCTTCACCGCGATCAGTACCTCGCCGGGACCGGGCGTGGGCTCGGGCAGTTCGCCCGGCTCCAGGCTGCCCCAGGCCCTGACGACGGCCGCGCGCATCAGAACGGCAGGGCGGCCGCGGGCCGCACCTCGCCCACGCGCAAGCCTGCCACGTTGCTTACGTGGGTCGTCGCGAGCTCATGCGCGCCGGCGATGCCCAGGCGCTCGAGCACGGCGGCAAGCGCGATCTGCGAGGCCCGCGCGGCGCCGTCGTGAATCTTGAGGCAGATGCCGAGACCGAGCCCGGGCAGCGCCGCCATGTAGACGCCCTCCGCCCCGGTCTTGGCAACGACTTCCCCGCCCAGCGCGGTCATCAGCCTGGTGCAGAACCGGCCGCTGCCGGCGACATAGAAAGGCTCACGCGTCATCGCCTGGCGGATGCGCTGGATCGCCGCCACCCGCGTGGGCACTAGCCCTCCTGGGTCGGCGATCCGCGCCATCGCCAGCGCCAGGCGCTCGACCGGGATGCCGACCACCGGGATGCCGCAGCCGTCGATGCCCTTCGCTCCGCCGCCCAGCGCGGTGCCACAGAGGTCCTCAAGGCATTTCAGCACGGCCTGTTGCACCGGGTGCTCGGCACGGATATAGCCCCTGGTCGGCCAGCCCATGTGCTTGGCCAGCGTCAGGAAACCTGTGTGCTTGCCCGAGCAGTTGTTGTGGAGCTGCGTGACCTGGCCGTTGGCGCGGTAGAGCGCGATGGCCGCCTGGTCGTGGCTGGGCGGATGCGCCCCGCATTCCAGGTCGTCGACCGTGCAGCCGATGCGCCCCAGCCAGGTCAGCACCGCCGCCACGTGGCGCGGCTCGCCACCATGCGAGGCGCAGGCAAGCGCGATCTCCACGTCGCTCAGCTTGTATGTTTCCGCGGCCCCCGTCTCGATCAGCGGCATGGCCTGGATCGGCTTGATCGCCGAGCGCGGGTAGATCGGCTGGGCGATGTCGCCGCAGGAAAGCCGGACCTTCCCCTTGGCGTCGAGCACGGCGACGCTGCCGGCGTGGCGGCTTTCCACCATCGTGCCGCGCGTCACCTCCACCAGGATCGGCTGGGTTGTCACGTCGCGGCGCTCGATCGTCACGGTCATGCGGGCCATCCGGGGAAATACTGCCGCACCATGCCCCCCGCGACCGGGTGATGCAAGCCGGCCGTCACGCCGCAAACAGAAAAGGGCCGGGCGATCGCTCGCCCGACCCTTCGAGGTTTTGGGGGGTCGCCCTGCAAATGCAGGGTTGATAAACGCATAGCACCTCGGCCGCTCGACGGCGCGTCACAGCACCGTGAGGAGACATGCGCAGCGGAAGGGCGCGGGCTTGCCATGCCAGCCTCCCGCGGGGCATCGTGCGGGCCGAAGAGGCGGTAGATGCGCGGTTATTTCGGAATCGGGGTCGAGGGCATCAGCAAGCCGATGAATCTCGGCGCGCTGTTCCGCTCGGCGCATGCCTTCGGCGCGAGCTTCGTATTCACCATCGGCGCGGCCTATCGCCGAAACGCGGCAGACACCACCGATGCGCCGGCGAACATGCCCTACTACGATTTCCCGGACCTCGACGCGCTCCGCCTGCCTGCGGGCTGCGCGCTGGTGGGCATCGAGTTCCGCGAGGATGCGGCCGAACTACCCAGCTTCCGCCACCCGCGCAACGCCGCCTATGTGCTGGGACCCGAGCGCGGCTCGCTGTCGCCGCGGCTGGTCGCATGCTGCGACCATCTGGTGAAGATACCCACACGGTTTTGCGTCAACCTGTCGGTCGCGGGCGCGATCGTGATGTACGACCGCCTGCTGTCGCTGGGGCGGTTCGCCGAGCGTCCCGCCGCCCCGGGCGGCGCCGCGCCCTTGCCGCCGCCGGTGTTCGGCGACGTGGTGGTCCGGCGCGCGGGGCGTAAGGTCCCGTTGAACAAGGCGAAATCGGCTTCGTGAGACCCTTTGCGGTTCCCGCCGCGAACCCCTATATCAACGCTCTATGAGCGCCGAGAAACACGCCCTGATAGCCGCGCCCGACAAGACCCGGGCGGACGGACGGATCGAGTTGGTGGGCCTGAGCCGCGAGGAACTCGCGCAGGAGTTCGCGCGGCTCGGCCAGCCGCCCTTCCGCGCGCGGCAGGTCTGGCACTGGGTCTATTACCGGGGCGAGACCGACTTCGAGAAAATGACCACCTTGTCCAAGGACCTGCGCAAGGTCCTGGCCGCGCATTTCGCGGTCTCGCGTCCCCAGGTTTCGCGCGGCCAGCAATCGCTCGACGGCACCCGAAAGTGGCTGCTGCGGCTGCAGGACGGGCAGGAAGTGGAATGCGTCCATATCCCCGAGGACGACCGCGGCGCCTTGTGCGTGTCGAGCCAGGTCGGCTGCACGCTGACCTGCCGCTTCTGCCACACCGGCACCCAGCGCCTGGTGCGCAACTTGGCGCCGGGCGAGATCGTGGGCCAGGTGATGCACGCCCGCGACCAGCTTGGCGAGTGGCCGTCGCCCCAGGATGGGCGGATGCTGTCGAACATCGTCATGATGGGGATGGGCGAGCCGCTCTACAACTACGACAACGTGGCCCAGGCGCTGAAGATCGTGATGGACAACGAGGGCATCGCGATCTCGCGCCGGCGCATCACGTTGTCGACCGCCGGCGTGGTGCCGATGATCCGGCGCTGCGGCGCCGAGCTGGGTGTCAAGCTCGCGGTCAGCCTGCACGCCGTCACCGACGAGATCCGCGACAAGATCGTGCCGCTCAACCGAAAGTACCCGATCGCCGAATTGCTGCAGGCTTGCCGCGAGTATCCCGGCGCCAAGAACGCTCGGCGCATCACCTTCGAGTACATCATGCTGAAGGACGTGAACGACAGCATGGCCGACGCCAAGGCGCTGGTGCGGCTGATCCAGGGCATCCCGGCCAAGGTCAACCTGATCCCCTTCAACGCCTGGCCCGGCACGCCGTTCGAGTGCTCGACCGACGCGCAGATCGCCAGGTTCGCGCGCATCGTGAACGACGCCGGATACGCAAGCCCCGTGCGCACGCCCCGCGGCCGCGACATCCTGGCGGCCTGCGGGCAGCTCAAGTCCGACAGCGTGAAGCAGCGCCGCGCCGCGCCCGGCGAAGCGCCCGCGGCGGCCTAGCAAATAGGTGGACATTGCCGGGCTTGGCCCGGCCATCGACGCCTTCGTGTTTTGCCGAAGCCGGCGTGGATGCCCGGATCGAGGCCGGCATGACGAATTCGAAAGGGCACCGCGAATGCATCGATGGGTCGCGCCGGTCCTGCTCAGCCTCGTCGCGTCGGCAAGCGCCGCCGCCGACCTGTCCGAGTCCCTCCACGCGAAGCTCGGGCAATCCAGCGCGGCAGTGGCGAAGGAACTGGGCGACAGGGCCATGCGTCTTGACCCGCCGCTCGACTACGGCGCGATGAAGGCGAAGCTGGTGGTCAAGGGCGTCGACGTCGGCGGCATGCCTATGACCGCCTACTACCAGTTCGACGACGACGACAAGCTGGCGCAGGTCCTGCTGGAGCGGCGCGAGGCAGGGTCCACGCCGAGAGCGTTTGCCGCGATCGACGCCGCGCTGAAGAATGCGCTGGGTAAGCCCGTGCAATCCTGTCAGAAGCTCAAGGGAACGCCGCACACCGTGGAACGGCGCTGGCAGAGCCGGGGTACGGCCGTGCACCTGACCTTCCTGGATTTCACCGGCCAGGCGATGACGCTCGATCCGAACCGCTACACGTTCGATCCGCTGGTGCCCTCGACGGTCTACGAGGCCTTCAAGCCGCGCAGCTTCCCGCGCCGGATCGTGCTGCGCTACTTCCCCGCCGCCAACAAGGAGCTGGAGGGCGGACCCGCCTGCCGCTAAACGGCATCCGACAGCACGTCGAACACATCGCCCTCCGGCCTTCGCCCCTCGATATGCCTGACGTGCCAGAGGGCGTAGAACAGCAGCACCCAGCAGGCGAAGCCGCGCCGCCCGACCGGGTCGGCGAACAGCGCGCGCACCGCACCGGGGATGGCGATCTCGGCTATCGCTTCCTGCCGCGCGACCAGTTCGCCCAGTTCGTCGCCGCGCCGCGCGATCCACTGCGCCACCGGCACGGTGAAGCCGCGCTTGGGCGCGAAAGGCTTGACCTGCGGCACGCGCCGGTCGACCCAGCGTCGCAGGATCCACTTGCCAAGGTCGTCGCGCAGCTTGAGCTCGTCCGGCAGGGCGAAGGCGAAGTTCGCGACCTCCGGATCGAGGAAAGGCGTGCGGCCCTCGAGCGCGTTGGCCATGAGACAGCGGTCGAGCTTGGTGAGCAGGTCGTTGGGCAGCCAGTGCGCGCAGTCCGCGGCCTGCGCCGCTTGCAGCCGCGAGCGCCCGCCGGTACCGGCCATCGCCTCCTCCGCCTCGATGCCCGCGCGCCAGTCCTCGGGAATCTGCCGCAGCACGCCCAGGCTAGTGAAGGCGCCGCGCCGGATCAGCTTGCGCAGGAACCACCACGGGCGCGACATCATGCGGTAGCGGCCATAGCCGGCCAGCATCTCGTCGCCGCCCTCGCCCGACAGCACGACCTTGAAGCGCTTGTGTGCCTCGCGCGCCAGCTTGAAGGACGGCAGGGTCGCGTAGTCCGCAGCCGGCTCGTCCATCGCCGCCGCCACCGCGGGCAGCAGCGTCCAGAAATCCTCTTCCTCGAACGGCACCTCGACAT
>CAYMTM010000111.1:10346-14744 GCA_964393375.1 uncultured Rhodospirillaceae bacterium
CGCGCTCGTCATGCACATCCGTGCCGGGGAAGAACGCCGTGTAGGCCACGACCGGCCGCGGGTTCAGCCGCGCCATCATCGCCAGGACGGCCGTCGAGTCGAGTCCGCCCGACAGGAACATCGCGTAAGGCACGTCCGAGCGCTGGTGCACCTTCACGCTGTCCTCAAGCACGGCGTCCAGCCGTTCGAGCGCCTCTTCTTCGCCGACCGGCCGCGGGGGACCCGGCGGCAGGGCGGCGATGCGCCGGCGCTCGACGATCCGCCCGGCCTTGACCACGATGGTCTCACCCGGCAGCAGCCGGCGGATTCCCCGGAAGATCGTGTCGGCGCCGGTGGTGTACTGCAGCTGCAGCAATTCGCCGCGCCGGCGCGCATCCACCCTGGGCGGCACGATGCCCGCCCCGATCAGCGCCTGGGGCTCGGAGGCGAAGGCGAAGCCCTGCGGCGTCTCGGCATAGCACAGCGGCTTTATGCCGAACGGATCGCGCGACAGCACCAGCGTGTCGTTCGACTGGTCATGGATCGCGATCGCGTACATGCCGCGCAACCGCTCGGCATAGGCCAGCCCGTACCAGCGGTAGAGGTAGAGCGGCGGCTCGCAGTCCCCTTGCGAGGAGAAGGCGATGTTCTGCATCGCCGCGCGCAGTTCGATGTAATTGTAGATCTCGCCGTTGGCCATGATCGAGCCGCCGCCCGGCTCGTGGAAGGGTTGGTCGCCGGTCTTGAGGTCGATGATGGCAAGGCGGCGCTGCACCAGCCCCACGTCGCGGGCAACGTGCCGCCCCTCGCCGTCCGGGCCGCGATGGGCGATGCCGGCGGACAGGCGGTCGAGCAGCGCCGGATCGACCGGCCTGCCGTCGTTGGTCATGAACCCGGCGATACCGCACATGCCCTGCTACCCGCCCGCCGCAACCCGCGCGAAAAAAGCGCGGTACTTCGCCACCACCGCCGCCTCGGTATGGTCCCGTTCATAGGACGCGCGGCCGCCGGCCGCAAGCCGCCGGCGCAGCTCGGGATCGTTCATCAGCCGGCGGATCGCCGCGGACAGCGCCGCGGTATCGTCGACCGGCGCCAGCAGCCCGTTCTCGCCTTCGCGGATCAGCGCCGCCGGCCCCGCGCTCGCAGCGGCCACGACCGGCCGGTCCTGCGCCCAGGCCTCGATCACCACGTTGCCAAGGGGTTCGTGGCGTGATGGACAGACGAGCACGTCGGCGGCCGCGAACAGCGCCGCCACGTCGTCGCGCCAGCCGAGGAACCGCACGCGCTCGGCGACGCCCAGGCCGTGCGCCAGCCTTTTCAGGGCCGCCTCCTCCGGCCCCGATCCGGCGAGCCACAGCACGCTGCGCGGCAGATCGGCGAGCGCGCGAAGCAGCACATCGAACGCCTTGTTCGGATGCAGCCGGCCCAGCGCCAGGATGACGAACGCGTCGGCCGCCGTTTCGAGGGCGCCGCGCGCAACCGGCGCGGCGCGGACCGCGTCGACAAAGTTCGGCAGGTAGTGCGCGCACTCGCGCGGCCAGCCCTGGTCGACGATGTGGCGCAGGATGTCCTCGGTATTGGCGATCAGGTGTCGGCAGCCGCGATAGTATTTCAGATCGTAGTAACCGCCCAACCTTCCGACCTGCACGAACGGCGCGGCGCCGCCCGGCGCTGGGCACAGCGCGCTGGCGCGGTTCATCCAGGTCAGCACCACCGCGGGCCGGAACGTCGCAATGGCGCGCCGCAGGGCCGGGCGCGTGGCGAAATCGAGCCAGCCGCCGAACGGCAATTCGATGACATCGACGCCGCCCGCGCGCAAGATCGCCGCGCGCTTCGCATCGCGGCGGATGGCGAGGCGCTGTTCGACCCCCGCCCTCTGCAAGCCAAGCGCCAGGCGAACGAAAAACGCCTCCGCCCCGCCCTCGCTGGCGCCGGCGATCGCCTGGAACAGGCGGGTCACGGGATCAGCCGCTCGAACGCCGCCGCCGCGTCGCCCCAGCCCCAGCCGCGCTGCTTCTCCAGCGCCGCGCGGTGCTGCGCGGTCCACAGCCGGTCGTCCGCCATCAGGCGCACGGCGGCGCTGGCGAACTCGTTGTCGTCTGCGGTCACGTATCCCGTCACGCCGTCGATCACCCGCTCGGGTGTCGCCCCGATCGGCTGGACCACGGCCGGAACGCCGACCGCCTGGGCTTCGCCGACCGCCAGGCAGAACGTCTCGCCTGGATCGCCGCGATAGAGCAGCACGCGCGCCTGGCGCAATTCGTCGACCAGCACGGACTTGGCCACGGGATCGCGCAGCACCACGCCGCTGTTCGACAGGGCCCGCGCGCGGTCGAGCACCGCTAGCATGGCGGCCCGCTTGGACTCGCCGATCGCACCGTAGGTCTGCGGGCCGGAGAAGACGTGCAGCTCCGCCGTCGGCATGCCGGGATGGATGCGCGCGGCCCACAGCTCCAAGAGCCAGGCAAGACCGCGCAGCGGGTTCGAGGTGAAGATCGCGCGGGGCGGCGGCGGGACGCCGGCCGGCTCAGCGCGCCGGAACATCTCGCCGATGCCGTAGGGAATGACGACGCGCTGACCGGCGGGCGCCCAGGCCGGATAGGACGCAAGATGGCTGGGACCGGAGAACACGATCGCCGGCCGCCCGAGTGCGAGCTTCCAAAGGTAGCGCAGCTTCAGGAGATAGCGCGCCGGATTGTGGATCCAGAACACGCAGCGCCGCGCATGCCGACCCATCGCCAGCAGAAGCCGGTCGCCGCGATTGGCGATGTAGAGATCGGCGCGCGCGGGCAGGCCGCGCGCGATGGGCGTCCATTCGACGCTGAAATGCGTGCCCGGGTTGGCGCAGTTGTTGGCGACCGTGACCCGGTGGCCGCGCAGGGCAAAGGCCTCTGCAAGGCTAACGAACGCCGTCTCCGCGCCGCCCAGCGGGCGCTGGCGCATCACCACGCTGTCGAAGGCGATGCCGTCGTCCGCCATCACGATCGACGCCATCAGGCCGGGTCCTTTTCCAAGGTCGCCTTGAGGTAGGACAGGATCGGGTAAAGCCCGGCGCACAGCGCGATCAGGAACCCGTACCCCCCCTCGCGGTAGCCCTTGCGTCCGACATAACATTTCCAGAAGCGCGAGAAGATGCGCCTGATGTTGCGCGCGAAGCTGCCCGGATCGCCGGACGCGCGCAAATCCATGGCCCGTGCCGTCGTGTAGCGGTCGAGCCGGCGCAACATGTCGGATATGTCGCGGTCGACGTAATGCGCGATCGGCGTCGCCAGTCGGGGGCCTTTGTTTCCCGTGAAACGCAGTTGTGGATGCACGCGCTCCCGCCCCCAGATTTTGGCCCCCCGGCGGAACAGCCCCGCATAGGCCGAGCGGCCGAACGAGGCGCCCCAGCCGTGGCGCACCAGGCGGTCGCCGATATAGTTGTCGACCGGGATCTCGTGCCAGTCGAAACCCGAACTGGCGACCGTCGCCACGATTTCCCGGGCCAGCTCCGGCGGGACGTCCTCGTCGGCATCCACCTCCAAGACCCATGTCCCGCGGCAGAACCCGATCCCCGCATTGCGCCGGTCGCCTTCGACCTCCCAGGCGCCCGCCAGCACGCGGTCGGTGAAGCGCCTGGCGATCGCCTCGGTGCCGTCGGTGCAGCGGTCGAGCACCACCACGATCTCGCCGGCGAATCCGAGCCGCTCGAGGCAGGCCGCGATACGGCTTTCCTCGTTGTGGGCGACCACGAGAGCCGAGAGGTCGGGCGTCATGCCGCCACGCCCAGCACGCGATGCCACAGCGCTTCGGCCGCGTTGGCGGCCATGTCGACCGAAAGCCCGTCCATCAACGTGCCGGTCGTACGGTGGTCGAAGCCTGGCGCCTCCACCAGCTCGCGATAGGACTCGCGCGTGCGGACCACCGCGGTGCGCGGTCCCCAGGGGGCATAGCGGTCGTCCGGGCTCGGCCCGAACAGGCCGAGCGTCGGCACCCCGGCCGCGGCCGCCAGGTGCATCAGGCCGGAATCGTTGCCGACGAACAGCGCGCAGCGCTCCAGGCACGCCGCGGCGACCGGCAGGTCGACCTTGCCCACGAGGTCGATGCGGCGCTCCGGCGGGATCGCGTCCAGCACCGGCCCGGCCTGTCCGCGTTCGCCCGAGGACGCGAACACCGCGACCCGTGCGCCCGGCAAAATTCCGCCGGGCGCGGTCAGGCGCTCGACCAGCGTCGCGAAGTTCTCCGCACGCCACTGCTTGCCGCGCCAGTTGGCCGCCGGGCCTACCGCCAGCACCAACCCCGCGCCGGGCACAAGGGCCTGCGCCCTGGCGCGGTCGTCGGCGCAGAGCCAGAGGCGCGGGACCGGCGGCGGCGCGGCGCCGATCGCCGCCGCCAGTTCCGCCACGCGATGGCGGCCTGGCAGCGGCTTGGGGGCGCGGA
>CAYMTM010000112.1:0-14740 GCA_964393375.1 uncultured Rhodospirillaceae bacterium
CAGCCGCACGCGGTCGGTCATATCGGTCACGATCGAGATGACGCCCGCTTGCTCGCCGCGCTCGTCGCGCAGCGGCGCCAGCCGCACCAAGACGTGGATGATCCGGCCATCCTTGGTGCGGCGGATCCGCTCCAGATCCTCCGAGAACTTTCCCTGCAAGGCCTCCGACAGGCGCTTTTCGAATTCTTCGCGCCTGTCCTCGGGGATCGTTGGCGGCCGCTTTCCGATCACTTCCTCGGCCGTGAAGCCGAACAGCCGTTCCGCCGCGGGATTCCACAGCGACACGTTGCCCGTTCGGTCGAGCGCGACGATCGCGGCGGCCGACGATTCGACCAGGTTGCGATACCGGATCTCCGTCGCCCGCAACTCGGCCTCGCGCTGGTCCCGCAGCTTTCGGTCGGTGATGTCGATGAAGACCGAGCGTAGGTATTGCGGCCTCCCGCCCTCGTCCATGGTGGCGCTGACATGCTGTTCGGTCCAGAATTCGGTGCCGTCGCGACGGCGCAGGCGCAACTGCTGCACGGTCCGGCCGGACCCGCGCTTCAGTTCCGCCAGGATGCGCCGGCGATCCTCCGGATCGGCGTAGCGCGCCTCGACTTTAAGGTCGCCGATGTCGTCCCGATCGCCATAGCCGAAAAGCCGGCGCGCGGCGGGATTGGCCGCGACGATCCGCCCGTCGCCCGTAGTCTCCAGCACGCCGACGGGGACCTCCTCGAACAGCGCGCGATAGCGCTCCTGGTTGGCCCGGACCTCGGCCTCGTGCACCTCGCGCAGCTTGCGGTCGGTGATATCGATGATGATGCTGTGCAGCAGCTCCGGACGCCCCTCGGCATCGAGTGTGGCGCGGACGTGCTGTTCGGCCCAGAACGTGGTGCCGTCGAGGCGACGGCGTAGCACCTCGAACGTCATCGGGCCGCCCCCGGCACGCAAGTGGTCCGCCTTGATGCGCTCGCGGTCGGCGGGGTCGGCGTAGCGCAGGGCGATCGATACGGCGCTCAAGTCGGCGTCCTCGGCGATCCCGAACATGCGCCGGGCGGCCGGATTGGCGATGAGGATCCTGCCGTCGGGAGCGGCTTCCAGCACGGCGACGGGAACCTGCTCGAACAGGCCGCGGTAGCGCGCCTCGGCCCGCCGGACGTCGTCGATGTCCATGGCCGTGCCACACCACGACACGATCCGGCCGTCCCGGTCGCGGATCGGACGGGCGCGCGAGAGTTGCCAGCGATAGGCGCCGTCCTTGCAGCGCAGGCGGAACTCGCTGCTGTGTTCGGTGCCGCTTGCCAGCGCTTCCGCCCAGCGCCGGCGCATGCCCTCGATGTCGTCCGGGTGGATATAGGCGTCCCAGCGCCGCGCCGGATTCGACGCGTCGGGCGGGCCGGCGATTTCCTCCCAACGCCGATTGGCGAAGCTGCTGCGGCCGTCCGGTTCGGTGAAATACACGAAGGCCGGCACCGTTTCCGCGAGCTCGCGGAACCGCCGTTCCAGCGCGACCTGCCCGGCCCAGACGCGTTCCTGCCCGCGAAACAGGCGAAAGACGGCCCAGCTGAGCGTCGCCAATACGCCCAGGGCGACGGCGAACGCCGCCAGTTTCTGCGCGGCGATATGGCGCCAGATCGCGAAGGCCGTCGCTTCGGGCACGCCCGCGGCCACCACCAGCGGCAGTCCCGCCACGGCGGCGTAGCCGACGACGCGCACGGTATTGTCGGTCTGCACCTTCGCCACGAAGCTCCCCTCCGGGGCTTCGGCGAGGTGGCGGGCGAACAGAGGGCCGGCGAGGGTGCGGTTGACGAGATCGGCGCGGTGCGGCGCGCGGGCCAGCAGCAAGCCGTCGCGCCGGAACAGGGCGATGCCGCCCGCCGTGCCGGTGCGCAGCGCGTCGTAAACGCGCCGCAGGACCTCGAGATCGACCGCGGCGGCCGCGTGTCCGGCGACGCCGCCGTCGGCGTCCGCCAGCGCGCGACGCAGGAAGACGCGGTGCCGGCCGGCGGCGTCGACGGCGACGGTCGAGATCTCGATCGGCTCGCGGCCGGCCGCCCGGTCGAACGCGGCGAAGCCGACCTCGCCTAGGGCCGCGCCCGCGGCCGGGTTCCGACCCTCCGCGACCAGCAAGGCGCCCGTCGCGTCGACCACGAGGAAGGCCTCGACGGCCGCGTTCCGTTCGAGGACCCGCCGGACGGCGTCGGTGCGCGCGACGCGGTCGGGCGCGTCGGCGTCGCGGAACTGCGCGATATCCGCCCCCGCCGCGGCGAGGGCGTCCAGCGCGTCGTCAAAGACGGATCGCGCATGCGCGGCAATCTGGACGGCCAGCCCGCGCAGGTGCTGCTCGACGTGCGCGCGCGTCTCGACGTACTCGCGCCGCGTGTCGAACGCGAACCAGGCGAACAGGCAGAGCAGGAACAGGACGCAAGCGACGGCGAGCTTGCGAAGGTAGGTCGGCGGTCTCTCGGCGCGATGGTCGGAAGCCCCGGCGTCGCCGGTGAGCCCGATTCTAGCGATCATTGCACCGCACGGCACGCGCCGGCGGCGGGTGCATCGCGAGGGCCGCGTCCACGGTCTCCAGCAACTCCGCCGGCAGGAACGGCTTGGCCAGCGTCATGTCGGCGCCCAGCTTCGCGGCCACCGGCAGATAGCTTTCCGTCACGTTGCGGCCGCCCCCGGACACGCAAACGATTCGCAGGGACGGGTGCCGCTTGCGGATCGCCAGCACCAGGCCGATGCCGTCGACCTCGGGCATCAGTACATCCGTGACGACAAGGTCGTAGGCCGCGTCGTCGAGCATGCCGAGCGCCTGCCGGCCGTCGGCCGCCTCCGCCACGTCGTGCGCGGCGTCGCGCAGCACCGCCGCCACGGTCTCGCGGACCAAGGTGTCGTCGTCGACAACCAGAATACGCGCCATTGATGCACTTATCTACCGGTTCGGTGGCCGCGCTAGATCGGGACCGACGGTTGCTGGCGCGCATGCGACACCGCCGGCGCCCGCCGACCGCCGATCCGCCGCAGCCTGGCAGATATTGGTTGCACGGCCCTTAACGACCCCCACTCCCGCCCGGCGGCCGCAACGCGGCTACGGTCCCGCCGCGACCTCGTGCCCGGCCTTGAGCTGCGCCGCCGCCGTCGCGGCGTCCACGGCCACGGCCGACGGCTTCCGGGCGTCGGCGCCCAGGCGCAGGGTCAGCCCCTTGGCCCTGCCCGCCGCCACCGCCAGGGCCACTGCCAGCGCCGCCATTCTTATTGCTCCTCGATTTCACGCGAGACGCCAGATACCCACCATGTGCTCGCGCGAAGCAATGCTTCAATGGCGAAGGCAACTTCACGATTTCGCGCGTCGCCCCGTATTGCTGCCTGCCTGCTAGCCCGTGAAATTGCGCCGCAGCCCCGTCTTGCCGGGAGAATGCGGCGGTGGTGAAGGCCCCGGAACGCGGGGGTGGACGAGTCAACGCGAACTCCTGGCGCTTCTCGGCGCGACGGTGGTCCGCGGGTCCCGCACGGCCATGGATCGGCGGACGCCGCGCCTGGGCTACCTTTCGGGCGCGATGAAGGGCGACCCGCTCAGGGCCAACACCATCGACACGCTGGTGGAGAACCCGGCCGTGCCGGGCCTTCGCCGTAGCGAGACGATCGGACAAAGGTCGCGGCAGCTCGCCTGGATCGGCGTTCCCGGCAACGCCGCCAGCGCGCCCGGTCTGCCTCTCGCACCCGCGATCCTCGCCCAGGCCGACGAGGTGGTCGAATAGGGCGGCAATGCATGCCGGCGGCCGGATCGCCGCCGGCATGGTTTGTCAGGCAGCCGATTCCTTCTTCACTCGTGCGAGCCGAAGATGTCCGTATAGTCGTAGGTGTTGTCGGCTACCGTGACGATTTCTCCGGGAGGATCCGGGAGCGGATCGGCGTCAGGATTGTTGTCGATCGCGTAGAACTGTGCCGGCTCGCTGCCATACTGGACGGTGGCGCCAAGCAGGTCCCCGGCATTCGCGGCGACCACCGGATCGTTCTGCGTCAGGTAGGCCACGATGTCGCCAAAGAACGAGTCGAGGTCCTGGTCGGGCGCCTGGACCGCGTCGATCTTGACCGTATAGACGCCGTCGCCGTTGGTGTCGCCATCGGTCGTGTTGAAGTACAGCGTAATTTCCGAGATCGGGCCCGGCGGGCTGTCCGGGAAATTGTTCTCCGGGGGCGGCGGAAAATCGTCCGGAACCTCGTTGGCGAGCTTGAGGCTGCCGCCGCCCAGCGATTCGACGCTGGTGATCCTGAGGCCGACCTGGGCGCCCGCGAGGTCCTCCAGCGTAAGGCCCGAGATGAAGAGCCGGTCGCCGTTCAGGTCCTCCGTCGCCGCCTGCACGCTGCCGTCCTTGAGCCCGGCCCGGCCCAGCGCGAACACGCTGTCCCAGCCGTCGAACTTGGTGCCGTCGAAACTGTCGGCGCCGGTCAGGTTGATCGATTGCGCGCCCTTGAAGTCGTACTCGGCGGAGGCTGCGGTGATCGCGCCGCCGTCGTTGCCCAGGTCGACGAACAGGCCGTTGATGTCGTAGTGCTGGTCGGTGCCCGTGCTCTGCACCCGGAAAAGAACGCCGGCGTCGGTCTGCTCGGCGTAGACCTTGATCTCGATGCCGCTGCCGTAGGTGACCGTCGTCAGCAGTGTTTCAGCCATGGCTGACATCTCCTCGTTCGTGCGCCGGCACCATCGCCGGCCCGGTTGCCCGCCGACTTAATAAAGCAGAAATATTTAAAGTCGGCTTAACACTGAGATCATGTTAAGTATTGACTTAACAGTTATATTTAGGGAAAAACGACCAATATTTAGATCTACTGTCAGCGTCCACCGCGGGCGCGGATATGCCGAGGCGGCTGGCGCGGCCGCGGCAAATGCCTAGAATCGGGCGTTCGCCCCCTTTCCGCGGAGAAAAACATCCATGCATATCGGGCTGATCGGCGGCATCGGGCCGGCGGCGACGGACTTCTACTACCGCGGCTTGATCGACCGGCACAACCGCGACGGCCGGACGCTCGATCTCACCATGGCGCATGCCGACGTCAAGGAGATGGGCCGCAACCTCGCCAGCCGCGACGCGCGCCGCCAGGCGGAAATCTTCGCCGGCCTGGTCAAGCGGCTGAAGGCGGCGGGGGCGGAGTGCGCGGCCGTCACATCGATGGGCGGGCAGTTCTGCGTCAACGAGCTGATCGCGATCTCGCCCCTGCCGATCGTCAACGGCATTCCCGCCGTGGGCGCCGCGATCAAGCAGCGCGGGCTAAGGAAGGTGGGCATCATCGGCACGCGGCTGGTGATGGAAACCGGGCTCTACGGCGCGATCACCGCGGCGACCGTGCTGGCGCCCGAAGGCGATGCGCTCGACACGGTGCACCAGAATTACATCGCGATGGCCGGCGAGGGTCGCGTCAACGACGCACAGCGCCGCGTGTTCTTCGAGGCCGGCCGCGCCCTGGTCGCGCGCGGGGCCGAGGCAGTGCTGCTCGGCGGCACCGACCTGTTCCTCGCCTTCCAGGGCCGGGACTACGGCTTCCCCGTCATCGATTGCGCGGACATCCATGTCGAGGCGATCTACCGCTACGCCGCGGTGCAATAACGCACAGACCGCGCGCGACGGCGGGACGCCGAAGGTCCCCCCGCCCGGCTTCAGTTCCGCATCGTCCGCTCGCGCGCCAGGCGCACGGGATAGCGCCGGCGGATCTCGGCGTCGACGGCGTCGGGAATGTGGCGCGGGAAGTGGCCGGCGAGAATCTCCTTCACCCGCTCGACCGCGCGATCGACGATGTCGGTCGAGCCCTGCTCGGCCCATTCCTTCGGGTTCCGGCGATCGCCCAGGGCGGGATAGGCATACTCCGTTTGCATCAGGGCGAGCGTCTGTCGCGAGCCGAGATAGTGGCCGGGCCCGTCGAGGCAGACCTGCCGGATGGATTCTACCGACAGCGAATCCTCCGTCACCTCGATGCCGCGGATCGTGCGCTGCGTGGCGCCGATGATGTCGTTGTCGATCACGAGGCCTTCGAACGATAGGCCCAGCAGGCTCGCCTGCATGCCGGCGGATTCGTAGATGAGGTTGGCGCCGGCATTGCCTACGAGGGCATGGTTGTACGCTTTTTCCGCACCGGATTGGGCGTCGAGCACCTTGGAATCGGTCATGCCCGAAGCGGTGCCGCAGGTCAGGTCGTAATGGTGCCCCATCTGCGCGCAGGCCGCCGACAGCAGCGCCTGCTCGGGACTGCCGCCGGACATCGCGCCTGTGCGCAGGTCCGACACGAACGGCCAAGTGCCGAAGATAGCGGGGTGGCCGGGCCGGATAGCGTTGACATAGACGAGGCCGGCAAGGACCTCCGCCACTTCCTGCACCAGCGCGCCGGCCAGTGCCGCCGGCGTCGTCGCGCCGGCCTGTCCGGCCGACAGCAGCAGCACCGGCATCCCGCCGCGCACGGCCGCTTCCAGGCAAAGACAGGCATCGGTCGCGAACTTCATCGGCGGGACCACGAAGCAGTTGGATTGGCTGACGAAGGGGCGCCGTCGCCACCGCTCCTCGCCGCCCGCGACCAGGTGCAGCATCTCGAGCGAAGCTTGCACGTGTCGCGGGTTCACCCAGCTCGTCCCCACATGCTTCGTCGTCGCCGCGATGCTGGCGTAGCAGGTGTTGAAATCCATCTCGAACGGATCGGGCAGGTCGCGTGGCACGACGGTGCGCTGGTAGAAATGGATATGGTCCGCCACGTCGACGATGCGGCCCGCGTCGTAGAGGTCCTGCAGCAACGAATCGCGGTAGGCGCCGGTAAGAGGATCGACGACATGCACGGCCGCGCCGGCGGTTCCGAAGTAGACCTTGCGGCCCCAGGGCTCCATGTCGTGGCGCGGGTCCTGCGCGTGCAGCACGAACCGCCGACCGGCCTTGGCGATCGTGTCCTCGACCAAGGCGCGGGGAAAGACCAGCCGCCCATGGCCGCTGACGGCGCAGCCGGCCTCGACCAGCGCCTTCACGCCGGACGGCGGCGCATCGGACAATCCCACCTCTTCCAGGATGTCCAGCGCGGCACGGTGGATGCGCACGACGTCCGCGTCGGCCAGGACCTTGTAGCGGCCGCCCTCGAGCCCCGGACGGACCGGCCGCAGGTCTTCCGCCAGCGGGGCGGCGCGCAGCGCGCGGCGTGCCTCGCGCCCGCCGCGGCGCGTAAGGGATCGGTCCGAGCCGCTCATCGAAAGGCCCTCTGCATGTTCCGGCGTTCCCTGCGCGGCATGATGCCAGAGCCGGGCCGCGGGCCCCGCCTCACGCCCGTTCCGCCACGGCTAGGTAGTTCACGTCGATGTCCGCGCTCAGCGAAAATCGGTCGCTGAGCGGGTTGTAGCTGATGCCCTTGAGGTCCGCGAGCCTCATGCCCGCGCGGCGCAGGTCGGCCGCAAGCTCGGACGGGCGCACGAACTTGCGCCAGTCATGCGTGCCCACGGGCAGCCAGCGCAGGATGAATTCCGCCCCCACGATGCCCAGGGCGAAGGCTTTCGCCGTGCGGTTAAGCGTGGCCAGGATCAACAGGCCGCCCGGCGCCACCAGATCGGCGCAGTCCTTCACGAACGCCGCGCGGTCGGCCACGTGCTCGATCACCTCGAGCGAAACCACCGCGTCGAAGGTCTCGCCTGCCGCCACGATGTCGGCGGCCGTGGCGAAGCGGTAATCGATCGCGAGCCCCTGCCCCTCGGCATGCGTCCGGGCGACGCCGATATTCCGCTCGCTGGCGTCGATCGCGGCGACATGGGCGCCCAGCCGTGCCAGGGGCTCGGCGACCAGCCCGCCGCCGCAGCCGATGTCGATGACCTTCAGCCCGGCAAGCGGCCGGGGCTTCGTTGGATCGCGGCCGAAGCGCGCGCATAGCCGGTCGCGGATGAAGGCCAGCCGCACCGGGTTCAGCCGATGCAGCGGCCGGAACTTCCCCTCGGGGTCCCACCATTCCTCGGCGAGCGCGGCGAAGCGCTCGACCTCCGCCGTGTCGACCGTGGCGTCGGACCTCGGCTTTGCAGGTCGCTTCGTGGCCTTGTCGAGCGCGGGCATGTAATTCCCTGGATAACCCCGGGGGAACGGGCGCTTGCGCCGGTTCCGCGCCCTGGAGTATGGATACCGCGCCGCCGCCGGACAATGCCCCTGTTCCGGGGCCCGGCGGCGCGGTCCAGCCCGGGTTCCAGGATTTTCGCATGGCTCGCTTGGTGCTCAAATTCGGCGGCACCTCGGTCGCCGACATGGAGCGCATTCGCAACGTCGCCTTGCGCGTGAAGCGCGAGGTCGACGCCGGCCACGAGGTGGCGGTGGTGGTCTCGGCCATGGCCGGCGTCACCAACCAGCTCGTCGCCTGGGTGACCGAGGCCTGCCGCCTGCACGATGCGCGCGAATACGACACGGTGGTCGCTTCTGGCGAGCAGGTGACCGCGGGCCTCCTGGCGCTGGCGCTGCAGAACCTGGGGGTCAACGCGCGGTCCTGGCTCGGCTGGCAAATCCGGGTCAAGACCGACGGGGTGCACGGCAAGGCCCGGATCGAGGACATAGATACCAGCGTCCTGATCGAGCGGATGAAGCAGGGCCAAGTGGCGGTGGTGGCGGGTTTCCAGGGCATCGGGCCGGACAATCGAATCACCACGCTGGGCCGCGGCGGGTCCGACACCTCGGCAGTCGCGCTGGCGGCGGCACTGAAAGCCGACCGGTGCGACATTTTCACTGATGTCGACGGGGTCTACACGACCGACCCGCGCATCGTTGCTAAGGCGCGCAAGCTCGATAAGATCACCTACGAAGAGATGCTGGAAATGGCCTCGCAGGGGGCCAAGGTGCTGCAGTCCCGCTCGGTCGAGCTGGCCATGAAGTACCGGGTACGCACGCAGGTCCTGTCGAGCTTCGAGGACAGGCCCGGCACCCTGGTGGTGGATGAGGACGAGATCGTGGAACAGGAAGTCGTCAGTGGCATTGCCTACAACCGGGACGAGGCGAAGATCACACTCACCAGCGTGCCGGACCGGCCGGGCGTGGCCGCCGCCATCTTCGGACCGCTGGCCGACGCGGCGATCAACGTCGACATGATCGTCCAGAACGTCTCGGCCGAGGGGCATACCGACATCACCTTCACCGTCGCCAAGGCCGACCTCGACCGCACGGTCGCCGCCCTCAAGGGCAGGCAGAAGGACCTCGGCTACAAGGCGCTGGTCCCCGACCCCAACGTGGTCAAGGTGTCGGTGATCGGGGTGGGCATGCGCAGCCACGCCGGCGTGGCGCAGCTTATGTTCAAGACGCTTGCCGAGAAGGGCATCAACATCCAGGTGATCTCGACCTCCGAGATCAAGGTCAGCGTGCTGGTCGCCGACGAGTACACCGAGCTCGCGCTGCGCGCCCTGCACACGGCCTACGGCCTGGACGCCGCCTGAAGACCCCGCAATGACTCCCGACACCGCCCGCGCGCAGCTCGACCGGCTGTGGCGGCGTGGCCGCGCGTTCCTGGGCGTCGAGGTCGCCATCATGGGCGGCGCGATGACCTGGGTCAGCGAGCGCAACCTGGTCGCAGCGATTTCCAATGCCGGCGGGTTCGGCGTCATCGCCACCGGCTCGATGAACCCCGAGCAGCTTTCGGCGGAGATCGCCGGCACCAAGGCACTCACCGACCGGCCGTTCGGCGTCAACCTGATCACCATGCACCCGCAGCTCATGGCGCTGATCGACGCCTGCCTGGACCACCGCGTCGGCCATGTCGTGCTGGCTGGCGGCCTGCCCCCGCGCGAGGCGATCCAGCGCGTCAAGGCCGGCGGCGCAAAGGCGGTGTGCTTCACCCCGGCCCTGGCGCTCGCCAGGAAGCTCGTGCGCCAGGGCGTCGACGCCCTGGTGGTGGAGGGCATGGAGGCCGGCGGGCATATCGGGCCGGTATCCACCAGCGTGCTGGCACAGGAGATCCTGCCGGCGGTGACCGAGGTGCCGGTGTTCGTCGCCGGCGGCATCGGCCGCGGCGAGGCGATCGTGGCCTATCTGGAGATGGGCGCCGCCGGCTGCCAGCTCGGCACCCGCTTCGTTTGCGCGACCGAATCGGTCGCGCATCCCCGCTTCAAGCAGGCATTCATCCGCGCCAGCGCGCGCGACGCGGTGACGTCGGTCCAGCTCGACCCGCGCTTTCCGGTGATCCCGGTGCGCGCCATCGCCAACCGCGCGACCCAGCGCTTCCTGGAGATGCAGCGCAGGACGATCGACGCCGTCGACCGCGGCGAGATGGACCAGAAGGAGGCCCAGCTCGCGATCGAGCATTTCTGGGCGGGCTCGCTGCGCCGCGCGGCGATCGAGGGGGATGTCGAGGAAGGCTCGCTGATGGCCGGCCAGAGCGTGGGCATGGTGACGCGCGAGCAGACCACCAAGGAGATCATCGACGAGTTGGTCGAGCAAGCGGTAGACGCGCTGATGCGGCGCGCCGAGGACGAGGCGAGGGTCCCGGCGTGACGGCGAATCCTGACTGATGGAAAAGCTGGGGCCATGGGGCGGCGTGCCGCGGCAGTTGCTGCGGCGGCTGCGCGACATCATGGCCGGCGCCGGGTCGGCGCAGGAGCGCCTCGACCGCGTGGTCAAGATCATCGCAGCCGAGATGGTGGCCGAGGTGTGCTCGGCCTATGTCCGGCGCGCCGGCGACATCCTCGAACTCTGCGCCACCGAGGGCCTGCGCCCCGAAGCCGTGCACCGCACCACCCTGCGCGTCGGCGAGGGCCTTGTGGGCGACATCGCCGAGCAAGCGCGCCCGCTGGCGCTGGCCGACGCCCAGTCGCATCCAAACTTCGCCTACCGGCCGGAGACCGGCGAGGAGGTCTTCCACTCGCTGATGGGCGTACCGATCCTGCGCGAGGGCCGCGTGCTGGGCGTGCTGGTGGTGCAGAACCGCACCATGCGCCAGTACACCGAGGAGGAGATCGAAACCCTCGAGACCATCGCCATGGTCCTGGCCGAACTGGTGGCGACCGGCGAGCTGGTTTCGCGTCCCGCGCCCGGACCGGGCGTGGAGCCGGCGCTGCCGCTGCGCCTGCCAGGGGTGCGGATCTGCGGCGGCATCGCCATTGGGCGTGCGGTGCTGCACCAGCCGACGGTGGTGATCCGCCGGGTGGTGGCCGAGGACCCGGAGGTCGAGCTCGGCCGCCTGCGCGGGGCGGTTGCCGAGCTCCACGACGCGCTCGACCGCATGATGGCGGCCGCGGACCTGTCCGCGGCGGGCGAGCACCGCGACGTGCTGGAAGCCTACCGCATGTTCGCGGAGGACCGCGGCTGGCTGGGCCGCATCCGCGAGGCGATCCGCTCGGGCCTCACCGCCGAGGCGGCGGTGCAGAAGGTGCAGAACGACACGCGCGTGCGCATGAACCAGATCGAGGACGAGTATCTGCGCGAGCGTCTGCAGGATCTGGAGGACCTCAACAACCGGCTGCTGATGCACCTTGCGGGCGGCGCCGGCACCTTGCCGGCGGCCGAGCTGCCGGAGGACGCGGTGCTGGTGGCGCACAACCTGGGGCCCGCCGAGCTGCTCGACTACGACCGCCGCAAGCTGCGCGCGGTGGTGCTGGAAGAAGGCTCGCCGACCGCGCATGTCTCGATCGTCGCCCGCGCGCTGGACATTCCCGTGGTCGGACGGGTCAAAGACGTGGTCTCGCGCGTCGACCCGCAGGACACGATGATCGTCGACGGCGACGGCTCGGTGGTGCTGCTGCGTCCCACCGAGGACGCCAAGCAGACCTTCGCCCAGGCGATCCGGGCGCGCACCGAGCGCCAGGCGGCCTACGCGAAGCTGCGCGACCGGCCGTCGGAGACGAAGGACGGCGTGGCCGTGTCGCTGAACATCAATGCCGGATTGCTGATCGACCTTGCCCATCTCGACGACGGCAATGCCGAGGGGGTGGGGCTCTATCGCACCGAGATCCCGTTCATGATCCGCGCCGCGTTTCCCGACGTGCGCGCCCAGGAGGATCTCTACCGCCAGGTGCTGGAGCGCGCCGGCAGCCGGCCGGTCACGTTCCGCACCCTCGATGTCGGCGGCGACAAGCTGCTGCCCTATTTCGCCAGCGGGCACGAGGACAACCCGGCCATGGGCTGGCGGGCGATCCGCATCGCGCTCGACCGGCCGTTCATGCTGCGCCAGCAGCTGCGCGCCCTGGTGCGGGCGGCCGAGGGCCGCGAACTGCGGGTGATGTTCCCCATGATCGCCGAGGTTGCCGAGTTCGCGGCGGCGCGGCGAATCATGGAGCTTGAACTGCAGCGCGCGCAGCGCCGCGGCGGGGGCCCGAGCGCCGTCAGGATCGGCGCGATGCTCGAGGTGCCGGCGCTTGCGTTCCAACTGCCGGCGCTGTTCGCCGCGGCCGACTTCGTGTCGGTGGGAAGCAACGATTTGATGCAATTTTTATTTGCCGCCGACCGCGGCAGCCCGCGCATGGCCGAGCGCTACGACGTCCTGTCGCCGCCCGTCCTCAGCTTCCTGCACCGACTCGTCCAGGAAGCGGCGGCGGCGGGCAAGCCTTTGGCCCTGTGCGGAGAAATGGCCGGCCGCCCGCTCGAGGCGATGGCGCTGATCGGCCTGGGATTCCGCATGCTGTCGATGGCGCCCAGCGCCGTCGGACCGGTCAAGGCGATGGTGCGCAAGCTGCGTGTCGGGCCGCTCGCCGACTTCGTTCACGGACTGTGCCGACGCTCCGAACACAGCGTGCGCGAAACGATCAGAACCTTCGCGCGCGACCACGAAGTGCCCGTTTGATCTGCATTTCTCGTTGCCCGCGTGCGTCCCTTCCGTTACAAAGGACGCGACGGACGAAATCTGTTGCACGCGGTTGCGTGGGGCATCTGGTGCAACGGCCAGGTGGCATGCGCCATCGTCAGCTCAGAGGGCGAATGTTCGCCGACGATGTGGTCGCTTAGAAAGCAAGGGCGGGTCCGCGCTCGACGCAAGGGCCAATCGGCGGCCGGCGAAGCGTCGACGCCCGCGTCTTCGTTGAATGTAGGAACGGTTTTACGCCAAGCGCGCGAAATGCTAGGCGAAGACGTTCGTTCGTGTGCGGTCCATCTGCGCATCCGAGAGCCCTATTTGCGCGCAATAGAAGACAGCCGCTTCGAGGACCTGCCTGGCCGCGCCTACGCGGTGGGGTTCGTGCGGGCCTATGCCATCCATCTCGGCCTGGACGGCGACAAGGTGGTCGACCGGTTCAAGAGCGAATCCAACGACAACGAGGCGACCCCCCAACTGGTTGTGCCCGAGCCGACGCCTGAGAGCGGAATGCCCGGCGGGTCTCTGCTGGCAGCGTCGGTTCTGCTTGCGGTGTTGGCCTATGGCGGCTGGTACTACATATCGACCCATAGCCGGCTGGTGACCGAGGCCCCGGCGATCGACCTGCCGACCAGGCCGGCGCCGGTGGCGCCGCAACTGGCTGCCCGGCCGACGATTCCGGCCCAGGCAGTGCCGCCGGCGATTTCGCTGACAGGCCAAGCAACTAGCATGCAAGGCCCGATCCTGGCCGCTCCGGCGCCGCGACCTGGCGCCCTGCCCGCGGTTGCGCCGTCGGGCCTGATGCCCGCCCAGCCGGCCGCGTCGGCCCAGCCGGCGTCGGCCGCCGACGACCCGACCGTCTCGGCCGCCGCGTCGGAGGACGCCGACGAGGCCGAAGCCCCGCCCGCGCCCGAGCCGCTGCGCCCGGCAACGGCCGTCGCCGCCGCCCAGACTTCCGTACCGCCCGCCGCCGGCACGGCCGACACCGCCATCCGCGACGCCGTCGCCCGGCCGCCGATCAGTGCCAGTTCGGCCATCGCCGCGACGATCAGCGATGCCCAGCGGCCCGGCAGCGGCCCCTCGCGCGTCGTGATCCGCGCGATCGCCGACAGCTGGCTGCAGGTGGGCGACGGCCGGGGGCCGGCATTGTTCGCCCAGGTGTTGCGGGCGGGCGACAGCTATCACGTGCCGGACCGCCCGGGCCTGCGGTTCGACACCGGCAACGCCGGCGGCCTGGAGATCACGGTCGACGGCCGCCCGGTTCCCTCGGTTGGCCCTTCCGGCTCGGTCCGGCGTAATATCCCCCTCGACGCCGACAAGCTCGTCGCCGGCGCCTTCGGCCAACGCTAGCTAGTTCCTGGGATTCCAGACCATGTCCGGTCTTCAGCCGGTGCGCGGCACGCACGACCTTTTTCCGTCGGACATGCGCCGCCACCGCGCCGTCATCGACACCGCGCGCTCGGTCGCCGAGCGCTACGGCTACGGCGAGATCGCCACGCCGATCTTCGAGTTCACCGAGGTCTTCCAGCGCACTCTCGGCGATACCTCGGACATCGTCACCAAAGAGATGTACAGCTTCACCGACCGCGGCGGCGAGCACATCACGCTGCGGCCCGAATACACCGCCGGCATCGCGCGGGCGTTCATCTCGGGCGGCCTGCAGCAGCAACTGCCGCTGAAATTCTTCTGCCACGGCCCGATGTTCCGCTACGAGCGGCCGCAGAAGGGCCGGCTGCGCCAGTTCCATCAGATCGACATCGAGCTACTGGGCGTGGCCCAGCCCCAGGCCGACGTCGAGGTGATCGCGGTCGGCTGGGACATACTGACCGCGCTGGGCCTTGCCGACCGCTGCGTGCTGGAGCTCAACACGCTGGGCGACGCCGCCAGTCGCGGCGCCTACCGCAAGGTGCTGGTCGAGTACTTCCGCGGCCATTTTGACCGCCTGTCCGAGGACAGCCGCAACCGGCTGGAGCGAAACCCGCTGCGGATCCTCGAT
>CAYMTM010000113.1:0-14524 GCA_964393375.1 uncultured Rhodospirillaceae bacterium
TGTCCTGGCCGCGTTCGGCCAGGTAGGCGTCGTCCATCTTGGCGAAGCCCTGGGCGATCGCGTCGATCTCGCTCTGCACCGCGCGCTCGGCGTTGATCCGCTGCTCGGCGATCCGTCGCTCGACGCCGCGCACCAGGCGCGAGCCGGCGAGCATCTGCATATAGGCGTCGAGCAGATACCCCATCTCCTCGGCCGCCGAGCCGTGCAGCGCGCCGGCCTTGGTCTTGAGCTTGGCGATCTGCTTGCGCGCGGCGGCCACGGCGTCGGCAAAGCGCTTCTGCTCGCCCGCCACCTGATCGGCGCCGATGGCGTAGTCCGGCACCGCGACGCTGCCGGATTCGTGCAGGTGCGCCGGGCCGATGGCGATGCCCGCGGCGACGCCCAGCCCGTCGAGAATGCGCTCGCCGCCCGCCTCGGCTAGGGGCTTACGTTGTTTCATCGAAGCCCGCTTCGACCAGCGCCGCCAAGGCGCCGACGGCCTGCTCGGCGTCGGTTCCCTCGGCGCGCAATTCGATCGACGTGCCCGGGCCGGCGGCCAGCATCATCAGCCCCATGATCGACAAGCCCGACACGCGCGTGCCGTCGCGCACCACGCTGACGGTCGCGGCGAACCGCTCCGCCAGCTTCACGAACTTGGCCGCCGCGCGGGCGTGCAGGCCGCGCCGGTTCTTGATCGTGACCGTCCGCCGTGTCTCGCCGCCGGAACCGGCCGCTGCGCCTTCCGGTGAGGCGCCTTCCATCAGTCGTCCCCGTTGAGCAGCCGCGAGGCGACGTTGATGTACTTGCGCCCGGCGTCCTGGGCGCTGTCGACGGCATTCGCCAGGTCCTGGTTCTGGCGCACCGAGGCGAGCTTGATCAGCATCGGCAGGTTGACGCCGGCGATGATCTCGACCTTCGCCTTGTCCATGATCGAAATGGCGAGGTTCGACGGCGTGCCGCCGAACATGTCGGTCAGCACAACAACCCCCGAGCCGTCGTCGACCTTGGCCACCTGGTCGAGGATTTCCTTGCGGCGGAGCTCCATGTCGTCGTCCGGGCCGATGCAGACCGCCGCGACGTTGCGCTGCGCGCCCACGACATGCTCCAGCGCCGCGACCAGCTCGGACGCCAGCCGCCCGTGGGTGACAAGAACCATTCCGATCAAGCACGGCCTCCTGCCGGTGCATCCTCGCCGCCGCGCGACAGATCGCGGTGGTTCAAGCTCACCGGATATCCCTGTTCCCCCAGCCACCCGGCCAGCCGCTCGGCGACGTAGACCGAGCGGTGCCGGCCGCCGGTGCATCCGACGGCGATCGTCAGGTAGCTCTTCCCTTCATGCACGAAGCGCGGCAGCAGGGGCTGCAGCACCCCGGTCAGCCCGTCCAGGAACGGCTTGAAGCCAGGGTCGCGCTCGATGTGCTCGGCCACCGCCGCATCGCGTCCGCTGAGCGGCCTGAGGCGCGGATCGTAGAACGGGTTGTCGAGAAAACGCACGTCGAACACAAGGTCGGACTCGCGCGGCACGCCGTGGCGGTAGGAGAACGAAACGACGAACACCGACATGCCGCCCAGCGGCGCCAGCGTGAAATGGCCGTTCAACAGGCGGCGCAGGTCGGCCGCGGTCAGCATGGTCGTATCCACCACCAGGTCCGCCCGCGCGCGCAAGGGCACGACCAGCTGGCGTTCGTGGCGAACGCTGTCGGCGACCGGGCGGTCGGCGGTCAGCGGGTGGCGCCGGCGCGTCTCGGTATAGCGGCGGAACAGCACTTCGTCGTCGCAGTCAAGGAACAGCAGGCGCACGTCCAGTTCTTGCTGCTGCGCTAGGCGTTCCAACTCGGCCATGAAGGTTTCGGCGCTAAAGCCGCGGGTGCGGATGTCGATCCCGATCGCCAGGGGACGGTCGACATCGGCCGCGCCGGGACGGGCTGCAAGGCTCTGCAGCAGCGACAGGGGCAGGTTGTCGACCGCCTCGTAGCCCATGTCTTCCAGCGCCTTCAGCGCCGTGGAATGGCCGGCGCCGGACATGCCCGTCACCAGGATGACGCGGGTGCGCGTCGGCGCAGCGCTTCCGGCCTTGCGGTCCTCCGGCCGGTCGGGGGGCGCCGCAGGCGCGATCTTGGCGGTGGCGGTTGTCATGATCGTCTGGGTTCAGGGGCCGGGATTATATCCATTTTGCCGGAAACTACAGCTAGCCGAACCTTGGCCGCGGCCGATGCCTCGAACGGTGCCAACGCCAAAAGGGGCAGCGAAATGCCCAGTATTTCTACGGAGTTGGGTTCCGGGAGCCGCTCGACCCGCTTCGCGGGCACGAGATCGACGACCAGCCCTAGGGTCGTATGCGAAACCTCCGGCAGCCGGATGATGCCCAGCCCGCGAACCTCGATCCGGCCGGCAATGGCGGCCGGCGCGCGGGCCATCAAGCGGCTGTCCAGGCGCTCCACCTCGGTCTGGTCGTCGGCTACCAGCCGCGCGCCGCGGTCGATCAGGCGCAGCGCCAGGTCGGACTTGCCGCTGCCCGAGGGCCCGCGGATCAGCACGCCAGTGCCCTCGACCTCGACCGTGGTGGCGTGAACCAGCAGCATCGCCGATAGTAGGCGCTCGGATTGACGAGGTTTCAAGGGGTTGGCGGGGATGCGGATCGACCGGCTGGACCATTTCGTCCTCACCGTCGCCTCGATCGAGCGGACGATCGAGTTCTACCGGCGGGTGCTGGGCATGGAGCCGGTCACTTTCGCCGGGGGGCGGCGTGGCCTCGCCTTCGGCCGGCAGAAGATCAATCTTCACGCGGTGGGCCACGAGTTTTCTCCGCGCGCCCACCGTGCCGCGGCCGGCACGGCGGACGTCTGCTTCATCGCCGCCGTGCCCCTGGCCGAGGTGATCGCGCACCTGGAGGCCGAGGGCGTGGCGATCGAGCAAGGGCCGGTGCCGAAGACGGGCGCCCTGGGCCCGATCACCTCGGTCTACATCCGCGATCCGGACCTGAACCTGATCGAGGTATCGACCTACGACCGGGCGACCTAGCCGGCGACTGGAATACCGGAGCGCTTGCCAGACGTTCGTATTCCCGCAATCATGCCGAAAAGGGACGAGCTTGGCATCGGGCGCCGGGGATCCGGTCCGATCAAGAGCCCAAACGGGAGGTATATCGCCATGTATCCACGCTTCGCTGTTGCCTTGGCCGCCGGCCTGCTGGTCGGCCTTGGCGCGACCGCGCAGGCCGCCGATCCGATCAAGATAAAGTTCAGCCACGTCGTCGCCGAAGCCACGCCGAAGGGCCAGGGCGCGCTGCTGTTCAAGCAGGAAGTCGAAAAGCGGCTTGCCGGCAAGGTGGTGGTCGAGGTCTATCCCAACTCATCGCTGTTCGGCGACGCCAAGGAGATGGAGGCGCTTGCGCTGGGCGATGTGCAGATCATCGCGCCGTCGCTGTCGAAGTTCGACAAGTTCACCAAGAAGCTGCAAGTGTTCGACCTGCCCTTCCTGTTCGACGACATCAACGCGATCGACCGCTTCCAGAAGACCAAGCTGGGGCAGTCGCTGCTGGAGGACTCGATCAAGGCGAAGGGCTACAAGGGCCTGGCGTTCTGGCACAACGGCATGAAGCAGCTTTCGGCCAACAAGCCGCTGCGCGTGCCGGAGGACGCCAAAGGGCTGAAGTTCCGCATCCAGCCGTCGAACGTGCTGCTGGCGCAGTTCCAGGCGATCGGCGCCAATCCGCAGAAGATGGCCTTCGCCGAGGTCTACCAGGCGCTGCAGGTCGGCACCGTGGACGGGCAGGAGAACACCTGGTCCAACATCTATTCCCAGAAGTTCCACGAGGTGCAGAAATACATCACCGAGACGAACCACGGCGTGATCGACTACATGGTGGTCGCCAACGCCGGCTTCTGGGACAAGCTGCCTAAGGATATCCGCGCCGAGCTCGACAAGATCATGGCCGAGGTGACGGTCAAGGCCAACAAGGTAGCCGACGACTTCAACGAAGCGGACAAGAAGAAGATCATCGCCGCCGGGACCTCGCAGATCGTCAAGCCGACGAAGGAAGAGCTGGCGAAATGGCGCAAGGCCATGGAGCCGGTCTACAAGCAGTTCGAGGCAGAAATCGGCAAGGATCTGATCGAGGCGGCGCTCGCCTCCAACAAAGGCAGCTGAGCCACCCGGGCGTCGCAATCCACCCGAGGTCCGCCCGAGGGGGGCGGGGAAGGACCGATGGCACGCATCGTCGCGAAGCTGGAGGAAGGCGTAATCGCCTTCCTCCTGGCCGCCATGACGATCCTGACTTTCGTTCAGGTCGTGCTGCGCTACGGCTTCAACAGCGGTCTGTTCTGGGCGCTCGAGGCCACCACCTACATGTTCGGCTGGCTGGTGCTGTTCGGCATGTCCTACGGCGTGAAGGTGGGATCGCATATCGGCGTCGACGTGCTGGTCAAGCTGCTGCCGAAGGCCGGCCAGCGGGCGGTCGGCGTCGCCGCGGGCCTGCTGTGCATGCTGTACGCCGCGATCGTCTTCTATGGCGGTTATGTCTACGCCGAAAAGATGCACACGCTGGGCGTCGAGGCCGAGGACCTGCCGATCCAGCGCTGGCTGTTGATCATCATCCTGCCGATCGGCTTCGGCCTGCTGTTCCTGCGGCTGGCGCAGACGACATGGCGCATCGTGACCGGCAGGCAGACGGGGTTGCGCCTGGCCGACGAGGCGCGCGAGGCGATCGAGCAGCTCCGACCGGAGGCGGGCGCGGCGCAGCGCGAGGCCAGGCAGCCATGACGACTGCCGCGCTGTTCGCCCTGCTGTTCCTGTTCATGTTCATGGGGATGCCGATCGCCATTTCGCTGGGCCTTGCCAGCGTGCTGACGATCCTGCTGTTCGCCCAGGATTCGATGGCCTCGCTGTCGCTCAAGGTCTTCACGACCATGGAGCAGTACACGCTGCTCGCCATCCCTTTCTTCATCCTGTCCGGCGCGTTCCTGACCACCGGCGGGGTGGCGCGCCGGCTGGTCAACGTCGGCATCGCGCTGGTCGGCCATGTACGCGGCGGCCTGGCGATGGCCGGCGTGATCGCCTGCATGTTCTTCGCCGCCGTGTCGGGCTCCTCGCCCGCGACGGTCGTCGCGATCGGCTCGATCGTGATCGCCGGCATGATCCGCACCGGCTATACCAAGAAATTCGCCGCCGGCGTGATCTGCAACGCCGGCACGCTCGGCATCCTGATCCCGCCCTCGATCCCGATGGTCGTCTACTGCGCGGCAACCGAGCAGTCGGTCGGACGCATCTTCATGGCCGGCTTTCTGCCGGGCCTGGTGTTGGGACTGATGCTGATGACCGCCATCTATGTGGCCGCACGGATCCTCGACCTGCCGCGCCAGGAACGGCCCAGCCTGAAAGTGATCTGGGACGCGTTCCGCGAGGCGATCTGGGGCATGCTGCTGATCGTCATCATCCTGGGCGGCATCTACGGCGGCGCCTTCACGCCGACCGAGGCCGCGGCGGTCGCGGCGGTCTACGCGTTCATCGTCGCGGTGTTCGTCTATCGCGACCTGAAGCTGTCTCAGGTGCCGCACGTGCTGCTCGAGGCCGGCAAGGTCACGGTGATGCTGATGTTCATCATCACCAATGCCTTCCTGTTCGCGCATGTGCTGACGACCGAGCGCATCCCGCAGGCGATCACCGAGCTGATCGTCGCCGCCGACATGTCGCCCTGGGTGTTCCTGCTGGTGGTCAACCTGATCCTGCTGGTCGCCGGCAACTTCATGGAGCCCTCGGCGATCATCCTGATCCTGGCGCCGATCTTCTTCCCGATCGCGCTCAAGCTGGGGATCGACCCGATCCATCTCGGCATCATCATGGTCGTCAACATGGAGATCGGCATGATCACCCCGCCGGTGGGGCTGAACCTGTTCGTGACGACCGGCATCACCGGGATGAGCCTGTGGGAAGTGGTCAGGGCCGCCGTGCCCTGGCTGATGGTGCTGCTGCTGTTCCTGGTGATCGTCACCTATGTGCCGATCATCTCGACCTTCCTGCCCGATCTCCTGTTCGGCAAGCAGAGCTGACGGGCCTTTGCCGGGCCGAGGACACCGGCAACGCGCCTTCGGCGTACTTCAGTATGGCGATGAGGCGGAGGCAGAGGCGCCGGCACGGGCAAGGGCGGGGGGTGCGGCGAGCGCTTCGTCATCCTTCGACAGGCTCAGGATGAGGGAGCGTACTGCAACGTCCTCACCCTGACAGTTTGTCGGAGGTGGAGCTTGTCGAAGGGTTAGGGAACGCCTTACGCCGCCTTCGCGCGCTTCGGCTTGATCTCCAGCCCGTCCTTGCCGGCGGTCACGCGCACCGTCTCGCCGTCCCTGATCGTGCCGGCGAGGATCAGGTTGGCGAGCGGGTTCTGCAGCTCCTTCTGGATCACGCGCTTCAAGGGCCGCGCGCCGTAGACCGGGTCGTAGCCCGCATCGGCCAGCCACTGCTTGGCGTCCTTGTCGAGCTCGATCGCGATCTCGCGGTCGGCCAGCAGCTTCGCCAGGCGCTTGAGCTGGATCTCGACGATCCCGGCCATGTGCGCGCGCGTCAGGCGGTGGAACAGCAGGATCTCATCCAGCCGGTTCAGGAACTCCGGCCGGAACGCGCCGCGCACCACCTCCATCACCTGGTCGCGCACCGCGTCGACGTCCTGGCCCTCGGGTTGGGCCGCCAGGATGTCGCTGCCAAGGTTCGAGGTCAACACGATCAGCGTGTTGCGGAAGTCGACCGTGCGGCCCTGGCCGTCGGTAAGGCGCCCGTCGTCCAGCACCTGAAGCAGCACGTTGAAAACGTCGGGATGCGCCTTCTCGACCTCGTCGAACAGCACCACCTGGTAGGGCCGCCGGCGCACGGCCTCGGTAAGCGCGCCGCCTTCCTCGTAGCCGACATAGCCCGGCGGGGCGCCGATCAGGCGCGCGACCGAGTGCTTCTCCATGAACTCCGACATGTCGATGCGGACCATCGCCTGGTCGTCGTCGAACAGGAACGCGGCCAGCGCCTTGGTCAGCTCGGTCTTGCCGACGCCGGTGGGACCCAGGAACAGGAACGAGCCGAGCGGCCGGTTCTGGTCCTGCAATCCGGCGCGCGCGCGGCGCACGGCGTTGGCGACTGCCGCGATGGCGTCGTCCTGGCCGATCACGCGCTTGCGCAGTTCATCTTCCATGTGCAGCAGCTTTTCGCGCTCGCCCTCCAGCATCTTGTCGACGGGAATGCCGGTCCAGCGCGACACCACGGCGGCGATCGCCTGGGCGGTCACTTCCTCGTTGAGCATGTGCTTCTCGCCGGCCTTCTCGGCCTCCTTCAGTTCGCGCTCGAGCCCGGGGATGACGCCGTAGGTCAATTCGCCCGCGCGGTTGTAGTTGCCCTGGCGCTGCGCGGTCTGCAGTTCGGCGCGCGCCTGCTCCAGCTTTTCCTTGATCTTCGTCGCGCTGGCGAGCTTGTCCTTCTCGGCTTTCCACTGCCGGGTCAGCTCGGCCGACTTCGCCTCCAGCTCCGCCAGTTCGGCGTCGAGCTTCTTGAGGCGGTCCTTCGAGGCCTGGTCGCGCTCCTTCTTTAGCGCCTCGCGCTCGATCTTCATCTGCACGATGCGCCGGTCCAGCTCGTCGACCGCCTCGGGCTTGCTGTCGACCTCCATGCGCAGGCGGCTCGACGCCTCGTCCACCAAGTCGATCGCCTTGTCGGGCAGGAAGCGGTCCTGGATGTAGCGGTTGGAAAGCGTCGCCGCGGCCACGATCGCGCTGTCGGTGATGCGCACGCCGTGGTGCAGCTCGTATTTCTCCTTCAAACCCCGCAGGATCGAGATCGTGTCCTCGACGGTAGGCTCGGCCACGAAGACCGGCTGGAAGCGCCGCGCCAGTGCGGCATCCTTCTCGATATGCTTGCGGTACTCGTCCAGCGTGGTGGCGCCCACGCAGTGCAGTTCGCCGCGCGCCAGGGCCGGCTTCAGCATGTTCGAGGCGTCCATCGCGCCCTCGGCCTTGCCGGCGCCCACCAGCGTGTGCAGCTCGTCGATGAACAGCACGATGTCGCCCTCGGCGGCGGTGATCTCCTGCAGCACGGCCTTCAGGCGCTCCTCGAACTCGCCGCGGAACTTGGCGCCGGCCACCAGGGCGCCGAGGTCGAGCGCCAGCAGGCGCTTGTCCTTCAGCGATTCGGGCACGTCGCCCTTGACGATGCGCAGCGCCAGGCCCTCGACGATCGCGGTCTTGCCGACGCCGGGCTCGCCGATCAGGACGGGGTTGTTCTTGGTGCGGCGCGACAGCACCTGGATGACCCGGCGGATCTCCTCGTCGCGGCCGATCACCGGATCGAGCTTGTTGTCGCGCGCCGCCTGGGTCAGGTCGCGGGCGTATTTCTTCAAGGCGTCGTAGGCCTGCTCGGCCGTGGCGGTGTCGGCCTTGCGGCCCTTGCGCACATCCTCGATCGCCTTGTTGAGGGACTGCGGGGTGATGCCGGCGTCCTTGAGGATGCGCGCGACGGCCTGGCCCTGCTGCAGCGCCAGCGCCAAGAGCAGGCGCTCGGCGGTCACGTAGCTGTCGCCGGCGCGCTGGGCCACGTCCTTGGCGGTGTCGAACGTCCGCGCCAGTTCGGGCGACATATAGACTTGGCCCGCGCCCTGGCCCTCGACCTTCGGCAGCTTGGCCAGCTCGGCCTCGACGCCCTTCAGCGCCCGCGCCGGATCGCCGCCCGCGGCGCGGATCAGGTTGGCCGCGAGGCCTTCCCTGTCGTCCAGCAGCGCCTTCAGGAGATGCTCGGGCACGAGCCGCTGGTGCCCCTCGCGCAACGCCAGGCCTTGCGCCGCCTGCACGAAGCCCTGCGACCGCTCGGTGAACTTGTCGAACTCCATGAAAACCTCTCTCCGCTGGTCCCCCTCTTCGGAGGCGGGACGGGTAGCGGGCCCTCAACGACAGGCGCCCGCCGGATTGGCCCTTCTAATATGGAGCGGGAATTGCCCGCGACAAGACTAGGGTCATGGCCTGGCGGCGGTCAGGCCTTGATCTGAATCATGGGATTGCGGGGGCAACTGGTCGATTGCCGCGCGGGCGAGGTCCGCCTATCTTGCCCCTCGCATGCCCGCCGCCGTCGCCGCCATCCATCGCTATCCCGTCAAGGGCCTGTCGTTCCAGGCGCTGGACCGGGTCGCGCTCAAGGCGGGTGAGATGCTGCCCTTCGACCGCGCCTATGCGCTGGCGCTGGGGTCGACCGTGTTCGACCCGGCGCGGCCGGAATGGATGGCCAAGACCAATTTCCTGATGCTGATGCGCGACGAAAAGCTTGCTGCGCTGACCACGGCATTCGATCCCGACACCCAGACTCTCACTGTCAGCCGCGGCGGCAAGCAGGTGGCAAAGGGGCGGTTGGACGATCCGATGGGCCGGGCGGTGATCGAGCAGTTTTTCGCCGCCTACATGGGCGAGGCGGCGCGCGGCCAGCCCAAGCTGGTGGCCGCACCCGGGCACAATTTCTCCGACGTCAACCGCAAGGTGCTGTCGATCATCAACCTCGCCAGCGTGAAGGATTTGGAGCGGGTGACCGGCGCGCCGGTAGACCCGCTGCGCTTCCGCGGCAACCTGCTGGTCGAGGGACTGCCCGCCTGGCAGGAGTTCCAGTGGGTCGGCAAGGAATTCCGGATCGGCGACGTGCCCGTGCGAACGATCAAGCGCATCCAGCGCTGTGCGGCCACCTCGGTCAACCCCGCGACGGCCATGCGCGACATCAACGTGGTGCAGGCGCTGGTGCGCGGCTACCGCCACGCCGACATGGGCATCTATGTCGAAGTGCTGAAGGACGGCACGCTGGAGCGCGGCGCCATGCTGACGCCGCCGGACTGAGCCGCCCTTGCGCTGCGGGGCCTAGTCGCCGACGGGATGCGGCGGGCGGTCGTTCGGGTCGATGTCGTGGCCCGGCTGCTCGTCGACGCCGTTCGCCCCCTGGCCGTATTGCGGGTCGTTGACCATGCCGTTGTTCATCGGCGGCTGCGGGCCGCCGGGCGGCTGGGGCTGCTGGCCCTGGTGCGGATGCGGTCCGTGCTGCGGCGGACGGCCCTCGCCGTTCATGTTGATCAGCCGGTAGTAGTGGTCGGCGTGCTGGAAGAAGTTTTCCGCCGCGACCCGGTCGCCCGCCGCCGCCGCGTCGCGCGCCAGGTTCAGGTAGCGCTCGTGCACCTGCCAGGCGCTGCCGCGAATGCGGACATCCGGCCCGCTGCTGTCGAAGGTCTGCATGCGCAGCGGCATATGCGGCTTGTTGCGGCCGTTGCGGCCGCGCGACCGCTTGTTCGACCCTTGTCTCATGGCTTCATCAGATCTCACTGGTCAGTGGTCGCGCCTCTCCCCACGGCACCACCTCGGCCCGTTCCTCGCCGTGGCAGGCAGACCCGCGGCGTTTAGGGGTAGCGCTAGACCTCATGCCCTCCAGGGGCTGCGGCTCTTCAGGCCGCGTTCAACGCCGGAAACCTAGACGGTAAGCCGGCGATTTCCAAACTATTTCTGGGAAAGGCCCGCGGGGGTGTGATGATTCTGCCCACCTGTGGCGACAATGCACCGCTCAGTGCCTGCCAGATCCTTTCTGGTCTCTAAGATGATAAGGCCGGCTTGGTTAATCAAGGCTTGCACGGCCGCCGCCTGGCCCTGGCCGATCTCGAACGCCACGATCGCCCGCGGCGCCAGGACCCGTCGAAGGTCGCCCAGGATGGCCCGGTAGGCGTCCAGCCCGTCCTCCCCGCCGTCCAGCGCTGCCGGTGGGTCGAAGCGCGCAACCTCCGGCATCAGGCCCGCCAGGTCGGCGTGGCGGATATAGGGCGGGTTGGACACCACGATGTCGAACATGCCGGCCACGGGCCGGCTCCAGTCGCCCGCCAGGAAACGGGCGCGGTTCGCCAGTCCCGTCGAACGGGCGTTCGCGCCGGCGCTCCGCACCGCCCCCGGCGCCCGGTCGACGCCCAGCCCGGTGGCGTTCGGCAGTTCCGCCAGCAAGGCCAGCAACAGGCAGCCGCTGCCCGTACCCAGATCCAGCACGCGAAGCGGCGCCTGGCGGTCGCCGACATGCGCCAGCACGGCCTCGACCACCGTCTCGCTGTCCGGTCGCGGATCGAGCGTGTCGGGGCCGATCGCGAGGTCGAGTGTCCAGAACCCGCGCCGGCCCAGGATACGCGACACCGGCTCGCGCCCCGCGCGCCGCTCGACCATCGCCCGGAATCGTGCGGCCGCGTCGTCCTGCACCGGCGCGTCTTCGGCGAGGTGCGCGCCCCGCGGCGCCTGCATCGCCGCGGCCAGCAGCAGCCGCGCGTCGCGCCGCGCATCCGCCACGCCGGCGGCGGCGAGGCGCGCCGCGGCGTCGGCCAACGCCTCGCCGACCGTCATGTCGTCCAGGTCAATGCGTCATGCCCGGGCTCGTCCCGGGCATCAACGTCGGGGCAGCGGCGCAGCGTCGCGCGGGTGGGCACGTTTTCCCCCGGCCAGACTGTCGGAACGCCGGTCGACGCGGATGGCCGCGACAAGCGCGGCCACGACGGGCATGGAAATCGGGCCACTCACTCCAGCTCCGCCAACCGCGCCGCCTGGTCCTCGGCGATCAGCGCGTCGATGATCTCGTCCAAGGCCTCGCCCTCCATGACCTGGGCGATCTTGTAGATCGTCAGGTTGATGCGGTGGTCGCTGACCCGCCCCTGCGGGAAGTTGTAGGTGCGGATGCGCTCGGAGCGGTCGCCCGAGCCGATCTGGCCCTTGCGCGTGGCGGCGCGCTCGGCGTCGAGCTTGGCGCGCTCGGCGTCGTAGAGCCTGGCGCGCAGCACCTTCAGTGCCTTGGCCTTGTTGCGGTGCTGCGACTTCTCGTCCTGCTGCTGTACGACGATGCCCGTCGGGATATGGGTGATGCGTACCGCGCTGTCGGTGGTGTTGACCGACTGGCCGCCGGGGCCGGAGGAGCGGAACACGTCGATGCGCAGGTCCTTCTCCTCGATCTTGACGTCGACGTCCTCCGCCTCGGGAAGCACGGCCACGGTCGCGGCCGAGGTGTGGATTCGCCCGCTGGCCTCGGTCGCCGGCACGCGCTGCACGCGGTGCACGCCGGATTCGAACTTGAGGCGCGCGAACACGCCCTTGCCGGTGATCGAGGCCACCGCCTCCTTGATGCCGCCGAGCTCGGTCTCGCTCGCCTGCATCACCTCGAACTTCCAGCGGTGCAGGTCGGCGTAGCGCTGGTACATGCGGAAGAGCTGCGCGGCGAACAGCGCCGCCTCGTCGCCGCCCGTGCCCGCACGCACTTCCAGGATCGCGTTCTTCTCGTCGGCCGCATCCTTGGGCAACAGCAGCACTTTCAGGTGCTGTTCCAGCGCGGGAATCTGCGCGGCGAGCTGGGCGCGTTCCTGCTCGGCCAGCGCCTTCATCTCGGCGTCGCTGGCGGGGTCGGCGGCCATCTGGGTCAGGTCGTCGATCTCCTTGCGCTTCTTCTTCAGCTCCTGGATCGCCTCGGCGATCGGCGTCAGGTCGGCATACTCCTTGGCGGTGCGCGCGAAGCTCTCAGGGTCGAGCGGCTTCTCGCTCGCCATCGCCGCGCGCAACTCGTCGTGGCGCGCCACCACGCGGTCCAGTTTTGCGTCCAGGCTCAAATCCTACTCCTCCGTGCCGAGCCGGAACAGGCGGCGCACCAGCGCTTCCGCTGCGGCACGATCATATGGGCCGTCGTCCGCCGCCAAGTCCCTCAAGGCTTCCGAGGGGTCGTGCAGCAGGCGATTGATCAACAGGCGCGTCGCATCGTCGGCGCCGAGGGCCGGCGTCTCGGCCAGCACGCGCGCGCGCTCGTCCTCGAACCGCTTGCGCAGCGCCGCCAGGGCGGGGACGGCGGCGCGTTCTGCGCGGCCGCGCAGGAATTTGGCGACCTCCTCCTCGACGATGCGCCAGGCATCCTTCGCCGCGGCCTCGCGCGTCGCACGGCCTACCATCGCGACCCGCTCCAGCGCCTCCAGGTCGTAGCGGAAGGCGCCGTCGAGCGCGTCGATGTCCGGCGCCAGGTCGCCGGGAATGGCGGCGTCGATCAGGAAGATGGGGCGCTGGCGGCGCCGGCGCAAGGCGCGCATCACCTGGGCGGCGTCAAGCGTGAACGTGCCCGCACCCTGGGCGCTGATCACCACGTCGGCACCGGACAGCAGGTCTTCGAGCTGCTCGATGGGCGCGTGGTTGCAGCCGAGCTGCAGCGCCGCCTGCTCGGCCCGCCGCGGCTGGGTGGCGGTCACGACGAAGCGCCTGAGCCCCGCGCCGACCAGGTGTTCGGCCAGCAGCGCCCCCATGTCTCCCAGGCCGATCAACAGCCCGCCGATCGCCGACAGCTCGCCGTGAACGTCGCGGGCAATCTCGGCGGCAGCGGCGGCCAACGACACCGGGCGCTCCGCCACGCGGGTTTCGCTGCGTACGCGCTTGGCGGTCGCGTAGGCGGCCTGCAGCGCGGCCTCGAGCTCGGGCCCGGTCATGCCGGCGGCCTGCGACAGGCGGTGGCTTGTCTTCACCTGGCCCAGCACTTGCGGCTCGCCAATCACCAGGCTGTCGAGCGAGGACGCCACGGCGAAGATGTGCCGGACCGCCTCGGCGCCGCTCAGCCGATAGGCCTGGGCGTCGAGCGTCGCGGCCGGCACGTCGGTGTCGGCTACCATCGCTTTGACCGCGGCCGCCATCGCGGCGGGCAGGTCCGGACCCGCGCCCTGGATCTCGATGCGGTCGCAGGTCGCCAGCGCCACCGCCTGGCCGATGCCGTGCGCCTTCAGGCGCGCGAGCAGCGCCACTTGCCCGGAATCGTCGAAGAACAGCCGGTCGCGCAGCGCCAGCGGCGCGCTGCGGTGATTGACGCCGACGACGAAGAGCAAGGCCGAGCCCGCGGAGGGCATCGCCGCTTCGCTAGCGGAAGCGGGCGAGGTGGGCCTCCAGCCGGTCGAGCGCCACTTCGACCTGCTCGCCGCTGTCCAGGTCGCGCACGGCGGCGGCGGAGCGCTTCAGCTCGTCCTCGCCCAGGATCACCGCGGCGCGCGCGTTGACGCGGTTGGCGCGCTGCAGGCGGCGCTTCAGATTGCCCGAATAGCCGAGCTCGACCGCAAGGCCGGCGCGGCGCAGCCCGTGGGCGATCGCCTGCGCCTTCGCTTCGGCCGTCTCGCCCATCGGCACGACCGCGATCGGGCGGGGCGGGGCGGGCGGCTCGGCGATCAGCATGGCCAGGCGCTCGATGCCCGCCGCCCAGCCGATCGCCGGAGTCGGCGGGCCGCCCATGATCTCGATCAGCCCGTCATAGCGCCCGCCGCCCATCACCGTGCCCTGCGCGCCCAGCGCCTCGGTCGTGAACTCGAAGGCGGTGTGGCAGTAATAGTCCAGCCCGCGCACCAGGCGCTGGTTCAGCCGGTAGGGTATCGACAGCGCGTCCAAGCCCGCGCGAACCTTGGCGAAGAAGTCCCGCGACTCGGCGTTCAGGTGATCCTGGAAGGCCGGCGCCCCGGCGATCAGCTTGCGGTCGCCCGGATCCTTGGAATCGAGGATCCGCAGCGGGTTTCGCTCCAGCC
>CAYMTM010000114.1:0-14497 GCA_964393375.1 uncultured Rhodospirillaceae bacterium
TGCGGCGCTTCGACGACACCAAGTACGTGCGCGACGTGCGGCGCACGACGGTGGCCGGCGACGCCGCGACCGTGGCCCAGGTGGCCTGACCCGCGCCGGCCTTGCGCCGGCGCGGCGCGGGCGGCACGATATCCCCGGATCGAGCCTGAGCCGGGGAGGGAAGGCGGCATGACCGTCGCGCTGCGGCCGCTTCACGCCACCATCGGGGCCGAATGCACGGGCGTGGACCTGCGCAAGCCGCTGTCGGCCGAGGAGGTAGCGGCGATCGAACGCGGCATGGATCGGTGGGCGGTTCTGGTGTTTCCGGGCCAGGACATCACCGACGCGCAGCAGGTGGCCTTCTCCGGCTATTTCGGGAGGCTCGAGACCACCTACGGCGGCAACGTGCGCAAGCCGGGCGAGCATCGCCTGGGCAAGGAATTCGCCGACGTGTCGAACCTCGACCATCGCGGCGAACTGCTGGCGGCCAACGACCGCAACCGCATGTTCAACCTGGGCAACACGCTTTGGCACTCCGACAGCTCGTTCCGCGCCACGCCGGCGAAATACTCGCTGCTGTCCGGCCGCATCATTCCGGAAAAGGGGCCGAACACCGAATTCGCCGACATGCGCGCGGCCTACGACGCGCTGGACGACGAGACGAAGCGGCAGGTCGCGGACCTGGTCTGCCTCCACTCGCTGATCTTCTCGCGCGGCCAGCTCGGCTTCACCGAGTTCTCGGACGAGGAGAGGCAGAAATTCGCGCCCGTGCGCCAGCGGCTGGTGCGTACCCATCCCGTCACCGGCCGCAAGTCCCTGTTCCTCGCCTCGCATATCGGGGCGATCGAGGGCTGGCCGGTGCCGGAGGCGCGCGCGTTCATCCGCGACCTGATCGAGCATGCCACCCAGCGCCGGTTCGTCTACGCCCACCAATGGCGCCAGGACGACCTGGTGATGTGGGACAACCGCCAGACCATGCACCGGGTGCGGCGCTTCGACGACACCAAGTACGTGCGCGACGTGCGGCGCACGACGGTGGCGGGGGACGGACCGACGGTCGAGCAGCCGAAGGTGGTGGCGTAAGCCCTACTTCTCCGTCGCGCGCCACACCCCGTCCCAGGGCCCCTGCGGCGGCCTGGCGGCCAGTTGCTTGACCCGCTGCGCGAACACGGCGGACGGCCCGTCCTTCGGGTCGATGTCCAGGCACTTGGCGAAGCGTTCGGCGGCGCGCTCCCAGTCCCGCGCGCGGTAGGCGCCCAGGCCCTCCTCGAAGGCGTCGCGCAGTGCGCAGCGCCCCTCGTCCAGCTCGCCCTTCGCGCACAGCAGTTCGTAGACGCGGACCGGTTCGGTCTTGCCGGCGACGATCACGGTGTCGATCTCGCGCGTCTCGATCGCGGCGCGCGCCAGGACCTCGGTCGTCTCGGCGATCAGGATGTCGGTGCCGTAGGCCTTGTTGAGGCCCTCCAGGCGCGACGCCAGGTTCACCGTGTCGCCGATCACGGTATAGGACTTGGCGATCGCCGATCCCACCGTGCCTACCACCACGTCGCCGCTGGCGAGGCCCATGCGCACCGCAACGTCCGGGGCGTTGCGGCGCAGGCCCAGGATGTCCGGAAGCTCGCGACGGAGCTGGAGCACCGCTGCCCGGTGCGCCAGCGCGGAGCGGCAGGCATCCTCCGCCTGGGACGCATCGCTTGCCGAGAAGGGCTGGGTCCAGAAAGCCATGACCGAATCGCCGATATACTTGTCGATGATGCCGCGGTGTTCGCGCACCGCGGCCGAGGCGAGCGTGAAATAGCGGTTCAGCAGGTTGACCATCGCCGCCGGGGTGATCTGCTCGCCGATCGCGCTGAAGCCCTTGATGTCGGAGAAGAAGACCGTCGCCAGGCGCCGCTCGGCCGCATCGGGATTGTCGCCTGCATGCTCGATCAGCCGGCTTACGACGCGCGGGTCGACGAAGCGGCCGAACGTGTCCTTGATGCGCTCCTTGGCCCGCAATTCCTCGATCATGCGGTTGAAGGCGCGGGTCAGCTGGCCGATCTCGTCCTCGACCTTGACCGGCAGGGCCTCGGTCAGCTCGCCGCGCTCGATCGCCTGGGTGCCGCTGACCAGGCGGCGCAGCGCCGCGATGATATGGGCGGTGATGGAGATGCTGAGCGCCAGCCCGATCGCGGCCGCCACGCAGAAAAGGCTCATCGTGATCCACAGGTTGAGCTGCTCGTTCGCGAGCGCCTCCTGCATGGATTTCTGCGTGAACGTCTCGAGCTCGTTGCGCATCTGCTGCAGGTCGCGGCCGAACACCTGGTCGTACTGCGCGAACTTGGCCAACTCCACCACCGCTTCGTCGTGGCGATGCGCGACCAGCAGCGCCATCGTCCGGCGGCCCAGGTCGATGAAAGAAGGAAGCTGCCGGCGCATGTTGCCGAGCGTGCCCTGGACCCGCGACAGGATCAGCCGGTCCTCCAGGTTGTTGCGGGGGTCGCCGACCGCCTGCGTCAGCAGATCGTCGGCCCGCTCGAGCGCCGCGTTCATTCGCTTGGTCAGGTCCTCGATGTGCGCGGCCGCCGTTCTGGCCTCGGCGTCGTGCGGCGGCGTGCCGCGCGCAAGGCGGCGCAGCTCCAGCTCGAAGTCGTCGGTGCTGACGTCGAAATCCGAGACCAGCGCGGTGATCGGCACGTGGTAGTCGACGATGCCGCCCAGTTCCTCGCGGATCCGCTGCTGCAGCAGGGCCGAGGCGCCGACCGCCGCGCCGAACAACAGCAGCAGGATGTAGGCGATCGCCAGGATCTTGAAGCGGATCTTCATGCCTGAGGTATGGGTCCCACCCCCACCGGCCTTGCCAGCGCGCTGGTCCGTCCGCCATGGTGCTTACCATGGCCGGTAGCGAACCGATAGGCGAGCCCGAGCGCGCCATGCCGCGGACGGCGCTGGTGACCGGCGCGGCGCAGCGAATCGGCAGGGCGATCGCCGAGGACCTTGCAGCGAACGGGTTCGCGGTGGCCGCGCACTATCACCGCTCGGCCGGCGAGGCCGAGGAGGTGGTGCGCGCGATCGTCGCGCGGGGCGGCCGCGCGGCGGCGCTGGGCGCGGACCTGGGGCGCGAAAACGAAGTTGCGGCCCTGGTGCCGTGCGCGGCGGCCGCGCTGGGCCCGATCGGCGTGCTGGTCAACAACGCCTCGGTGTTCGAGCGCGACGACGCGCTGAGCGTTACGCGGGCGAGCTGGGATGCGCATCTCGAGGTGAATCTGCGCGCGCCTTTCGTGCTGACCCAGGAGTTCGCGCGCCAGCTTCCGCCCGATGCCGCGGGTGCGGTCGTCAACATGATCGACCAGCGGGTCTGGAACCTGACCCCGTATTTCACGTCCTACACGCTCAGCAAGAGCGGCCTGTGGACCCTTACGCGCAGCCTGGCCTTGGCGCTGGCGCCGCGCGTGCGCGTCAACGCGATCGGGCCCGGTCCCGCCCTGCCCAGCCGGCGTCAGAGCGAGACGGCGTTCCGCGATCAATGCGTGCGCACACCGCTCCGCCGCGGCACCAGCCCGGCGGAGATCTGCGCTGCCCTGCGCTTCATCCTGGCGGCGCCCAGCCTGACCGGCCAGATGATCGCACTCGATGGCGGGCAGCATCTCGGCTGGGTGCAAGAGGCCGCGGGCGAGCCGCTGCCGGAGGAGTGAGAATACGGACGAAGGATCGTGTAACCCTTTGGTAACGGTATGAATCTCATGGGAGGAAGGCAGTTACACACATTGCCGTTTCATGCTTTTCCGACAAGAACGCAACACTCCGGCAATGGGATGCGGCGCATTTCATTTGCACTTGACTTTAGGTTTTTTAGGAAAATCAACAGATTGACCAATTTGCCCAAAAACTAGGCACACGGACCAATATGGCGCATTCCGTACGTGTGGCACATTTGCCCCTATGGTTGCCAACAGATTTATCCACCGAATTCGTGGATATAAAACAGCGGCAATGTTTAATGACGGTGGAACAAGGTTCGACCGCTGATTGCTGTTTCGGCCACGCAAAACCGATGCCCCATGGCCGCGGTGAAGGCTTGCCGGCCGGTTGACCGGCGGCAGCGCCGTCGCCATCCATAGCCCATGATTCCCGCAGATCCGAAGAGCCTGCCCGCCGAACCCCGGCCGAGCGCTCCGAAGCCGGTGCCGGGAACTGCGCCCGACGCGCCGGGTGTCCCTCCGCCCGCCTCGGCCGTGCGTGCGGCCGCGTCCCAGCGGCGGCGCAAGGTGACGGCGGACTTGGACCGGGGCAGGGCGGTCATCGAGGCGCAGCTCAAGCTGCTGCCCGGCGCTCCCGGCGTCTATCGCATGCTGGATGCCAACGGCGAGGCGCTCTATGTCGGCAAGGCGCGCAATCTGAAGAAGCGCGTCGCGGCCTACGCGACGCCGGCGAAGCTCGCCTACCGTCTGACCCGCATGGTCGCCGAGACCGTGGCGATGGAGTTCGTCACGACCCATACCGAGGTCGAGGCGCTGCTGCTGGAATCGAACCTCATCAAGCGGCTGAAGCCGCGCTACAACATCCGGCTGCTCGACGACAAGTCGTTCCCGTTCATCCTGGTCACGGGCGACCATGCTTTCCCGCGCGCGATCAAGCATCGCGGCGCGCGCAACATCCCGGGCGACTACTACGGCCCGTTCGCCTCGGCCCAGGCGGTCGGGCGCACGCTGGTCGCGCTGCAGCGCGCCTTCCTGCTGCGGAACTGCTCGGACAGCGTCTTCGCAGGCCGCACGCGCCCCTGCCTGCAGTACCAGATCAAGCGCTGCGCCGCGCCGTGCGTCGGTCGGATCGACGAGAAGGCCTATGGCGCGCTGGTCGGCGAAGCCAAGGCCTTTCTCGGTGGCCAGTCGCGCGCGGTGCAGGAGCGGCTGGCGGCCGAGATGCATGCGGCCAGCACGGCGCTGGATTTCGAACAGGCGGCGCGGCTGCGCGATCGCGTGCGGGCGCTTGCCCATGTCCAGGGCAGGCAGGACATCAACGTCGAGGAGATCGACGACGCCGACGTGATCGCCGCGCACCAGCAGGGCGGGCAGACCTGCATCCAGGTGTTCTTCTTCCGCGGCGGTGGCAACTACGGCAACCGCGCCTACTTTCCCAGCCACGACCGCAATCAGGGGCCGGGCGAGGTGCTGGGCGCGTTCCTCGGCCAGTTCTACGACAACAAGACGCCGCCCCGGCTGATCCTGCTCAGCCACGAGGCGCCGGAGCAGGCGTTGATCGCCGAGGCGCTGTCGGTCAAGGCGGGGCACGCGGTCGAACTCACCCGCCCGCAGCGCGGGCCCAAGCGCCACCTGATGGAACATGCCGAGGCAAACGCCCGCGAGGCGCTGGGCAGGCGCATGGCCGAGGGATCGAGCCAGCGCAAGCTGCTGGAGGGCGTCGCGACGGCATTCGGCCTGGAGGCGCCGCCCGCGCGCATCGAGGTCTACGACAACAGCCACATTCAGGGCCGCGACGCCTATGGCTGCATGATCGTCGCCGGCGCGGACGGGTTCGTGAAAGGCGCCTACCGCAAGTTCCTCATACGCGACAAGGAAATGGCGCCGGGTGACGACTACGCGATGATGCGCGAGGTGCTGACCCGCCGGTTCGCGCGGGCGCTTAAGGAAGATCCCGATCGCGAGAGCGGGAACTGGCCGGACCTCGTCCTGATCGATGGCGGCCAGGGCCAGCTGGGCGTCGCGCGCGCGGTGCTGGCCGAACTTGGCATCGACGACGTGCCGGTGGTCTCGATCGCCAAGGGCCCGGACCGCGACGCCGGACGCGAGCGCTTCTTCATGGCGGGGCGCGACGCCTTCCAGATGGAACCGCGCGACCCGGTGCTCTATTTCCTGCAGCGGCTGCGCGACGAGGCGCACCGCTTTGCGATTGGCACGCATCGCGCCAGGCGCGCCCGCGCCATCGCGGGCTCGCCGCTCGACGAGGTGGCGGGCATCGGCGCGCGCCGCAAGCGCGCGCTGCTCGATCATTTCGGATCGTCAAAAGCGGTGGCGCAGGCGGGGCTTGCCGACCTCGAATCGGTCAAGGGAATCAGCCATGCGGTGGCGAAAAAAATCTATGACCATTTCCACGCCGGGGGGTAAAATATCTGCACTACCATCGCGGGGCCCATGACGGCCGCCCGGCGAGTTTGCCCCAAGGCCCTGATTAAGATGCTGACAAATCTGCCCAATTTGCTGACCCTGTCGCGCGTCGGCGTGATCCCGCTGATCGTCGCGCTGTTCTACGTGCCCGGCGACTGGGCGCGCTACGTCGCCTGCATCCTGTTCACCGCCGCCGGCTTCACCGACGTGCTGGACGGCCATCTCGCGCGCGCGCGCGCGCAGATCTCGGCGGTCGGCCGGATCCTCGATCCGATCGCCGACAAGCTGCTGGTGGTTTCGGTTACCGGCATGCTGCTCGCGTTCGACCGGATCACCGGCGCGGCGGTGCTGGGGGCGGTCGTGATCCTGTGCCGCGAGCTGCTGGTTTCGGGCCTGCGCGAGGTGCTGGCGGACATCCGCCTGCGCGTGCCGGTGAGCAAGCTCGCGAAGTGGAAGACGGCGATCCAGATGACCTTGCTCGGCTTCCTGATCGTGGGCGACGCCGGCTTCGCGTTCCTGCCGGTCAGGCTGATCGGCGAGATCCTGCTGTGGATCGCCGTCACCCTGACGCTGATCACCGGCTACGCCTATTTCCGCGCCGCCTTCGGGGCCCTGATGTCCGGGCGGCCGCGCCGCGTGCGCGGCGTGCCCAAGGTGGCCAAGCAGGCGACGCTGCCCGGCTGAGGCGTCGCGCCTCCGCCGGGGGCTTGACGCCGGCCGGCGCACCGCCAAGCTAGCGCCGCGATGCGGGAGTGGCGCCGGTGAAGGTCTTCGGTCTGGCGGGGTGGAGCGGCAGCGGAAAGACGACGCTGATGGTCCGGCTGCTGCCCGAACTGGTCCGGCGGGGCATCGCGGTATCGACCATGAAGCACGCGCACCATGAATTCGACGTCGACCAGCCGGGCAAGGACTCCTACGAGCACCGGCGGGCCGGCGCGACCGAGGTCATGGTGTGCTCGTCCCGCCGCTTCGCCCTGATGCACGAGCTGCGCGACCGGCCCGAACCCGCGGTCGAGGACCTGATCCGCCGCATGACGCCGGTCGACCTGCTGCTGATCGAAGGCTTCAAGGCGCACGCGCACGACAAGCTCGAAGTCTACCGGCCCTCGGTCGGCAAGCCCCTGCTTTGCGGCGACGACAGGCGCGTGGTGGCGTTGGCCAGCGACGCCAGGATCGCCGGCGTCGATCTGCCGCAGTTCCATCTCGACGACGTGCCGGCGATCGCGGGGTTCATCGTCCGCCATTGCGGCCTGGCGGGTCGGGCCTGACATGGCGCAACTGAGCGACGACTGCTTCGCCTTCGGCGGCCCGTTGATGACCGTGGCCGAGGCCGGCGCCCTGATGGCGCGGCGCCTGCGCCCGGTGACGGAGCCCGAGCGGGTGCGCCTGATGGAGGCGGCCGGTCGTATCCTGGCCGAGGATATCGTGGCCGGGGCCGACATTCCCGCGCACGACAACTCCGCGGTCGACGGCTACGCGATCCATTTCGACGACCTGAGCCAGGGCCGCGAAACGCGCCTGCCGGTGCTGCCGGCGCGCGCCACCGCCGGGCACCCGGTCAAAGACGCCGTACCGCGCGGCAGGGCCCTGCGCATCTTCACCGGTGCGGTGATGCCGCCCGGACCCGACACGGTGATGATGCAGGAGGACTGTGCGGTCGAGCACGGCGAGGCCGGCGAGGTCGTCGTCATCCGCCCGGGCATCCAGCGCGGGGCGAACCGTCGACGCGCAGGGGAGGACGTTCGCGCGGGCACGGTGGTGCTCAAGCGCGGCACGCGGTTGCGGCCCCAGGATGTCGGCATGGCGGCGAGCGTCGGCCGTGCGGAGGTCCAGGTCTATCGCCGGCTGCGCGTGGCTCTGTTCTCCACCGGCGACGAGTTGCGCGAGCCGGGCACGGCGCTGTCCGCAGGCGCGATTTACGATTCCAACCGCTACACGATCGCGGCCTTGCTGGCGGGGCTTGGCTGCGCGGTCAGCGACCTCGGCATCCTCGCGGACCGGCCCGACGCGGTGCGCGGCGCGCTCGAAGCTGCCGCGGGCGGGCACGACCTGATCGTGACTTCGGGCGGCGTTTCAGTAGGCGAGGAGGATCACGTCAAGGCGGCGGTGGAAGCGCTGGGCTCGCTGCATGTCTGGCGACTTGCGATCAAGCCCGGCCGGCCGGCCGCGCTCGGCCAGGTCGGACATACGCCGTTCCTCGGCCTGCCGGGCAATCCGGTCGCGGTCATGGTCACGTTCTATGGCCTGGCGCGCGCGCTGGTGCTGCTGCTCGCGGGCGCCGTGCCGGACGACCCGCAGCGCTTTCGCGTGCGCGCCGGCTTCGCCTACCGCAAGAAGGCCGAGCGCCGTGAATTCCTGCGCGCCAGGCTCGAACGCGACGACGACGGCGTGCTGGTGGCGCGGCGTTTTCCGCGCGACGGGGCGGGGATTTTGTCGTCGATGGTGGAATCCGACGGGCTGGTTGAATTGCCCGAGGAATTGACCAAGTTGGAAGCGGGGACGATGGTGGATTTCCTCCCCTTCAGCGAGGTCCAGCGGTGAAGGTCCTGTATTTCGCCTGGCTGCGCACGCGCATCGGCCATGCCGAGGACGCGATCGACCTGCCCAAGGGCGTCAAGGACGTGCGCGGATTGATCGACCATCTGCGCGCCAAGGGACCCGGCTATGCGCAGGCCCTGTCCGATCTCGGCACGGTGCGGGTGGCCGTCAACCACGAATATGTCGGCTTCGACCACAAGCTGAAGCCGAGCGACGAGGTCGCCTTCTTCCCGCCGGTGACGGGGGGATAGGGCGATGATCCGCGTCCAGCAGGAAGACTTCGACCCCGGCGCCGAGATCGCGGCGCTGACGGCGGGTCGCAAGGACATCGGCGGCGTGGTCAGCTTCGTGGGCCTGGTGCGCGATCTGGCGGGCGGCGAGAAGATCGGCGCCATGACGCTCGAACACTATCCCGGCATGACGGAAAAGCAGCTTGCCGCGGTCGAAGCCGAAGCGATCGGGCGCTGGCCGCTCGCGGCCTCGCTGATCGTGCACCGCTACGGACGGCTTGCGCCGGGCGACCGCATCGTGCTGGTGGTCACCGCCAGCCCGCATCGTGACGCGGCCTTCGAGGCGTGCCGCTTCCTGATCGACTGGCTGAAGACCAGGGCGCCGTTCTGGAAGCTCGAGGAGACGGATGCGGGCGGCCAGTGGGTCAAGGCCCAGGCAAGCGACGACAGGGCCGCCGCGCGCTGGGAAACCGGCAAGCCCGACGCCGCCGAATGACGTGACCGACACCACGCTTTCCGAGCGGCAACGGGCGCGCCTCGCTGCCGCGTTCCAGAAGGCCGAGGCCAGCGGCTTGCGCCTGGCGACGCTGGGACGCCTGGGCGCGCTGGCGATCATCGCCATGTGGCTGGGGCTGACCGGAACGTTTCCCGGCGACCACTACTACCACGGCATCGTTGCCGTGTTCGCCCTGCTGGGCTTGCTTCAACTCTGGGTCAGCCGCCGTGGCCTGCGCTGGCGCTGGCTGCTGTTCGTCCTGGTGCTGGCCGACGCGGCGCTTATGGCCTGGACCATCGCGACGCCCAACCCGTTCACCGACGAGATCAAGGCGCCCGGCGTCCATTTCCATTCTCCGCGCTTCGGCTATTTCTTCCTGCTGCCGGTCTTCACGGTGCTGAGCTTCTCGCCGGCGCTGGTGCTGTGGTCGGGCGTCGCGGCCTGCGTGTGCTGGGCGACGGGTCTGGTCTGGGCGCTGCGCGCGCCCGGCACGCGGACGGTACTCGACTACAGCGGGCCGACGCCGCCGAGCACGGAGGATGCGCTCGCGTTCATTTCCAATCCCTATTTCGTCGACGTGGCGGCGCGCATCGAGGAGATGCTGATCCTTATGATCGTCGCCGGGCTGCTGGCGCTGGCGGTCAGGCGCATGCGCCGGCTGGTGCGCGACCAGGCGCTGGCCGAGCGCGCGCGCGCCAACCTGGCGCGCTACTTCTCGCCCAAGATGGTGGACGAACTCGCGGCGGTCGACCGGCCTTTTGCCGAGGTGCGCACCCAGTCGGTCGCTGTCCTGTTCGCCGACATCGTGGGCTTCACGCGGCTGTGCGAGATGCTGCCGCCCGCCGAGGCCATCGGGCTGCTGCGCGACTTTCACCTGCGCATGGAGCAAGCGGTCCACGAGTTCGGCGGGACGCTCGACAAGTATCTGGGCGACGGGGTGATGGCGACCTTCGGCACGCCGCATCCCGGTCCGCAGGACGCCAGCAACGCGCTGGCCTGCGCGCGCGCGATGCTCGACCGGGTCGATGCCTGGAACGCCGAGCGCCGCCGCCAGGGGCTGGAGGCCGTCCGCATCGGTATCGGCGCGCATTGCGGGCAGGTGGTGCTGGGCGATGTGGGCAGCGACCGCCATATCGAATTCGCGGTGATCGGCGATGCCGTCAATGTCGCCAGCCGGCTTGAGGCCCTGACGCGCGACGTCGGCGTCGATCTCGTGGTCAGCGATGCGCTGGTCGCGCTGGCGCGTTCGCAGGGCGGCGATGCGTACCTTCAGGGCTTCGGCGCCCCGCAGCCCCAGCGCCTGCGCGGTCGCCAGGACCCGGTGCTGGTGCGCTGCTTCCGTCAGGAACGGCTGGCGGCGGCCTGAGCAGGACCACCGATCCGGCACGCCCCGCTTTCTTGCACGCAGTAGATGAATTCGCTACGAATTTAACCTTTGTTAACGCGTGGGCTCCTAGCATCGTGCGTCGAAAGGGCGATCGGCGGATTGCACCGGCGCTGCGCAGGGACGCGCCGCGTCGGGCAATCGAAGCAAGCCCTTGGGGAGGGAGCGCAGTCGATCGGCGCATCGCCGCGCCGCGCGAGGACTTGGACGGGAGTGAACGGATGCCACGGGAGTTCCATCAGATCGCGTTCTCACAGGAAGAAGTTGTACGTGCGGTCGGCGCCTATCGCCGCACCCATGCCGATTTCCTGCCGCCGGGCACGATCCGGCGCCACGCGCTGGCCGGGCAGAAACTGAAGCTGTCGATCGAGGTCAGCTATGCCGGCGGCAGGCAGATCATGGATTTCACGCTCGACGCCCAGCAACTGGCCGAGCCGTTGATCAAGTTCTGTGCGGAAAACAACATCGCCGTGCCGCCGGCAGACCGGCGCACGCTCAGGATCGGCGACGAAGAAGTCATGCTGGAACTGGTCGCCCTGGTCGGCGAGCACAAGGCGGCTTCGGCGATCGCCGCGCAACAGGCGCCCGCGCACCACGCACGCGCGTGAGCGCAAGCCGGCGGGTTATGGCGCCGGCCTCAGCGGGTCGTGGATGCGCACCGTTTCGCCGGGCCGGGGCGGCCTCAGCCATTCCGGCTTCGCCAGCGCCGCGCGCATGTCGTCGTGGCCGATCGTCCAGCGGTCCTGCATCGAGGCGCGCGAGAACTCGTAGTCCTTCGAGCTGCTCTCGTCGTACTTGCTGCGGTAGATCAGGTGCACGATGTCGTAGACGCTCGAGGCTGTGAACTGGCGCAGCTTCTGGACGGCGGGATGGGAGCGCTTGGCCGCGGGCAGCATCGCCAGCACCTCCGTCACCGCGCAGCGCAGCCCGTGCAACTGCGCCGCCCGGTCGGTCAGCATGCGCGTCCGGCTGGAATAGGCGATGTCCTTCTGCCGCTCCATCACGTCGGCCAGATTGGAAGGAACCGGCCCGCGCGCGCTGAACAGGTCGACCTGGAACGCCAGCGTGCCGACCCGCGGGGTCTCCGCAAGCAAGTGATTGAGCGGCGTGTTCGACACGATGCCGCCGTCCCAATACCACGCCCCGTCGATCTCCACGGGCGGAAATCCGGGCGGCAGGGCGCCGCTCGCCATCACGTGCTCCGGGCCGATGCGCACCTGTCTGGTGTCGCTGCGCCGGCTCGGGTAGTTGCAGAAGAACACGTAGTTGCCGGTGGCGACGTTGACCGCGCCGACGCTCAAGCGCGGGCCGTCCTCGTTCAGCCGGTCGAAGTCGATCAGGCGTTCCAGCGTTCCGCGCAGGGGATGGGTGTCGTAATAGCTCGTGACCATCGCGTACCTGGGCGGCCACAGCCAGGGCGGCGGCACGCGCGGCTCGAAGAAGCCGGGCCGGCCCGCGATCGTCGTCAGCGTCGAGTTGAACTCGGCATAGGCCTCGCGCATCGGGTCGGGGATCGGCGGCTCGATCCAGCCGGCGTTCGAGGACACCAGCGACCAGAACGCCTCCAGCCGCTCCAGGCGGTGCGCCGGCGCATTGCCGGCGATGATCGCCGCGTTGACCGCGCCGATCGACACCCCGGCCAGCCAGTCGAGCCGGTAGCCCGCCTCGTCGAGCGCCTGGTAGACGCCGGCCTGGTAGGCGCCCAGCGCCCCGCCGCCCTGCAGCGCCAGCGCAGTGCGCTGGTGGTGCGGCGCGCGGGCGGGAACGGCTACGCGGCGGCGGCCTTTTCCCATTTGGCGGGTTCGCCGACCAGCTTGCCGAAATCCTCGACCATCTGGCGCGAGATCTGGCCGGGGGTGAACTTGTACTCGCCGATCTCGCTGACCGGCGTGACCTCGGCGGCCGTGCCGGTCAGGAACACCTCCTGCGTCTTCTTCAGCTCTTCCGGCATGATGGCGCGCTCCACCACCTTGATCTGGCGCGCGCGCGCCAGGCCGATGACGGTGCGCCGCGTGATGCCGTCGAGGAAGCAGTCGGGCGTCGGCGTGTGGATTTCGCCGTTCTGCACCAGGAACACGTTGGCGCCGGTCGCCTCGGCGATCTGGCCGCGATAGTCGAGCATCAGCGCGTCATTGTAGCCCTGGCGCTCGGCGTCGTGCTTGGAGATGGTGCAGATCATGTAGAGGCCCGCGGCCTTGCTGGCGGTGGGGGCCGTCTTCGGATCGGGGCGGCGGTATTTCGCCCAGCACAGCCGGATGCCCTTCATGCGTGCCTCGGGCGTGAAATAGGACGGCCATTCCCATACCGCGATGGCCAGGTGGATCTTCGAGGATTGCGCCGACACGCCCATCATCTCGCTGCCGCGCCAGGCGACCGGGCGCACATAGGCGTCGACCAGATTGTTGGCCTTCAGCGTCGCATTGCAGGCCGCGTCGATCGCGTCGGCCGAGTAGGGGATTTCGAAGTCCAGGATCTCGGCCGACTTGATCAGTCGGTCGGTGTGCTCGCGCAGCTTGAAGATGTGTCCGCCATAGGCGCGTTCGCCCTCGAACACCGAGGATGCGTAGTGCATGGCATGGGTCAGGACATGCAGGTTGGCCTCGCGCCACGGCACCAGCTTGCCGTCGTACCAGATGAAGCCGTCGCGGTCGTGGAAGGGTTTGCTGGACATGGGACGGGGGCCTTTCCTCACTCGCTGTCTCGATGCGTTCGGGCACGCCGGTATGATGCCAAGCCATGCCCTGGCTTGCGCCGGGGGACATAGAATGTCGCTTTGGGCTTGCCATCGGTAACATTGTGAGCCATAAATGTCAACATGACTGACGTTAATGCTCCGGCCCCTGGACTGAACCTGCTGTTCCTGCGCGACGAGGAACTGCGCCAGGGCATCGAGATGCTGTTCTTCGCCTATCGCGACTTCACCGCCGAGCCCGACGCGATACTGCGGAAATATGGCTTCGGCCGGGCGCATCACCGCGTGATCTATTTCGTCGGGCGCCAGCCCGGCATGACGGTCGGCGAGCTGCTGGCGATTTTGCGGATCACCAAGCAAAGCCTCAGCCGCGTCCTGGGCCAGCTGGTCGAGCAGGGCTTCATCCTGCAGAAGACCGGGCCGCGCGACCGCCGCCAGCGCCTGCTGCACCTGACGGAAAAGGGCGCCGAGCTCGAGCGCCAGCTCTCGGCCGAACAGCGCGCGCGCTTCGCCCGGGCCTATCGCGCGGCGGGCGCCCAGGCGGTCGAGGGCTTCCGCAAGGTCATGCTGGGAATCATCGGGCGCGAGGACGACCGTCGCCGCTTCGCGTCCCGCGCCGGCGGCCAGGGGACCGGCACGGCGGGATGAGGGCCGCGCTTCGGCTATAATGCCGGCATGACCGAGGAAGCGCCGCATATCCTGGTGGTGGACGACGACAACCGGCTGCGCGCGCTGCTGCGCAGGTTCCTCAGCGAGAACGGATTTCGCGTCTCCACCGCCGCCTCGGCCGCCGACGCGCGCAAGCAGCTCGAAAGCCTCAGCTTCGACGGGCTGGTGCTCGACGTGATGATGCCGGGCGAGAACGGCTTTGCCCTGACCCAGGCGCTGCGGCAGACCAGCGACGTGCCGATCCTGATGCTGACCGCGCTGGGCGAGACCGACAACCGCATCGAGGGTCTGGAGCGCGGCGCCGACGACTATCTGCCCAAGCCGTTCGAGCCGCGCGAGCTGGTGCTGCGCCTCAGGGCCCTGCTGCGCCGCGCCCGCGCCCCGGCGCCGCCCGACGCCGCCTCA
>CAYMTM010000115.1:0-14293 GCA_964393375.1 uncultured Rhodospirillaceae bacterium
CGATCTTGTCGCGGATCAGCCGGTCCGCCGTGTCAGCGTCGGGGATGCGCAACAGCGCTTCGGCCAGGCACATCAGCACGATGCCCTCGCGCGAGCTGAGCGCGTATTCGTGCAGGAAGGCATCGAGCCCGCCCTGGCGGTGGCGGCGATGGCGCACCGCGCGCACCAGGCGCCGGGCCGTATCGGCCACGCGGTCGAGCGCGTCGGACGGCAGGGCGGCACGGCGCAGCAACTCCTCGACGCAGGCCGTCTCGTCCGCGCGGTGGAGGGCACGGATGGCGGCGCGCAGGGGATCGGGCGAAGGAAGCGGTTCGGCGAAGATCATCGCGCGAGCATACCCGGCACCGCTGCGGCCTTCGACTCGGATTTAGCGCGTGCCGTCGCTTGATGCCGCCGTGCCGGCGCCCGGCGTGGATACGGCGATCTGCTCGCGAATGAAGCTTTCCAACTGGCCAATGCCGCGCCGCATGTGATTTTCAATTTCGCCGAGCATCGCCCCGAGATCGTCGCCTTTGGCCAACTCGACATAGCGCACGTGGGCGTCCTTCAACGGGCCCGAGCGGCCGTGCGCGCGCTGGTGCATCGCCAGATACAGATGCAGCCGGCCGGCAAGATTGCGCCACATCTCTTGCAGCAGCTTGTGGCCGGACCATTCGTAGACGAGCGAGTGCAGCGCCATTTCAGCAGCCGTCGAGGCCAGGCAGTCCCCGGTTTCGACCGAGGCCAGCAGGCGGTTATGCCGGCGGTCGATCTCCTCGCGGAACGCCGCGTTCCGCCGCGGCCATGCGAGCCGGAAGGCGAAGGTTTCCAGCACCGTGCGCAAGGAATAGATCTCACGGACGTCGCTCACCGAAATATCGATCACTCTCGTGCCGGTGTACGGCACGGTGACCAGCAGCCCTTCCTCGATCAATTGCCGGATCGCTTCGCGCAACGGCCCGCGGCTGACGCCGAATTGCGCGGCAAGGCGCATCTCGGTGATCGGGCTGCCCGGCGGCAACACGCCCGCGATGATCGAATTCCGCAGCCGGTCCGCGATGTGCTCGCGGAACGTGTTGCGTGGCACACGCTCAAGAGCCATGCTGCGCAGCCTGCCCTTGCGCGCCGGCGTCGTCCATCAAGCCTCGGTAGAGCTCGATTGCGCGCGCAGTCAGCGGACCCGGGAGCGCGCCGCCAAGCCGCCGCCCGTCCACCGCGCGCACAGGCGTAAGCCCGCCAAACGTCCCCGTCACGAACGCCTCGTCAGCGGCATAAACGTCGGACAGGGTGTAATCGCCGAGCCGGACGGGAATGCCGTGCGCCCGGCACAGCTCGATCACGTGGCCGCGCGTGATACCGTTGAAGCCGTACCGCCCGGTCGAAGAATGCAGCGCACCCCGCTTTACGAAGAAGAAGTTGGTCGAGTTGCACGTGCACACAAAGCCTGCCGGATCCAGCATTAACGCTTCGTCCGCGCCCGCCTTGATCGCTTGAATCAACGCCTGGATCAGGCCGAGCCGGCTGTGCGAATTGAGCTTGGTGTCGAGCGTGTCGGGCGGCATGCAGCGGATCGTCGACGTGAATAGGGACAGACCTGCCCGCAAGGTTTCGGGATTCGGCAGCTTGTATTCGGCGACGATTGCGAGCGTCGGCTGGCCGAGGGCGTGCCGCGGGTCCTGGTTGACGCCGCGCTTGAGCCCGCGCGTGACCATAAGCCGGATATGCACGCCGTCGCTCATGCCGTTGGCGCGCACCGTTTTCCACACCGCATCCTTCAGTTCGTCCCTGCTGAGCTTAATGTCGAGGTCGATGGCCTTGGCCCCGTCGTATAGCCGGTCAAGGTGCTGGTCGAGGAACAGCAGCGTCCCGCGATGCAGCCGCAAGCCTTCCCAAAGCCCGTCGCCCAGCAGGAATCCGCTGTCGAACAGCGAAACCGTCGCGCGCTCGCGCGGGACCAACTCGCCGTTCAGATAAACCAGTACGTGCGCGTTGCGCGGGTCGACAACGAAATCCTGCGCGCCCAAAGCGTTACCTCGTTCGACGGCGACTGCCGGACAGACCCATAAGCGCCCAGCCTAGATAATCGATTGTTGACAATCGACCATAACTGCGGTCAACTCGCAAGGGTTAATTCGCTGCCGACCGGTCACGACACCGGCCCTTTGGCGGCAAACCTCGGCGCTGTCGGTGCCGGGCATCGGGGGAGTAGATCCAATGAAGTCTTTCAAGCTGCTGACGCACGCTGCTGCCGCCGCCGCTGCGCTGTTCGCATTGGCCGCCTGGCAGCCCGCGACGGCCCAGCAATCGACCTGGAAGGAGATCAAGCAGCGGGGAAGCCTGCGCATCGGCGTCACCCAGGCCCCGCCTTGGTACTACAAGGACCCGGCGAAGTCCGAATGGACCGGCCTCGGCATGTCGGTCGGGACGGCCATGGCCAAGACGCTGGGTGTGAAGGCGGAAGCGGTGGAGGTCACCTGGGGCACGGCAATCGCGGCGCTGCAGGCCAACAAGATCGACATCATGTTCGTGCTCGACGCCACGCCCGAGCGCGCCATGGCGGTCGATTTTCCTTCGCAGCCGCTGCTTTACTACGCGCTCGCCGTGCTGGTTAAGGACGAGCTTCCGGTCGTCAACTGGAGCGACCTCGACAAGAACGGCATCCGCATCGCGGTGACCCAGGGCACCACAATGGACAGCTACGCGACCGAGCACCTGCCGAAAGCCACTATCCTGCGCTTCCCGTCGAACGGCGAGGCGGTGGCGGCGTTCCAGTCCGGGCGTGCCGACGCCGTATCGCTGTTCCATCCCCCGCTGATCGCAATGCGCAAGCAGATCGACCGCGGCAAGATCGTGGTGCCCAAGCCGGTGCGGGCGTCGACCTCAAGCGCGGCGGTGCGCGCGGAGCCTGACAAGACCTGGCGCGACTGGGTCAATACGGCGATTTCGTACTACTATGCCACGGGCCAGACCCAGGAATGGTACGAGGCGTTCCTGAAGGAATACGGCGTCGATCCCAAGTCGGTGCCGGCGATCCGGCGCGAAGACTGGTGAAAGCCGCCGTCCCGGAGTCGCGGCCGGCCGCGGCCGGGCGCGACACGCCTTCCACAGCCACGGCCGGCTGACGCATGCGGTATTCCTGGGATTTCGGGATCGTCTTTCGCAATTTCGATCTGCTGCTCGCCGGGTTCGCAAATACCTTGAAGGTCACCGCGATTGCGCTGGTGCTCGGCTTGGCCTTGGGGTTGATGGTGGCCCTGCTGCGGCTGTCGGGCCGGCGGATGGTCAGCGCGCCGACGGGTTTGTTCATCGAGTTTTTCCGCTCCACCCCGCCGCTGGTGCAGCTTTTCTGGTGCTTCTTCGCCCTGCCGATCCTGGCGGGAGTCGAGATCGACCCGTTCTCGGCGTCGGTCATCACCTTTTCCATCCAGTCCTCGGCGTTCTTCGCGGAAGTGTTCCGGGGCGGCATCGTGTCGGTCGAACGGGGCCAGTGGGAGGCGGCACGCGCCATCGGCATGGACCGCGCGCGCACGCTCAGGCGCATCGTCTTGCCGCAGGCGGTCAAGCGCATGATCCCCGCATTCCTGGAGCGCGTGATCGAGCTGATGAAGACCACCACCCTGGTGGCGACGATCTCCTATGCCGACCTGCTGTACCAGGCCAACAACATCGCGCAGCGCACCTACCGGCCGCTCGAGGTGTTCACGATCGCCGCCGCCATGTATTTCGCCCTGCTGTTTCCGCTGAGCCTTGCCGTGCGCGCGCTGGAACGCCGCCTGGCGCGCACCGGCGAGACCACCGCGCATTAGAACCGCCATGCACCAGTGGAACTTTCAATCCATATTCGTCCATTGGCAGCTCCTGCTGATCGGGCTCGGCAACACCGCGAAGCTGGCGGCGGTTTGCCTGCTGGCGGGGGTAACGCTGGGCCTTGTCGTGGGTCTCGCGCGCTATGCGCGCCATCCGCTCGTCAACTGGCCGGCGACCGCATTCATCGAGTTGTTCCGCAATACCCCCGCGCTGGTTCAGATCATGTGGTTTTTCTTCGCCTTTCCGATCCTGGTGCCGTTCGATGTCAACGCGTTCACCGCAGCCACGCTCGGCTTGGCGCTCAACACCGCGGCGTTCTGCGCCGAGATTTACCGCGCCGGCATCCAATCGATCCACCGCGGCCAATGGGATGCGGCCAAGGCGCTGGGCATGAACTATGGGCAGCAGATGACGCGCATCATCCTGCCCCAGGCCGTGCGGCGGATGTTGCCCGCGTTCATGAACCGGTTCATCGAGTTGATCAAGATGACCTCCCTGGCTTCGATCATCGCCTATGGCGAACTCGTTCACCAGGGAAAGCTGATATCGACCATCCAGTTCAACCCGATCGAGACCTACACCGTGATCGCTTTCATCTTCTTCTTCGCGGTCTATCCGGTCGCGCTGGCCGTGCAGCGATTGGAACTTCATCTTCGCCGCAGCGACTAGGAGGCCGGCGCATGGGCGAAATTCTGCGCATCGAGAACCTGACCAAGTCCTTTGGCGCGGCCCAAGTACTCAAAGGCATCGACCTGTCGGTCGATCAGGGCGAGGCGATTGTATTGCTGGGGGCCAGCGGATCCGGCAAGAGCACGCTGCTGCGCTGCATCAATTTCCTGGAAATCCCGAGCGGCGGCCGCATTTTCATCGAGGGATCGCCGATCGGACGCGAGGTCCCGGGCGGCGGCGCGCCCCGCATCGCGTACGGGGAGTCCGACCTCATCCCGCTGCGGGCGCGAGTGGGAATGGTGTTCCAGCACTTCAACCTGTTCCCGCACATGACCGCCAAGCACAACGTCATGGAGGGACCGCGAACGGTCCTTCGGCTGCCAAAGCCGGAATGCGAAGCGCGCGCCATGCGATATCTCACCAAAGTCGGGCTGGCGGACAAGACCGAGGCCTATCCCGCACGGCTTTCGGGCGGCCAGCAGCAGCGCGTTGCGATCGCACGGGCGCTCGCCATGGAGCCGAGAATCATGCTGTTCGACGAGGTGACTTCAGCGCTCGATCCCGAGCTGGTCGGTGAAGTGCTCGAGACGATGCGGGAGCTGGCCGAGGAAGGCATGACGATGCTGATCGTCACGCACGAGTTGGGCTTCGCGTACACGGTGGCGGACCGCGTGCTGTTCCTGCACGACGGGCAGATCCTTGAGCAAGGAACCCCGGAAGAAGTGCTTGTGCGGCCCAAGGAGCAGCGAACCCGCGATTTCCTCCGCGGCCACGCGAGTTATAGGCTTCCGGAACCGCAGTTCTGACGCGCGCTTCAGGCCGACTTCGCCGACGGTTCCCTTCAGGCCGACGACGCTCTAGTTTCCATCCACAGGGAAAATCGAGAGCGCGTTTGTGCCCAAGCCCCGATCCAAGCCCCCGCCCAAGCTCGTCTACCTGGTCACCGAGGACTGGTATTTCCGGTCGCATCGCCTGCCGATGGCCCGGGCCGCACGCGAAGCCGGGTTCGAGGTCGTGGTGGCGACCCGGATCAATACGGCGGCCGATCGCCAGGCGATCGAGGCTGAGGGATTCCGCGTCGTCGCGCTCGATTGGCGGCGGGGCGGGCACAATCCGTTGCGCGAATTGGCGGGCATGGCGTCGATCGCGCGGCTTTACCGCCGCGAGCGGCCGGATATCGTGCATCACGTGGCGATGAAGCCGGTGCTGGAGGGCGGCATCGCCGCCTGGATCGCCGACGTGCCGGGCATCGTCAACGCGCCCACCGGCCTGGGCGCGCTGTTCATCGGCAGCGGCGTGGCGACGAAGCTGCTGCGCCCGGCGATCAACCTGATCCTGCGCGTGGCGCTCAACCATCCGCGCTGCCGGCTGGTGATGCAGAACCCGGACGACCTGGAGCTGCTGGTGCGCCAGGGCCTCGTCGACCGCGCGCGCGCCGTGCTGATCCCCGGCTCGGGCGTCGACACGGCGCGCTTCGCGCCGTCGCCCGAGCCGCCCGGTGCGCCAACGGCCGCGCTGGTCGCGCGCATGCTGTGGGACAAGGGCGTCGGCGAGCTGGTGCAGGCCGCGCGATCGTTGAGGGCACGCGGCGTCGATCTGCGCGTGCGCCTGATCGGCCCGCGCGACGACCACAACCCGGCGTCAATTCCACAGGCGACCCTGGAGGATTGGGTGCGGGAAGGCGTCGTCGACTGGCCGGGCGAGGTCGCCGACATCGCCGCGCTGTGGCGCGAGACGGCGATCGCGGTGCTGCCGTCCTATCGCGAGGGCCTGCCCAAGGCACTGTTGGAAGCGGCGGCAAGCGGACGGCCGATGGTGGCGGCCGACGTGCCGGGCTGCCGAGAAATCGTGCGCCACGAGGAGACCGGCCTGCTGGTGCCGCCCCGCGATCCCGTGGCTCTGGCCGACGCGCTGGCGCGGCTTGCGGCCGATCCCGCCCTGCGCCGGCGCCTGGGCGCGGCCGCGCGCCGTCTGGTCGAGGAATGCTTCGGCGAGGCCGCCATCGCGGCGGCCACCGCCGCGCTTTACCGCGACATGCTGGCGCACGCCGCATCCAAGGCGGCCCGTCCGACGTAAGACCAGGCGTGAACAGCCGCATCCTTGCCGAGATCGAACGACTGGACCCGGAGCGCGACCACCAGCGGATCGTGTTCCTGAGCGCGTGCTACGATTTTCCCTTCGACACCACGCGGGCGCTGGAATTCGCGCTGTTCCGCACCTTCGCCGTGCCCAGCATCGGCGCGCTGCTCGACCGCACCGGCGAGTTCCGGCACCGCGCGCAGAAACGCTACGACGACACCGACATCGTCGTCAGCGAGCTGATGGAATGGGGCTACGACAGCGAGCGCGGCCGGGCGGCGCTGGAACGGATGAACTTCATCCACGGCCATTTCAATATCGCCAACCGCGACTTCCTCTACGTGCTGTCGACGTTCGTGTTCGAGCCGATCCGCTGGAACGCCCGCTTCGGCTGGCGGCCGATGGTCGAGGCCGAGAAGCTGGCGATGTTCCACTTCTGGCGCGCGGTCGGCGCGCGCATGGGCATCGGGGATCTGCCACCCGATTACGAGACCTTCGAGTGGTTCAACCGTGACTACGAGCGGCGCTTCTTCCGCCCGACCGAGGGCGGCACGCGCACCGCCGTCCGGACGCGCGAGATGTTCGCGGGATGGTTTCCCAAGCCTTTGCGTCCGCTGGTCCGCCACGCCATCCACGCCCTGATGGACGACGCGACGCGCGCGGCCTTCGGATTCCCGGCTCCGCCGCCGCCGCTCGGCCGCGCGGTCCTGGGCGCGATGGCGGCGCGCAGGCGCCTGCTCCGCCTGCTGCCCGCGCGGCGCAAGCCCAGGCTGCGCACAACGATGCGCCGCCGCAGCTATCCCGAACCCTATCGCATCGACCAGATCGGCCCGCCGCGCCTCACGGGCGGAAATTGATTCAAATTGCGGCGACGATCAGGATTGAATTTACCGCGTCCCCTAACCCAATTCTAAGACCCGGCGCGCATCATCGGTGGCATCGCGCAACCCAACCGCCCGGATCGGAAGCTCCATGCGTGCCGTCGCCTCCCGTCTATCGCAAGCCTTCACCGTCCTGACCGGGACGATGCTGTTCGTCGCCGCGCTGCTCGCGCACGGCTGACCGCTACCGCCGTCGCCTCGGGGCTGCGGAACCGGAACACGCCCTCGCCATGGGCGACCAGGTTCCCGGCCCCGTCGCGAATCTCCGCCCGCGCGAAATAGATCCGCGATCCGCCGCCGGTCCGCCAGCCGGTCGCGCGCAGGACCCCCTTGTCGACGTTGCCGACGAAACTGGTGTTGATCGAGATGCTCGCGGACAGCCGCGGCGGGTCGCCGGGCGGCGTATAGGTACCGGCGACGGAGCAGGCCACGTCGATCAGGGTCATCATCACCCCGCCATGCACCACGCCGCTGCGGTTCAGATGCTCGGGGCGAATTTTCATCTCGACCACGCCGCGCTCGGCGTTGGCCTCGACGATCCGGTAGCCCAGCAGGCGGCCGAACGAGGGAATGCGCACCGGTCGCGGCGCTCGCCTGGCTGAAGCGGCCATGTCCTACTTTCCGAGGTCCTTGAGGATTTCGCGCGCCGCGTTGTAGCCGGGAATGCCCGACACGCCCCCGCCCGGATGGGCGGAAGAGCCGCAGAGATAAAGCCCCTTGATCGGGCTGCGGTAGTCGGCGTAGTGCGGCGCCGGGCGCTGGAAGAAGAGCTGGTCGGGCGAAAGCTCGCCGTGGAAGATGTGCCCCTGCGGCAGGCCGATCAGCTCCTCCAGATCGGGCGGCAACAGCACCTGCATGTCGATGATGTCCGACGGGAAGCCCGGCGCGAATCCGTCCATCGTCTTCATCACCGTGTCGACGAAGCGCCCGCGCTCGTTGTTCCAGTCCTTGCCCTTGAGCGTGTAGGGCGCGTGGCCGCCGAACAGGTTCACCACGTGCTTGCCCCTGGGCGCCAGCGTGTCGTCGACGATGGTCGGGCAGACCGGGGTAATGAAGGGCTTCGAGGAGAAATCGCCGTATTTCGCGTCGTCGTAGGCGCGCTCCAGGTACTCGATCGTGGGCCCCAGATGCACGTAGGTCGGGTAGTCGAACCCGGCCTTGGCCTTGTCGAAGGCTTTGTATTGCGGCGGGCGTTCGCAGGCGATGTTGATCTTGAAGGCGGTCGAGAAGGTGCGGTAGCTCTCGATGTCCGCTACGAACTCCGCCGGCAATTCCTTGCGCTCCACCAGCTTGAGATAGAGCGTCTTGGCGTTGGCGTTCGACGCCACCAGCTTGGCGCGTATCTCCTCCCCGCCCTTCAGCACGACGCCGACGGCGCGGCCGCCCTCCACCAGCACGCGCTTGATCGGCGCGTTGACGCGCGTCTCCATGCCCCAGCGCTTGCCCGATTCGGCGATGGCGTTGGAGATGGCACCCATGCCGCCGCGCACGAAGCCCCAGCCGCCGGCGCCGGCGTGCTCGCCCATCACGTGGTGCATCAGCACATAGGCGGTGCCCGGCGACTTGGGGCCGGCGAAGGTGCCGATCGAGGCGTAGTAGGCCAATACCGCCTTGATGATGTCGTTCTCGAACCAGCGCGAGAGGTAGTCGTAGACCGACTGCGTCATCAGGTCGGCGATCCGGTACATCTTCCCGGCCACGTCGCGGTAGCGCCACAGCAGCGAGGCCGTCGCCTTGAAGCTCTTCCAGTCGCGCCTGGAGGGATCGACCGGCGTCTCGTAGAGCAGCCGACGCACGACGTTGGTGGCCTCGCGCAGGTACCGGTCGAATTCGGGATAGATCTCGGCGTCGTGCCTGGAGAAGCGGGCGAACTGCGCCTGGGTCTTCTTCGCGTCGTCATGGAAGAGGATGTAGTCGCCGTCCTCCAGCGGCACGAACAGGTCGTTGGCCGGCAGGACGGTCAGCCCGAACTTGCGCAACTCCAGGTCGTTGATGACGCGCGGGCTCAGGAGGCTCATCACGTAGGACGCGACCGACCAGCGGAAGCCCGGCACCATCTCCTCGGTCACCGCCGCCCCGCCGATCAGGTGCCGGCGCTCCAGCACGAGCACCTTGAGCCCCGCCCTGGCGAGATAGGCCCCGCAGACGAGCCCGTTATGCCCCGCGCCCAGGATCAGCGCGTCGTAATTCGCGTTCGCCATGGCTTACGCCGCCCGCCAGACCACGGGGAACGCCTCGCTGTCCATCGGCCCGCCCGGCTTGGGTCCGCCCGTAGCGGGCGGCGGGGGCGACATGTAGCCCTTGCGCAGCGTGTAGACGGCGTCGTCGCCGGTCCAGCGCGCGGCGAAGCCGCGGCGGCGGTTCTGCGAGCGGTTGGGCGGCGCGCCGTGCACCGTCAGCCCGTGGAAGGCGATGCAGTCGCCGGGCGCAAGCTCCCAGGCGAGGATGCGGTATTTTTCCGGCTCCGCATCGATGTCCGGCACCGACTCGAACTTCTCCTCCTTGTTCGGGTGGTCCTTGCCGTCGGCGAAGCGCGCGGGCACGTACCACTTGCCCCATTTGTGCGAGCCGGCGACATAGCGCGGGCACGTTTCCAGGGCTACCGGATCGAGGGGAATCCACATCGAGCAGACCTGGTCGCCATCGACGAAGTAGTAGGGCTGGTCGTGGTGCCAGGGCGTCGGCTCCTCCGTCCCCGGCTCCTTCACCAGCACATGCTCGTGGAACAGGTTGACCTTGCGCGAACCCATCAGCCCGCCGGCGATCTGCGCGGCCGGTGACTTGGTCATGAAATCGCGGAATTCGGGAATGCGGTTCCAGTTGCAGTAGTCGCCGAAAAACAGGCCGGGCTTGCCGTCGGGCGTGTATTTCTTCGCCAGCGGTCCCGGATCGGCCATGTTGCGGTCGACGCCGCGCGCCAGGGACTCGATCCAGTCGCGCGAGAAAGCCTGCCGCAGCACCACCACGCCATCGGTGCGATAGGCCTCGATCTCGGCCGCAGTCGGCCGCGCCAAGTTCGCCATGTCAGCCCCTCTCCCTCGCGGCGCCAGTCTGTCGCGGCGCCCCCGGCGGCGTCAATGCGGCACGTCGCAAGGCGCTGCCATGCGCCGGACGCAGGTGTAACCGCTTTCCCTGCCGCCCGCGCCCGGCTAACAATCGGGGCAGAATCTGCGCAGGGAGGAAGCCATGTCGCGCGAGTGGATCGCCGTCGAAACCAGGAACGGGGTGACGACCCTGACCCTGGTGAACCCGCCCTTGAACCTGGTGACGCTGGGCCTGACCCGCGAACTGAACCGCAAGCTCGACGAGCTGGCGCAAACCCCGGACGCGCGCGTGCTGGTGGTGACGGGCAGCGGCGGTAGGGCGTTCTGCGCCGGGTCGGACATCAAGGAGTTCCGCGACTACATGCAGCCGGGCGTGGCGATCGAGAAGAAGATGTGGATGGAGAACGTCACCTACTCCAAGCTCGACGACTTCCCCAAGCCGACCATCGCCGCGGTCAACGGGCTTGCCTTCGGCGGCGGGCTGGAAATGGCGGTGTGCTGCGACCTGATCGTGTGCGAGGAAGGCACGCGGCTGGCCCTGCCCGAGATCAAGCTCGGCGTCTTCCCCGGCTCGGGCGGCACGGTGCGCGTGACGCGGCGGATCGGCGAGGGCCGCGCCAAGGAGATGATCTTCCTGGGCGAGCCGATCGACACTCAGACCGCGCTGGCCTGGGGCCTCATCAACCGCATCGCGCCCAAGGGCCAGGCGCTGGCCGTCGCGCAGGCGCTCGCCGCGGAACTGGCCGAGCGACCGAATAAGGCGCTGCAGATCGCCAAGAAGGCGGTGGACATGGCATTCGACGTGACGGAGGACGAGGCGATCGCCCGGTCCCTGCCCTTGAGCGACCAGGCCTTCTCGTCGAACGACTGCAAGGAAGGCGTGCGCGCCTTCTTCGCCAAGGAGAAGCCGCGCTTCACCCATTCCTGACCAGCGGGTCCAGGAATGCTGCCGTCCGCGCCAGCAGCGCATCGCGCGCCCCGATATGCGGCAGGTGCCCGCAGCCCGGGATCAGGAACGACTCCGCCGGGCCCGACACGCCTGACGTGATCGCCGCTACTTGCGCCGGCGTGCCGTGTTCGTCGTCCAGGCCCTGCACGGCCAGCACCGGACAGGCGACGTGTTTCAGCCGGTCCTTCATCGACCAGCCGCGCGGGGCCAGCCGCCGCCAGGTCTCGTTCCAGCCGCGGAACATCGCGTCGGTGTTGGCGCCGTGGTGCCGCTCCAGCCGCGCGCGCAGGTCGGTCGTGGCATAGGCCGTAGCGGCGGCGGCCCGCGCCGTTTCGGTCGCAGGCTCCAGGAACACGTGCGCGGCCGCGGCGACGCAGGCGACGGGGCGCTCGGGAAATGCGGCGGCGAACAGCAGCGCGATGCTGCCGCCGTCGCTGTGGCCGAACAGGACCGGGCGGTCTACCCCCAGCGCGGCCAGCAGCGCGGGCAGGATGCGCTCGGCCTCGATCGCGAGGAAATCGTCCGGCCGCGGCAGCGTGACCGCGTCCGACCCGCCATGACCCAGGCGCTCGTAAACGATGCCGCCCAGTCCCGTCGCGGCGCAGAGCAATGCCGGGAAATCGCGCCATTGCGGGATGCTGCCCAGCCCTTCGTGCAGGAACACGATCGCCGGCACGGCGCCGGCGAACCGGCGATAGCGCAGGCGCTTCCCGTCGATCGTGGCGAAGTCGTACTGTGTCATCAGCCCCCGCAACCGGAAGGATCCGGCTCATCATGCCCCTTCTCACCCTGAAGGACGACGACCAGCTCTACTACGAGATTCATGGCACGGGGCCGCCGCTGGCGCTCGTGTCCGGCCTGGGCGGCACGCTGTCGTTCTGGAAGCCAAACGTCGAGGCCCTGGCGCGCCGGTTCCAGGTGATCCTGCACGACCATCGCGGCACCGGGCAGAGCGGCCGGCGGCTGATCGCGTTCTCGGTCGAGCAGATGGCCGACGACCTGCTGCAACTCCTCGATCATCTGAAGATCGAATGCGTCGACCTGGTCGGCCATTCCACCGGCGGCGCGATCGGCCAGACCATTGCGCTCGACCACCCGGCGCGCCTTGGCAAGCTGGTGCTGAGCGCCACCTGGACGGCGGCCGACGAGTATTTCCGCCGTCTGTTCGACCTGCGCGCCGACATGCTGCGCCGGCAAGGGCCGCTTGCCTATGCCCAGGGCACGTCGCTGTTCGGGCTGCCGGCCGCGTTCCTGCGCGACCATGCCGCGATGTTGGCGGACGAAGAGCACGCCGCCGCCGCGGCAATGGCGCCCGAGATCGTGCTCGCGCGCATCGCCGCCATCCTGCGCTTCGACCGCCGCGCCGAACTTGGCCGGATCCGGGCGCCGACCCTGGTCTTCGCCGCCCATGACGACCTGATCACCCCTGCCTATTTCAGCGAGGCGCTGGCGGCGGCGATCCCCGGCGCGCGGCTGGTCATGCTGCCGGAGGGCGGGCATTTCTATCCGCGCGTGGTACCCGAGGCCTTCCAGCGGACGGTAATCGACTTCCTGACCGCTTCCTAGGACTTGCCCGCGCGGATATCCCGCGGCCGGGGCTTTGTGGCCGGCCGGTCGGTCGCGGTCAGCGTCTTCAGGAAATCAAGCAGCGCGTTGAGCCGCCCGGTCGCCTGTTCGCGCACCGCCTTGGCGTCGCAATTGCCCCAGTCGTAGAAGCCCTTGCCGGCGGCAAGGCCGGTGGCGCCGCTCGCGACCATCGCCTGCACGTCGGGATTGGGCGTGCGGTCGTGCGCCAGGTTCGGCACGATGCCTTGCTGCGCCTTGGCGTGGATCGCAAGTCCGCTGATGTCCTTCTGCAGGATCAACCCGGTGACGCACATCCGTGGACCCAGCATCTGGCGCGCCACGTCGTCCACGTCCTCGACCGAACACGCGCCCTGCGCGATCATCCAATACGCTTCGTGCAGGATGGCGTGCTGCAGCCGGTTAATCAGAAATCCCACGATCGGCTTGCGCATGACGATCGGCTGCTTGCCGGTGCGCCGCATCGCCGCTGCGACGCGGTCGAGCGCGAGAGGATCGGTGCGCTCGCCCGCCACCACCTCGACCATCGGGAACACCTCGGCCGGCTGGAAGTAGTGCGTGGCGAGGAACCGCTCGGGGTGCTTCATGCCGGCGAACAGCGGTACCAAGTCGAGACCGGAGGTATTGGTCGCGATCAGGACCGATCCCGGGTAGACCTTCTCGAGTTGGCGGAAAAGGTCCCGTTTCAGATCCATCTCCTCCGGAATCGACTCGATCACCAGGTCGGGCACGTCCTTCGGCGGCTCGGCTGTGGCGCGCACGCCCTGGGGCAGGCCGGCGAGCGCGCCGGCCCGGCGGCTCAACAGCCAGGTATCGAAGCCGCCGGAAGCGAAGCTCTTGGCGATGCCCGTGCCCATGACGCCGGCGCCCACGACCAGCACGCGGTTGATCGGATTGCTGTCTGCGGTCATCGGCGTTTCCCCCGTGGTGGCGCGCAGCCATGCGCTGTGCGTCGAAAAGGTCTGCTGAAAGCGATTACAGGCCTGCTTGAATTCGACTCTGGCCGGTGCGAACATACCCGAGCAGAATCGTTCAAGCCACTCCCGAGGAAATGCCATGGCTCGCTTCAAGGACTACGTGCCCAACGGCGTCATCCCGGCGACCCTGCTGGCCTTCCGCGATGACCTGTCGATCGACGAGAAGGAATCGGTCCGGCACCTGACGCATGTCGCCCGGGTCAAGGGCATCTCGGCGATCACCGTCAACGGCCACGCCTCCGAGGTGCACGCCTGCACGTTCGAGGAGCAGCGCCGCATCCTGGCGGTCTCGGCCGCCGCCATCGGCGACCGCGTGCCCTTGAT
>CAYMTM010000116.1:0-14010 GCA_964393375.1 uncultured Rhodospirillaceae bacterium
CGGCTTCGCCACCAACGGCGTCAACATGACCAAGCTCGAGAGCTACATGCTGGGCGGCAACTTCTTCGCCACCCAGTTCTATTCCGACATCGAAGGCCATCCCGAGCACACGCCGGTCAGACTGGCGCTCGAGGAGCTCAGCTTCTTCTCGCGCGAAGTGCGCATCCTTGGCGTTTATCCCGCGCATCCCGCGCGGCTCAAAGGCGCGACCGCGGGCTGACGGCGCCGCGCCCTCAACTTGCGCGCTTCAAAGGACGGGGAGTCAGCCGCTCTTTGCCCAGTCCTCGATCATGCGGCGCGAGATCGACACGCGCCGGGGCAGACGGAACGTGTCGTTCTCCGGGCAGGCCCGGATCTCCGCGCGCGTGAACCAGCGGGCGCTTTCCAGTTCGCTCGCGTTGACGCTGGGCTCGATGGGATCGGCCGTGGCGGTGAAGCCGAGCATGATCGAAGCCGGGAACGGCCAGGGCTGCGAGGAGTGGTAGCGGATATCGCGCACCTTCAGACCGACCTCCTCCTCGACTTCGCGTGCCACCGCATCTTCCAGGCTCTCGCCCGGTTCGACGAACCCGGCCAGAACCGAATGCTGGCCCGGCGGCCAGATCTTCTGCCGGCCAAGCAGAACCCGCTCGCCGTCCGCCACCAGCATGATGACGGCAGGGTCGGTGCGGGGGAAATGCTGCGCCTTGCAGGCCTCGTTCGTGCAGTGGCGCACATGGCCGGCCTCGACCTGGCGTGTCGGCGATCCGCACACCCCGCAGAAGCGGTGCCGTTCGTGCCAATGGATCAGACCGCGCGCATAGGCCAGGATCGCCCCGGGCTGGTGGCCGATCAGCGGTCCCACCTCGCGCAGATCGGCGAAGCGCGGCGTCCCGCCGGCATGCAGCCCCGCAAGCCGCGCCTGGATTTCCGGTTCGGCCAGCAACGACAGGTCGATCGCGAAGTGGGGCGTGTCGTCGACGAACCCCAGCAGCACCGCGCTGCCCTCGGGATCGAGCGTTATGTCCGCAAACAGACTCTGGAACTCGGCGACCGACAGGATGCCTGGTCCGGGTGCGGCGCCCTCCGCCGATTTCCCGTCGATCACCAGATTGCGCTGGCGCCAGACCGGCACCACGCGGGCATCCGTACGCGCCAGTAGCTTGCGCACCGCCTCGGCGTCCGAGCGCAGCAGATGCGCCCGCTCGATCCCGCCGGAAGCGTAGAAATTCGCGGCATGGCGGTGATGTGGGACGAACATGAGGCACGAAAATTGGCACGGTCGGGGTCGGCAGCGCAACCGGGGAAGGCGCCCGCGCGATGGGATAGGATGCGCCCATGTCCAATGCCGCCGTAGGCTACGCGCTTGCCGCCGCACTGCTGTTCGGCCTGTCGACGCCGGCCGCCAAGATTCTGGTCGGCGCGGTCGATCCGTGGATGCTGGCCGGGCTTTTCTATCTCGGCGCCGGGATCGGGCTCGGTGGGTGGCGGTTGCTGGCCGCCGCGCGCCGGCGTTCCGGCGAGGCATCGCTGGGCCGGCGCGACCTGCCCTGGTTGGCCGGCGCCATCGCTGCGGGCGGTGTGCTCGGCCCGGTTCTGTTGATGGCCGGGCTTGCGCGCGTCGAGGCCAGCGCCGCTTCCCTCCTGCTGACGCTGGAAGGCGTGGCGACCGCGTTGCTGGCGTGGTTCTTGTTTCGCGAGCATTTCGACCGGCGCATTGCTTTGGGCATGGGGGCGATCGCCGCCGGCGCCGCCATCCTGGCTTGGCAGGGCGGTCCGTCGCTGTCTGGCCTCGCCGGCCCGGCGGCGATTCTGGGCGCCTGCGTGGCCTGGGGCATCGACAACAACCTGACGCGTCGCGTCGCGCTCGCCGATCCGGTCGCCATCGCGATGCTGAAGGGCCTCGTGGCGGGGCCGGTCAACATCGCGCTGGCGATGGCGCAGGGGGTGACGCTGCCCGGCTTCGGCACGGCTGGCGTGGCGGGCCTTGTCGGACTCTTGGGCTACGGCGTCAGCCTGGCGCTGTTCGTACGCGCCCTGCGCCATCTCGGCGCGGCCAGGACCGGCGCCTATTTCTCGACCGCGCCCTTCCTCGGCGCGCTGGCAGCGATCTCGCTCCTGGGCGAGACTGTTTCGGTCCAGCTTGTCCTGGCGGGAATCCTGATGGGGATCGGCGTCTACCTGCACCTGACTGAGCGGCATGCCCATGTGCACGAGCACGAGCCGATGACCCATAACCATCGGCATGCCCACGACGCGCACCACCGGCATGGGCATGGTCCGCAGGACCCGCCGGGCGAACCGCACACGCATCTGCATGTACATGTCCGGCTGCGCCATTCCCACGCGCACGTGCCGGACATGCACCACCGGCATCGGCACTGAGGACGTTCAGGCCGGCGCGAGCTTCTGCATGAACACGCCGAGGGGGTCTGGACGGTAGGCGCCGAGCGGCCCGCGCTCGCGGTAGCCAAAGCTGCGATAGAGACGCAGAGCGTCGCGGCTGGCGGTGCCGGTTTCCAAGCGGATTACTTCGACGCGTTCGCACCGCCCCACGAAGAAGCGGACGTTCGGCTTTGCAAGGGCGTCGACATCGACCAGGTGGTCGCTCTCCGGCGGGTAGAGCGCTTGGGCGTGGGCGTCGGACTGCCGGAGCAGGGCAACCACGTCGTCCTGCCGCGGCGATTCCCTGCCGACTGCCACCATTTCAACCCCTCCTGCCCTGGAACGAGCGGTAGAGCGTCTCGAACAGCTCGCCGCCCCGCTTCAGGCGCTCGGCGTCGTCGTCCGTGGCGCCGCAGATCCCGGTGATGAGCTGCAGCACGCCGCCAGCCTCGCTACGGCCGAACTTGCCGTCCTTCAGGTCGATGTCATGCACGATCTCTGCCAATTGGCCGAGCGCGCGGTCCTGGCCGGCGAAGCGCCCAGCCAGCACCTCGAAGGTACAGCGGTCGCCTTCGTGGGTGTATTCGGCGTCGAACATGTCGTAGCGCAGCTCGCCCTGCTTCGGCTGGTAGTGCTTTTCCGACACGAACTTGAAGCGCGCCTTGGGGTCGATGAAGCGCTTGATCAACCAGGCGCTGGCGATGCGGTCGACGAAGACGCTGGACCGCGTGACCCACACGCGGCCGACGGGCCTTCCCGTCGCGGCGTCGCCGGCGCCGGCCGCGGCAGGAACCCGCTTCAGGCGCCCTTCCAGCCCGGATAGAGCGCCTTCCGCCGGCTCGCGGCCGGCGGCGCCGAAGAAATCGACCGCCGCCACCTGCTCGAAGCGCCGGCGCAGCCGCTTGGCGGCCGCTTCCACCTCAGCCTGCTCGGCGTCGGGCGCTACCTGGCCCGCCTCTTCTGCGATCGCGGCATAGTCCGCGTCGCGCGCGACGTCGAACAGGGCGCGCAGGCCCCGCTCGTCCAGCCCGTCGATGAACCGCGCCTCGCACAGTACCGCCTCGCCGCCGCCCTGCTCGATCTCGCGCCGCACCCAGCTCAGATCCTCCAGCGTCTGGTCGGTCTTGGGCAGGACATAGGCCGCGTTCTTCACCGCCACCGCCCCAAGCGCCTGCAGCCGCCGCCACACCTTGACCCGGAAATAGGCCGGCTTGGGCGGAATGTTGTGCAACAGCATCAGCCAGCCAGTCGGTTCCGCGGGCGGCGCCATCGGTCGTACTCCCGATCAAACTATAGCAGCTGCCACAGAAAATGAAACAGTTGCATCATGCCTCCGGACGTGTTATATAGCATCTGTATCAAAGGAGGTAACAGTCATGACATGCACCAACGTGACAACCACCCTCGGCCAACGCATCGCCCACCACAAGCCCGCCCTTGGCTCGTTCCGCTCGCTGCTCGCCCGGTGGGGCGAGCGCCGGCGCCAGCGGCGCGCGCTGGCCGCGCTTGACGACCGGTTGCTGCGTGACATCGGCGTAGCGCCGCGGCTCGCGCTTGACGAGGCCGCCAAGCCCTTTTGGCGCTAAGGGGGCAGCCGTGGCCTACGCCATCGCGCCACTGGACCTGACGCCGGCTGAGCTCGACGGGCTGTCGGAGCGGCTGATCGTCAGCCACTACGAGAACAACTACGGCGGCGCGGTACGCCGGCTCAACGCGCTGGCGTTCGAGCTCGAGCGGATAGATCCGGCGGCCGCGCCGAGTTTCCTGCTCAACGGGCTGAAGCGCGAGGAACTGATCGCCGCCAACTCGATGATCCTGCACGAGGTCTACTTCGCCTCCCTCGGCGGCAAGGGCGAGCCCTCGGGTGATCTGGCCCATGCGCTGCAAGGTTACTTCGGCAGCATCGAGCGCTGGCGTACCGAATTCGCCGCCATGGGCAAGGCGCTGGGCGGCGGCTCGGGCTGGGTGATCCTGGCATGGTCGCCGCGCGACCGGCGCCTTGTCAACCAATGGGCCGCCGACCACACGCATGTGCTGGCAGGCGGCGTGCCGATCCTGGCGCTCGACATGTACGAACACGCCTATCATATCGATTTCGGCGCCCGGGCTGCCGCCTATGTCGATGCGTACATGCGTAACATCGACTGGGAGGCGGCGGAGCGACGCTACCGCGCAACCCAGGGCGCGGCTGCACCGCCGGAGAAGCCTGACGAGGCGGAGATCGCACCGGAATCGCTGGCCGGAGCCCTGGACGCCCCGGGCGCGCCGATGCTGCTCGACGTGCGACGCCGCAAGGCGTTCGACGCCGGCGCCGACATGATCAAGGGCGCAAGCTGGCGCGAGCCCGAGCGCGTTGCCGATTGGGTCGGCGCCCTGCCGCGCGACCGCGCGATCGTCGTCTACTGCGTCTATGGTCACAACGTGAGCCACGACACCGTCGTGGCCTTGCGCGCGCTCGGCTTTGACGCCCGCGCGCTGAGGGGCGGGATTGCCGCTTGGCACGCGATCGGCGGGCCGGTGCAGCAGAAATCGGGATGAAAAAAGGAAAAGGGGATAGATGCCATGAAATGGATCACCCGGGAGCGGCCGAAGATCGACCGAATCGCCTGTCCCTGGCTGGTGGCGCGCTTCATCGACAAGCGGCCAGAATTCCTGTTCGTGCCGCCGCGTGACGTAATGCGGCGCGCCAAGGAGGAGGGCGCGATCCCCTACGACGTGCCGGGCGTCGAGCTAAGCCATGTCGAGGAGAAATGCAGCTTCGACGCCTTCCTCGGAAAATACCGGCTGAACGATCCGGCGCTCAACCAGCTTGCGGTCATCGTGCGCGGCGCCGACACCGGGCATCTCGAGCTCGCGCCGCAGGCGCCGGGCCTGCTGGCCCTTTCGCTCGGCCTGTCGCGCGTCTATACCAATGACCACGAGATGCTGGCGCACGGCTTGGTGATGTACGACGCACTCTATGCCTGGTGCCGCGAGGCGCAGGGCGAGAAGCATGGCTGGCCACCGGCGGACTGGCCGCCGGCGAGCCGGCTGCAATGAACCAAGCCCCGACGCCGCCGATCCCATTCGCCGAGGCGCTGCGGGTCTGGCTGAAGATCGGGCTGCTCAGCTTCGGCGGCCCGGCCGGCCAGATCGCGACCATGCACCGCATCCTGGTGGAGGAGAAGCGCTGGATCGGCGAGGCGCGGTTCCTGCACGCGCTCAACTACTGCATGCTGCTGCCCGGGCCGGAGGCCACCCAGCTTGCGACTTATATAGGGTGGCTTCTGCACCGCACCTTGGGCGGCATCGTGGCAGGGGTGCTGTTCGTGCTGCCCGGCTTCGCGGTGATGCTGGCGCTGACCATGCTCTATGCCGGCTACCGCCATCTGCCGCTGGTCGAAGCCGCCTTCTTCGGCATCAAGGCGGCGGTGCTGGCGGTGGTGGTCGAGGCCGTCCTGCGGATCGGGCGCCGGGCGCTGAAGAATCCCGCCCATGTCGTGCTGGCCGCGCTGGCCTTCATCGCGATCTTCCTGTTCGCCGTCCCGTTCCCGTTGATCGTACTCGCGGCGGGCCTGATCGGGCTCGTCGGCGCGCGATGGCGGCCCGACCTGTTTGCAGGCGGCGGCCACGGCCCGGCCAAGGGCAAGCCGGTCGTCGATGCTCTGATCGACGAGAAACGCCTCACCCATGTCGACCCGACGCCGGCACGGGCCGCACGCGTGCTGGCGATCTGGGGCGCGCTGTGGTTTGCGCCGGTCGCCCTCGCGGCCCTGGCGCTCGGCACGTCGCATGTGCTGGTGCAGGAAGGGCTGTTCTTCTCCAAGACGGCCGTGGTCACCTTCGGCGGCGCTTATGCCGTGCTGGCCTATGTCGCCCAACGGGCGGTCGAGGATTACGGTTGGCTCAATCCGGGCGAGATGCTGGATGGGCTGGGCCTGGCCGAAACCACGCCCGGGCCGCTCATTCTGGTGCTGACCTTCATCGGCTATCTGGCGGCCCACCGCCAGGGCGCGCCCTTCGATCCGGCGACCGCCGCGGTTCTGGGCGCCGTCATGACGACCTGGGTGACGTTCGTGCCCTGTTTCCTGTGGATCTTCCTGGGCGCGCCCTATGTCGAGCGGCTGCGCGGCAACACATTCGCGGCCGGTGCGCTGGCGGCGATTACCGCATCGGTTGTGGGCGTGGTCCTGAATCTGGCGGTTTGGTTTGCGCTCAAAATCGTCTTTCGGGCACATGTGCCCTGGGCCTTCGCCGGGATGCAGCTCGACCTGCCGGTGCTTGCCTCGGTCGACGGGGCGGCCCTGGCCCTGGCTGCAGGCGCGATGCTGGCGATGTTGCGCTTCGGGGTGGGCATGACCTGGACCCTGGCCGGGTCGGCCGCCCTGGGCCTCGCCTGGGGGCTCGTAGCGGGGTCTTGAATCGGGCTTTTTCCGGAATACGCGCGATTCCCCCTTACCGAGCGGGGCGCTTCTGTGTCATGCTGAAATAAAAAATGCCACGGCCGTGTCATTCTGGCCGAGGGAAATAACGACCGCCATGGCGCTCTGCCATGACATGGAGGAGGAAACGATGACGACTGAGGGCAGCAATTCCCGAACCCTGGCCAAGAAAACGGCCACCCGGCGCAAGTTCCTGGTAGGCGCCGGCGCCGGCGCCGCCGCGGTGGCGACCCTGGCGACGCCCGGCGTGTCGCGGGCCCAGACCACGACGCTGAAGATGCAGACGTCGTGGACCGCTTCGGACATTTTCCAGGAGATGGCGCAGGACTACTGCGACCGCGTCAACCAGATGGCGGGCGGGCGGCTGAAGATCGATCTGCTGGTAGGCGGCGCGGTCGTGCACCCGTTCAGCGTGCAAGACGCCGTGCATACCGGCGCGCTGGACGCGGCTCACACCGTCACGGTCTATTGGTATGGCAAGCACAAGGCCGCCTCGCTGTTCGGCACCGGCCCGGTGTTCGGCTTCAACGCCGAGCAGGGGCTCGGCTGGATCTACAACGGCGGCGGCCTGCAGCTCTATCAGGAACTGGTCGACAACATCCTGAAGCTGAACATGGTCAGCTTCTTCGCCATGCCGATGCCGACCCAGCCGCTGGGCTGGTTCAAGAAGCCGGTCAAGACCGCGGCCGACCTGAAGGGCCTCAAGTACCGGACCGTCGGCCTGGCGGCGGACCTGATGCAGGCGATGGGCTGCGCCGTCGCGCAGCTTCCCGGCGGCGAAATCGTGCCGGCCATGGAGCGCGGCGTGATCGACGCGTTCGAGTTCAACAACCCGACCTCGGACCGCCGGTTCGGTGCGCAGAACGTGGCCAAGAACTACATGCTCGGCAGCTACCACCAGGCCACCGAGTATTTCGAGATCATGTTCAACAAGACCAAGTTCAACGCGCTGCCGGCCGAGCACAAGGCGATCTTGCGCTATGCCGCCGAGGCCGCCTCCTCGGCCAACTACTGGAAGGCGATGGACGTCTACTCCAAGGACCTGGAGGAACTCCAGACCAAGGACAAGGTGACCGTGCACCGCACGTCCAAGGAAATCTTCCAGGCGCAGATCAAGGCCTGGGACGGGCTGATCGAGAGCTTGGCCAAGGATCCCTACATGAAGAAGGTCATGGACTCGCAGAAGGCGTGGACGAAGCGGGTCGTGTTCTATGAGACGCTCAATGCGGCCGATTACGTGACCGCCTACGAGCATCACTTCGGCAAGCTGCCGGTCTGAGCGGCTGATTCAAGCCGGCGGGAAGGCGGAGCGGCGCACACCAATGTGCCACTCCGCTTTTGCGTGGGCGCCACGGGACGCGCGGACCATATCCGGGTGTGGGGACATTGGCCCAGATCGTTAAGCTTATTGACCAGCTGAACGCCTGGATCGGCAAGTGCTTCGGCTGGATGATCATGGTGCTGACGTTGGGCGTCAGCTACGAGGTGTTCGTGCGCTACGTGCTGGGGGCGCCGACCACCTGGGCGTTCGACCTCAGCTACATGACCTACGGCGCGCTGCTGCTGATGGCGGGACCCTACACCTTGTCCCGCAACGGCCATGTGCGCGGCGACGTGCTTTACCGGCTCTGGCCGCACCGCACGCAGGCGACGATCGACCTGGTGCTCTACATCGTCTTCTTCTTCCCCGCCGTCCTGGCGCTGATCTACTCGGGCTGGGGCTTCGCGCAGCTGTCGATCCGCTTCAAGGAGCTGAGCATATTCAGCCCGGCCGGCATGCCGGTGTTCCAATTGAAGGCGCTGCTTCCCGTCACCGGCTGCTTCCTGTTCCTGCAAGGGGTGGCAGAGGTCCTGCGCTGCATCATCTGCATCCGCCGGGGACGCTGGCCGGCGCGCCTGCATGACGTGGAAGAAATGGAAACGGCCATTCTGGCCCAGCACATAGCACAACCGGCGACCGGCGCACCCGATGCGCCCGGCAAGGCTTAGGGGGCCCCGCGATGACCGATCCCCAAGTCGGCATTGCGATGCTGGGGCTCTTCATCCTCATCGTGATGCTCGGGTTCCCGATCGCCTTCACCCTGATCGCGATGGGCGTCGGCTTCGGCTTCTACGCCTACTACACGCCGGGACAGGAGTTCTTCAGCAACCGGATTTTCGGCCTGCTGGTGCAGAAGGCATTCGAGGTGACGACCAGCGACGTGCTGACGGCCGTGCCGCTGTTCCTGTTCATGGGGTACGTCGTCGAACGGTCGAACATCCTCGACCGGCTGTTCCACAGCATCCAGCTCGCAGCCAGGAACATCCCCGGCTCGCTCGCGGTCGCGACGCTCGTGACGTGCGCACTGTTCGCGACGGCGACCGGGATCGTCGGCGCGGTCGTGACACTGATGGGATTGCTGGCGTTCCCCGCCATGCTCAGGGCGGGCTACGACGTCAGGCTTTCGGCCGGCGTGGTGTGCGCGGGCGGGTGCCTAGGCATCCTGATCCCGCCGAGCATCCTGCTGATCGTCTACGCCGCGGTGGCGGGCATTTCGGCGGTGAAACTCTATGCCGCGGCCTTCCTGCCCGGATTCCTGCTCGCCGGGCTTTATGTCGTCTACGTGATCGTATTGGCGTTGATCAATCCGAAGCTGGCGCCGAAGCTGCCCAAGAGCGAAACCGACACGCCATTTGGCGAGGTCGTTTGGGCCCTTCTGACCTCGTTTTTCCCGCTGGCCATACTGATCCTGTCGGTGCTCGGAGCGATCCTGTTCGGCCTGGCGACGCCGTCGGAAGCGGCTGCTGTCGGCGCGCTCGGAAGCCTCATCTTGGCGGCGTGCTACCGCGCGCTCACCTTCGACCGGCTGCGCGAGGCCGTGTTCCTGACCGCTCGGACCACGGCGATGGTGTGCTGGCTATTCGTCGGCTCGTGGACCTTCTCCTCGGTGTTCTCCTATCTCGGCGGCCACGAGGTGGTCGAGCACTTCATCAAGAGCATGAACATCGGCCCCACGGTGTTTCTGATCATGACGCAGGTCATCATTTTCCTGCTTGGATGGCCGCTGGAATGGAGCGAGATCGTCATCATCTTCGTGCCGATCTTCCTGCCGCTGGTGAAGGCCTTCGGAATCGACCCGATCATCTTCGGCATCCTGGTGGCGCTCAACATTCAGACTTCGTTCAATACGCCGCCGATGGCGATGGCGGCCTACTACCTCAAGGGCGTCGCCCCCCCTCACGTCCGGCTGACGCAGATCTTCGGCGGCGCCTTGCCTTTCGTCGGCATGGTGTTCCTCAGCATGGTGATCTGCTACGTGTTTCCCGAGATCATCACGTGGCTGCCCGACTACCTGTACACGCCGCGATGACGCGCGTCCCGGCAGCGGAATCGGCGCCGCCGCCCCACGCCCTTTCGCTCGCGCAGGCGGCGATCGACGTTCGCGAGGGCCGCCTCGATTCGGCGGAACTGGTGGGAGACTGCCTGGCGAGAATCAAGGCGGTCGACGGCCAGGTCCAGGCCTGGGCGCACCTCGATCCCGAGCATGCGCTGAACCAGGCGCGGGCGCTCGACCTCGAACGCAAGAAGGGCGGCCCGCTGGGGCGGCTTCACGGCGTGCCGATCGCCGTCAAGGACGTGTTCGACACCGGCGACCTGCCGACCGAGCTGGGATCGCCGATCTACGCCGGCCGCACGCCCAGGCGCGATGCGGCTTGCGTGGCCCGGCTGCGCGCCGCCGGCGCGGTCGTTCTCGGCAAGACGGTCACGACCGAGTTCGCCTATTTTCATCCCGGCAAGACGCGCAACCCGCACGATCCCGCGCGCACCCCCGGCGGCTCGTCCTCGGGCTCCGCCGCGGCGGTGGCGGCCATGATGGCGCTCGGCGCGATCGGCTCCCAGACCAACGGCTCGGTGATCCGGCCGGCTGCGTTCTGCGGCGTGGTGGGGTTCAAGCCGACGCACGGCCTCATCCCGCGCACCGGGGCGCTGCTGCTGTCGCGGGCGCTTGACCATGTCGGCGTGTTCGCCCGCACGGTCGAGGATGCGGCGCTGCTGGCCGAAGTGATGGCGGGATTCGACGCGGGCGATCCGGATACGCGGCCGGTAGCGACGCCGCCCTTCGTCGCCGTCGCCGCGGAGGAACCGCCCCTGCCGCCGCGGCTCGCCTTCGTGAAAACCCCGATGTGGGACGAGGCCGACGAGGCGACCCGCGAAGGTTTTGCCGAGCTTGTCGAGTCGCTGGGGGAGCGCGTGGGCGAGGTGGAACTGCCGCCCTCGGCCAGGAGGATGGTCGAGGCCCACGGCATCGTGATGGATGTCGAGATGGCTCACAATCTCCATCGCGAGTATGCGGACGCCAAGGACAAGCTGAGCGGCAAGCTGCGCGCGCTGATCGAGCGCGGCCGGGCGCACAAGGCGATCGACTACGCCCAGGCGCTGGCGGGGATCGAAACCGCCAATGGCGTCGTCGACGCAATCTTCGACGAGTACGATGCGATTCTCACGCCGGCCGCGCCGGGCGAGGCGCCGCGGGGCCTGGACAGCACCGGCAACCCGATCTTCTGCACGATCTGGACCTATCTCGGCACTCCGGCGATCACGCTGCCGTTGCTCAAGGGCCCCGCCGGCATGCCGGTTGGCGTCCAACTGGTCGGCCGGCGGGGCAACGATGCCCGGCTCTTGCGTACCGCGCGCTGGCTGGCGCAGGCGACCGCGCATCCCCGGCGCCGGCCGGCCCGAACGTCGAAAAGGAGAACGGCGTGATATCCGACATCATCTGCGCCGCCATCGGCATGGCGCTGTTCATCGCGTTTCTCGGCATTGTCGTGTGGTGGGTCAAGCCGATCCCGCTGACGATCATCGTCATCGGGGTGGTGATGATGATGATCTACGACGTGGTGCTTTCGGTTCGTCACGACAACCGATAGCCGCCCGCCCGAGGTCGATGTATCGCCCGCCCGCCTAGGTCCGGGGGCGGCCCGCATCGCGCGACAGGATCGCCGCCGTGGCGCCGATCGCCGCGGTCGCCGGCAGTACCGACAGCGCCAAGTGATAGGCGTCCGCGCTGTAGACGCGGGCGCCCTCGGCCATCCGCCCTTCCCATTGCAGGTCGAGACAATAGCCGATCAGCGGCTGGAACAGCGCGCCGCTGCCCACGACGAAGGTGTTGACCAAGCCCAGCACCGTGCCGCTGACCGCCGGCGGGTTCGATTCCCGCGCCAGCGCCACGCCGACTACCATCGGCGAGGCGGCGAAGCCGATCACGAGCATCAGCGCGCCGAACAGCACCGGCGAATGCGCGACCAGCGGCACCGCCAGCAGCGACAGCGCAGCGGCAGCCGCGCCCAGCGCCATCGGCGGCCGGCGCCGGCCCAGCCGGTCCGACAGCCCGCCCAGAAGCGGCGCGCCGACGCCCCAGCCGATGAAGAGCAACGAGGTCAGGCTCGCCGCTTCGGCGCGGCTCATTGCCTGGGTCTGCGTCAGGTAGGGCACGGCCCATAGGCCGCCGAAGCTGACGACCGGCGCCACCATCGCCATGCCGAAGACCGAACTCAGCCAGGTCTGGCGGTTGGCCATGACGACCCGCAGCGATGCCGCCATGCCGCCATGGCCGTGCGCAGGCACCGGCTTGTCGCGCGCGACCAGCCAAAGCGCCGCCGCCAGCGCTAGGCCGGAAACCGCCAGCGCCAGCGCCGCGCCGCGCCAGCCATAAGCGCCGACGACCAGTCCGATCGGCGCCTGGCCGAATACGGCGCCGGCCATGCCGAAGGCCTGCGTGCCGCCGCCCAGCACGGCGAAGCGCTGCGGACGGAACCACTGCACCGCCACGGTCAGCGCGCCGACCCAGCTGAACGCGGCGCCGGCCCCGACCAGCAGGCGCCCGGCATAGGCGCCCGGCACCGACTCGCTCAGCGCAAAGACCAGGCTGCCGATGCCGGCTACCGCCGCCCCGCCGGTCATCAGCCGCCGCGGCCCCAGGCGGTCGACCATCAGTCCGATCGGCACCTGCAGCGCCGCATAGGCGTAGAAATAGGCGGCCGAAAGGTTGCCCAGGATCGCGGCGCCCACGGCGAAGTCGCGCATCAGGTCCTCGACCATGACCGAGGGCGCCACACGCTGGGCGAACGCGTAGAAGAAGAAAACCGACGCCAGCAACCACGCCGCCCAGGCGCGACCGCCGGCGGCACCCTCCGCGCCCGTCGCCGCCGTGCTCAAGCCGACGCCGAGCTCACCGGATCGCCCGCTTGAGCGCGTCCAGCGCCGCTCCCAGCTTCGCGGGATCGGTGACGGGCAGCGAGCAGAAGCTGCGCGTGCAGGCGAAGGCCGCGGGCTCGGGATAGTCGGGATAGTCGACGTCGTGGTTCGGCAGCTTGCCTTCCGCCTTGTCCCACCACTCCGCGCGCTTGTGCTGCGTCGGGTAGGCGAGCGCAGCGCGATAGAGCGCCCGGGCCTGCGGATCGCCCTTGGGCGCGATCACCGTCACATGGACGGGCTCGCTGGTCATTTCCATCTCCGCCAGCAGCACATCGGGCAGGAAGTCGTACGCTTCCTGGATCGGCGGCGAGGCGAGGTAGCCCATGCCGGCCTCGGCCGCCGCCCGGTGGCCCGCCTCACCCGTGTAGTAGTGCAGCAGGTTGAACAGGCGGACCGCGGCGACGTTGTCGTCCTTCTGCTTGACGGGCGACGGCAGATCGGGCGCGATCGGCCGGGTGGCGGCCAGGAAGCCGCCGGTGCGCTCGTCGACGAAGGTCCGGGCGATGAAATCGCCCGTCGCGCGCGCCGCATCCAGCCAGCGCCGGTCGGCCGTGGTGCGATAGAGCGCGATCAGCGCGTGGCCCATATACAAGCTGTCGGCAAGATAGGGGCCGGCCGCGTCCTTTGCCGCGTGCCGGAAGCCCCCGCCGGGAAGGGCGCGCTCCCTCAGCGCCCATTCGCCGGCGCGGACCGCCAACGCCCGTGCCTCGTCCAGCCCGGTTGCGTCATGATAGGCGAGCAATCCCGCGATCGCCTGGCCGGTTTCGCGCGCGTAGAGCGACTTGTCGACGCCGGGCTGGCCCTTTTCCAATCCCATGCTGGCGTAGAACCCGCCTTCGGGCGACGCCAGATAGTCCCTGAGGAAGCCGTAGATTCGGTCGGTCGCCGCGCGATGCCCGGGCTCGCGCCACAGTACCCAGGCCTGGCTGAACGCAGCTAGCCCGGATTTCTCAAACTCGGTAGGTGCATCGGGGCCTGGACTCTGAGAGA
>CAYMTM010000117.1:0-13887 GCA_964393375.1 uncultured Rhodospirillaceae bacterium
AAGGAGGCGCCGCTGCTCTACCTGTGGCTGCCGCAGGACGTCTACGGCGCCAGCAAGCGGCTGAAGGACTGGAAGCCCTCGCCGCGCGGCATCGTCAAGCTGCACCGCGCGGCGATCGGCGGCTAGGCTTCGCCCGGCACGCGCGCGATGAGCCCGCTGGCGGTCGTCGAGCGCCTGCTGCAGCTCGTTCCGGTCCTGCTCGGCATCAGCGTCGTCGTCTTCTTCATGATGACGCTGACGCCGGGCGACCCGGTCGAACTGATGCTGGGCGACGCGCGCGCGACGCCGGAGCAGCGCGAATCCCTGCGGCGCGACATGGGCCTCGACCGGCCGCTGCACGAGCGGTTCGTCCGCTTCCTCGCCAACGCCGCAACCGGCGAGTTCGGCATGAGCTTCCACCACCGCCGGCCGGTCCGGCAGGTGATCCTGGAGCGCCTGCCGGCGACGATCGAGCTTACGCTCGCTGCCATGGCGGTCGCGCTTGCCGTGGGGATCGGGCTGGGCGTGCTGGCGGCGGTCAGGCGCGACACGTGGCTGGACCGCCTGTCCACGGTGACGACGCTGGTGGGCGTGTCGATGCCCGGCTTCTGGTTCGGGATCCTGCTGATCCTGCTGTTCGCCGTCACGCTGGGCGTGCTGCCCGTCTCCGGGCGCATCGGCTACCAGAGCGAGGTGCCGTTCGTGACCGGCTTCCTTCTGGTCGACACGCTGATCGCCGGAAAGATGGCGAGCTTCCTTGACGCGCTGCGCCATCTGCTGCTGCCGGCGGTCACGCTGGGGCTCGCCATGGCGGCGCTCCTGATGCGCGTCACGCGCACGGCGATGCTCGAGGCGCTGGCGCAGGACTACGTTACCTTCGCCGAGGCGAAGGGGCTCAGCCGCGCGCGCGTGCTGTTCCGCCACGCGCTGAAGAACGCGCTGATCCCCACGGTCACCGTGGCGGCGATCGAGACCGGCACGCTGCTCGGCGGCAATATGATCGTCGAGACGGTGTTCGGCTGGCCGGGCCTCGGCCGGCTGGTGGTCGAGGGCATCTTCACGCGCAACTACCCGCTGGTGCAGGCCGCGGTGCTGCTCTACGCCGTGATCTACGTGCTGCTCAATCTGTGCGCCGATCTGCTCTATGCGGCGCTCAACCCGCGGATGCGGTCGTGAGCGTGCAGGCTATGGACACGCGCGGCGGCGCACAGGCGGCGCGGGCGGGGATCCGTCCGGCGGAGTCGATCTTCGCCGCCAACCTGCGCGACTTCCGACGCAACCGCCTGGCGGTCGGCGCCGCGGCGGTGGTCGTGCTGTTCGCGCTGATGGCGGTCTTCGCGCCTTGGCTCGCGCCGCACGACCCCTACGCTTCCGACCTGTTCCGCCGGCTGCAGCCGCCCGCCTGGCTGGCGGGGGGCGAATGGGCCTATCCCCTGGGCTGCGACGCGCTGGGCCGCGACATATTGAGCCGGGCGATCTACGGCGCGCGCGTGTCGATGACGATCGGCGTCGCAGTGATGCTGGCGGCCGCCGCGCTTGGCACCGCCGCGGGCCTGGTGGCGGGCTATCTGCGCGGCTGGACCGACATCGCGATCGCGCGGGTCGTCGACGTGCTGCTGGGCTTTCCCTACCTGATCCTCGCCATCGGGCTGATGGCCGCGATGGGGCCGGGCCTCGGCAACATCGTGCTGGCGCTGGCGATCAAGGAGTGGGTGCTGCCGTGCCGCGTGGCGCGCGCCGAGGCGCTGGCCGCGCGCGCGACGGAGTATGTCGAGGCGGCGCGCGCGCTGGGCGCCTCGGGCGCGCACATCATGCTGCGCGAGATCCTGCCCAACATCCTGTCGCCGCTGATCGTGGTGTGCACGATGCGCATGGCCTGGATCATCATCATGGAGGCGAGCCTCAGCTTCCTCGGCCTCGGCGTGCAGCCGCCGGTGCCGTCCTGGGGCTCGATGGTCGCGGACGGCCGGCAGTTCCTGATCGGCGCGTGGTGGGTTTCGACCCTGCCCGGCGCAATGATCCTGCTGCTGGTGCTGGCGATCAACCTGGCGAGCCAGGGCCTGCGCGACGCCTTCGACCCGAGGCTGCGAACATGAGCGTCGCGCCCCTGCTCGCCGTCCGCGGCCTGCGCACCTGGTTCCACACGCGCCAGGGGGTGGTGAAGGCCGTCGACGGCATCGACCTGGACGTCCTGCCCGGAGAGTGCCTGGGCGTGGTGGGCGAATCCGGCTCGGGCAAGAGCGTCACCTTCCTGTCCGTCCTGGGGCTGGTAAAGCCGCCCGGCCGGATCGAGGAGGGCGCCGTGATTTTCGGCGGCCGCGATCTGACGAAGCTGCCGGCGAACGAGTTGCGCGCGCTGCGCGGTCGGGACATCGCCATCACGATGCAGGACGCGCTGACGGCGCTCAATCCGGCCCTCACCATCGGCGAGCAGATCGTCGAGACGATCCGTGCGCACGACAAGGCGGTCGCCTCCGCCGGCGCGGCGCGCGAGCGGGCGGTGCAGATGCTGCGCCTGGTCGGCCTGCCCGAGCCCGAGCGGCGTCTCGGCGACTACCCGCACCAGTTTTCCGGCGGCATGCGCCAGCGCGTGATGATCACCATCGCGCTGTGCTGCCGGCCGAAGCTCTTGATCGCCGACGAGCCGACCACGGCGCTGGACGTCACCATCCAGGCCCAGGTGCTCGACCTGATCGCCGCGATGCGCCGCCAGCTGGGCATGAGCGTGGTGCTGATCAGCCACAATCTGGGCGTGGTGGCGGAGCATTGCGACCGCGTCGCGCTGATGTATGCCGGCCAGGTGGTCGAGACCGGCCCCACGGGCGCGGTGATCGCCCAGCCGCGGCATCCCTACACCCAGGGCCTGCTGCGGTCGATGCCGGTGCTGTCCGATCCCGGCCGGCCGATCCGCCCGATCGCCGGCCAGGTGCCCGACCTGATCGACCTGCCGGCGGAGTGCCGCTTCATGCCGCGTTGCCCGCAAGCCGGCGAGGAATGCCGCCGCGCGGTGCCGATCGTGCCCGCGGGCGAGGCGCGCCAGGCGCGCTGCGTGAGGATCGCCGCATGACCGCCGCGATGCAGGAGGCCGTCCCGCTGGTCGCGATGCGCGCGCTGAGCAAGCACTACGACCTGCGGCGCGGACTGGCCCGCCTGGTCGAACCCAGGGCGGCGCACACGCTTCGCGCGCTCGACGGCGTGACGCTGGAGGTCAGACGCGGCGAGACGCTCGGCGTTATCGGCGAGAGCGGCTGCGGCAAGAGCACGCTGGGGCGCACCGCCCTGCGCCTGGTCGAGCCCACAGCCGGCTCGGTCTCGTTCGACGGCGTCGACCTGGCCACGCTCGATGCGGCGGCGATGAAGGTCATGCGCCGGCGCATGCAGATCATCTTCCAGGATCCCTACGCGTCGCTGAACCCGCGCCGGACCGTCGAGCAGATCGTGGGGCTGGGGCTGGCGATCCACGCGCGCAACACCGCGGCGGAAATCCGCGGACAAGTGGCCGCCATGCTGGAGCGGGTGGGCCTTTCGCCGGCCCAGATGCACCGTTATCCGCATCAGTTCTCGGGCGGCCAGCGCCAGCGCATCGGCATCGCCCGCGCCCTGGTGCTGAAGCCGCAATTCGTGGTGTGCGACGAGCCGGTGTCGGCGCTGGACGTGTCGATCCAGGCCCAGATCCTGGCGTTGCTGGGCGAATTGAAGCGGGAGCTGGGCCTGACCTACCTGTTCATCTCGCACGACTTGGCGGTGGTGGCCCATGTCAGCGACCGGGTCGCCGTCATGTACATGGGCCAGGTGGTCGAGCTCGGCCCGGCGCGCGCGCTGCTGAAGGCGCCGGCGCATCCCTATACCTGGGCGCTGCTGGCCGCGGTGCCGCGAATCGACGCGGTCTCCGGTGAACGGCCGCGCCTGCAGGGCGACGTGCCCTCGCCGCTAAACCCGCCGACGGGTTGCCGTTTCCATACGCGCTGCCCCCACGCGATGGAGAAATGCCGCGGCGAGGCGCCCCGGCCGGTCGTCGTGGCCGCCGGGCACAGCGTCGCCTGCCACCTGCATGAAGGAGAAGCCGCATGAATCCACTGCGTGCGGTCGCGGGCGAGCCGCTGGTCCTGGCGGGCGATCCATTCGCGCGCGGGCGCGCCCAGGCGACGCGCTGCCCGGAGATGGTCGCCGCCGTGCGCCACGCGGTCGACCTGCGCCTGTCGGAGGCGGCGCCCGCCCTTGCGCGCCCGGACGTCCGGCGCTTCATCGAGGCGCAGCTTGCCTTCACCCAGCAGGCCTATCCGGAGATCATAGAGGAGATTCGCGGCATCGCCGCCGGTTTCGATCTGCCTCCGGCCCGGCTGTTCGACTATCTGCACTGCTCCAGCGCGATCGACCTGGCCGCATTGCACGAACACAACCCCGACGGCTGCACCGCCTTTGCGGTCACCTCGGGCGGCGGCGCGATCCTGGCCAAGAATCGCGACTACCGCCCCGAGCACGTGACGATCCAGCGCGTCATGCGCCATGTCGATCCGGGCTGGAACGGACGCGAGATCATCGTCCTCGGCTCGCTCGGGAGTCCCGGCAATTTCTCCTCCGGCATGAACAGCGACGGACTGGCCGTCGCGGACACGGCCAGCCGCACGACCGACATGGGCGTCGGGCTGCACCGCTATTTCCTGCTGACCTGGCTGCTGGTCCATTGCGCCGACGTGGCGCAGGCGATGAAGGCGATCCGGCGCACGAAGCACACCGGCAGCGGCCTGCTGGTGCTGGCCGATGCGTCCGGCGCGGTCGCTGCGGTCGAGCTCGGGCATAGCCGCCTGGGTTTCGAGCACCTGTCGTCGGGCCGCGTCGGCCGCACCAACCACTTCGTGTCGCCGGCGATGGCGTCGGCCAACCTGCGCACCGCCGCCAACGCGGCCAACCGCGCGAACTCGTCCCGTCGATGGTCGGCGCTGCGCTGCGCGCTGGAGGACTTGCCCGAGCCGCCCGCCGTCGAGAACGCGGTGGCGCTGCTCGCCTATCACGGCAGCCAGGGCGGCAGCGCCTTCTGCCGCCACGGCGGCGAGGACATCAGCACGACGATCTCCGGGGCAATCTACATGACGCGCGAACGGCGGATGCTCGCCGCCCTCGGCAATCCCTGCACGGAGCATTGGCGGCGCTTCGACCTGCGGCCGCAGGCCGCCGCCGCCGCCGCGGCGCAATGACGATCCGGCAACCGGGAGTCCCTATGTCCATGACCGCGATCAAGATCCTCTGCCCGACCGGGCATCTCAGCTTCACGCCGCTGGAGAAGGGCAGCTTCCTTCTGGGTTGCGCCGAGAAGCCCGACTTCATCGTCGCCGACGCCGGTTCATGCGACATGGGCCCGCGCCCGCTGGGCGCCGACCAGCACGTGAGCCTGGAGGCCTGGCAGCGCCACGACCTGGAGGTCATGCTGGTGGAGGCCCGCAAGCTGGGCGTGCCGATGATCGTAGGCTCGGCGTCGGACACCGGCACGGACCGCGGCGTCGACCAGTTCGTGCGCCTGATCCGCGACATCGCCGCCGAGCACCGCCTGGCGCCGTTCAAGCTGGCGGCGATCTATTCCGAGCAGTCGATCGACGAGCTGATGCGCCGGGTCGCCGGCGGAGCGCGCATCGAGGGTCTGGACGGACGTGCCGACGCCGACCTTGCGACGCTCAACCGGACCGCGCGCGTGGTGGCGGTGATGAACGCCGAGCCGATCCGCGCCGCGCTGGCCGCGGGCGCCGAGGTCGTGATCGCCGGGCGCAGCAGCGACTGCGCACTGTTCGCCGCCCCGCTGCTCAATGCCGGCTTCTCGCCCGGCATCAGCTACTACACCGGCAAGCTGATGGAATGCGCATCGTTCTGCGCCGAGCCCTACATGGGCAAGGAATCGATCATGGGCCGCGTGGAGGGCGAGGCGGTCGAGGTGACGGCGATGCACCCCGAGCAGCGCTGCACGCCCGCCTCGCTGGGCAGCCATGCCATGTACGAGCGCACCAACCCCTTCCGCGAGGACGTGGCGGGCGGCCATATCGACATGACCAACTGCCGCTACGAACAGACCGGTCCCAAGACCACCCGCGCCAGCGGCCAGGTCTTCGTCCGCGCCCCGACGATCAAGGTGAAGCTGGAGGGATCGGGCAAGGTAGGCGAGCGCCGGCTGGCCGTCGTCGGCATCCGCGATCCGCACACGATCCGCCTGATCGACAAGGCGATCGCCTGGGCCAAGGGCAAGATCACCGAGCGCTTCGGGCCGATCGGCCAGGGATACGAGATCTTCTACCACCTTTATGGCCGCAACGCGGTGATGAAGGAGCTCGATCCCCGGCCCGAGATGAAGCCGCACGAGCTGGGCATCGTGGTGGAGGCCGTCCATCGCGACGCCGACAAGGCGGCCGAGATCGCCGCGCTGGCCGCGCGCAACCTGTTCTATGCCCGCCTGCCCGAGACGAGAGGCACCGCCGGGGCGGCGGCGCTGATGTCCGATGAAATCCTGATCGGCGAGGCGGCGTACGAATGGACCCTCAACCACGTGATCGAGGTGAAGAGCCCGATGGAACTGTTCCGCACCAGGACCATGACGGTCGACGGCCGCGAGCTGAAGGAGGCGGTGTGATGCCGAGCCTGCGCGAGCTTGCCTCGACGATCCGCTCGAAGAACGCCGGGGTCGACCACATCACCTTCGATATCATCTGCCGCGAGCGCGCAAACTTCGAGCGCGTGCGCCGCAGCAACGTGCTGAGCCGTGAGGGCGTGGCCGCACTGTTCAACATCCCGGTGGAACGCGTCTCGCACTTCACCGTGTTCGAACCGGCCAACGCGATCAAGTTCACGATCCGGCGGCTGAAACCGAGCGGCAGCCCGGGGGAGACCGACGTGTTCGGCTCGCAGCAATACGCGCCGCTGTTCGACCTCGAGATACCGTGACGGCCGCCGCGACGGCCCGGCGCGTTTGACGGGCCGGGTTTTTGCGGCAAAATGCCGGCGCGGCGTCAACGAGGGGAGCGAAACAAGGTGGCGATCCGTCCCAACCGGATGAAGGCCGCAATGGCGGCAGGAAAGCTGGCGACCAGCTTCAACGTCAACCGCTGGCGCAGCGTCGACGTGGCGGAGATCGCGCGGGCCGCCGGCTACGAGTGGCTGTTCCTCGACCTGGAGCACGGAACCCAGAGCGAGGACCTTGCCGGCCAGATCGCAATAACGGCGATGGCGCTGGGCGTGACGCCGATTGCCCGGGTGGGAACCGACCAGTTCTACCAGGCCGCGCGGCTGCTCGACGCCGGCGCGCAGGGGATCGTCTTCCCGCATGTCGACGACCCGGCGCGGGCGCGGCAGGCGGCGATGGCCACCAAGTACCCGCCGCTGGGATCGCGCTCGCTGACCAGCCCGCTCGCCCAGGCCGAATTCGCCGGCGCGGCCGACTCCGCCTCGATGGCCGCGCTGAATGGGGAAACCCTGACCATCGTGATGATCGAGACCCGGCAGGCGCTGGACAACGTGGAGGCCATCGCGCGCGTCGAGGGGGTCGATGCGCTGTTGATCGGCACCAACGACCTGGCCGCCGACCTCGGCATGGCCGGCAAGCTCGGCGACGACAAGATCGCGGCCGCCTACGACAGGGTGGGCCGCGCCTGCCGGTCGGCCGGCAAGTTCTTCGGCATGGGCGGCGTCTACTCCAAGGACCTGATCCAGCGCTACCTGAAGGCCGGCGTGCAGTTCATGCTGGGCGGCGGCGATATCGGCTTCATGATCGAGGCCGCCAAGGCTCGCCGCGAGATGATCCGTTCCGTCAGCTGACCGGCTGTACGTCCGTTGCGGCCCACGCGCCCGGCCGCGGCGGCGGCTATGTCCTCTACGCGATCGCTTCGAGGTACTGGTTCAGCACGGTCGCGCTGTGGGCGGCGTACCACTCGGCGTCGGCCGGGATCTGGGCCTTGTAGTTCTCCGGGCTGCCCGGGTCCCAGGGCTTCAACTCCGCCGGCACCATCGCCGCGGCGGCCGGGTTGACCGGGCCGTTGCCCAGCATCTTGAACAGCTCGACCTGGCCGGCCGGGTCCTGGGCCGAGGCGATGAACTTGTAGACCTCCTTGCCGGCGGGATTGCCCTTGGGCACCAGCCAGGCGCCGACCCAGGCGCTGCCCTGATGGTAGGTGTAGGTGACCTTGCCACCCGATTCCTTGCGTGCGACCTCGGCCCGCGTGTTCCACAAGCCGCCCATCACGACCTCCTTGTCGCGGAAGAGCTGCTGGCTTTCGGCGCCGGTGGCCCAGAACACGGTGTTGGCCTTGATCGACTTGATCTTGTCGAGCGCGCGCTTGACGTCGATCGGGTAGAGCCTGTCGGCCGGCACGCCGTCCGCGAGCAGTGCTGCTTCGAGCTGGCCGTCGATGTGCTTGCGCAGCGCGCGCTTGCCCGGGAAGTCCTTCAGGTTCCAGAAGTCCTTCCAGTCCTTGGGCGTCCGTCCGCCCCAGGCGTCGGTCTGGTAGGTCAGGACGTTGGCGTAGATGTAGCTGCCGACGCCCCATTCGCCGGCATGCTCGGGCCGGACCTTGTTCTTGTCGACGATGCCGTAGTCGATCCTGTCGAGCAGGTTCTGCCGGCCGAGCTCGAGTGCCGCGATCAGGTTGCGGTCCACGACGTCCCACGTCACCTTGCCGCTCTCGACCATCGCCTTGATCTTGGCGGAAGACGGGCCGCTGCCGTCGACGATCGCCTTGGCCGCGCCCGGCGTCTTCATGTAAGGCTCGGCCCAGGCCTTGGTCATGGCGGCCACGGCATCGCCGCCCCAGTTGACGATGAAGATCTCCTTGGCCTGGGCGTGGGCCGGCGTCAGCCGCGCCAGCGCGGGCGACACGCCCAGGATCGCAAGCGTTTGCAGAAAGCGCCGGCGGTCGACCGCCCGGCCCTCGGTGCGCTCGCGCAGCAGGGCCGCGCAATCCTCGGCGAATGTCTGGATGCGTTGCATGGTCGTACCCCTTCCCGTTGAGCCTGCCCCGTTGGCGGTATGATAGGGTGGCGCCCGTTCCGGGGGAAGCATGACCGCCGACGACCGCGCGAGTCGCGTGTATTGGATACTGATAGTCGCGCCGCTGGCCATCCTGGCGCTGTTCTATCTCTATCCGCTCTCCAAGGTGCTCTATCTCAGCGTCACCGTGCCGCGGCCCGGCCTGGGGAATTTTGCGAAGCTTCTGGACAGCACGGCGATCCAGCGCATCCTCATGACCACCGCGCGGATCTGCACGATCACCACGGCGATCGCGCTGGTGCTGGGCTACCTGGTCGCCTACACCGCGCTGCACGTGCGCAAGGGCCAGGAGGCGTGGATCCTGTTCGTCGTGCTGCTGTGCTTCTGGCTCAGCGTGCTGATCCGCGCCTTTGCCTGGCTGACGCTCCTGCAGAGCCGCGGCGTGGTGAACACGACACTGTTGGACCTGGGCGTGATATCGGCGCCGCTGCCGCTGGTGCGCAACGAGTTCGGCGTGATCCTGGGCATGGTGCACTACATGATCCCCTACGCCGTGCTGCCGCTATACGCCAACATGAAGGGGATCGACCCAAGGCTGGTGGCGGCCGCGCGTGGGCTGGGCGCTTCGCCCTGGGTCGCGTTCCGGCGGGTCTACCTGCCGCAGAGCCTGCCCGGGATCATCAGCGCGGGCATGCTGGTGTTCATCTTCTCGCTGGGCTTCTACATCACGCCGGCGCTGCTGGGCGGCGGCAAGACCATCATGATCGCCGAGTACATCGCGGTGCAGATCATCGACACGCTCAACTGGGGCATGGGCACGATGCTGGCCAGCACCCTGCTGGTCGTCGTTTTCGCGATCATCGCGACCATGGCGCGGTTCGTCGATCTGCGCCAGGTGTTCGGCGTCAAATGAGCTACGGCCAGCGCACGGCCGGTGGCCGCAGCCCGGCGGTCTTCACGACCTGGGTCGTGCTGCTGTTCCTGCTGCTGCCCGTGACGATGGTGATTCCGGTGTCCTTCACGCCGCAGCGCTACCTGTCGCTGCCCGGGGCGGAATGGTCGCTGCGCCACTACCAGACGCTGCTGACCGACCCCACCTGGATCCGCAGCATCCGCGACAGCCTGGTGGTGGCGGTGGCAGCGACCGCGATCGCGGTCGTCATGGGCGCCGCATGCGCGATCGGCTGCTGGCGCCTCTCGACGAGGCTCAGCGAGGCCGTGCGCATCCTGATGCTGGCACCGATCATCGTGCCCACGATCGTGCACGCGCTGGGCTTCTACCAGGCCTGGGTGCAGTTCGGGCTGATCGACACCTATGCCGGGTTGATCGCCGCGCACGCCGTCAAGGGCGCGCCCTACGTGGTGATCGCGGTGTCGGCCTCGCTCGCCAACGTGGACCTGCGGCTGGAGCAGGCCGCGCGCAACCTGGGCGCATCGGTGTGGCAGACTCTCGGCCGCGTGATCGTGCCCAGCGCTAAGCCCGGCATCCTGGCGGGCGGCGTGTTCGCCTTCATCACTTCCTGGGACGAGCTGGTGGTGAACCTGTTCATTACCAGCCGCAACGTCTACACGCTGCCGCGCAAGATCTGGGACGGCATCCAGGACAACATCAACCCGGCCGTGGCCGCGGTGGCGACGGTGCTGATCGTGCTGACGTTCCTCGCCACCCTGCTGCGCATGTACCGCGCGCGCGGAACGGACTCGACGGAGGAGTAAGCGTCAGCCCAGCGGCGTGCCGGTGATCTTGCTGGCGATCACCTTCTGGAAGTGGTGCACTGCCGGCTCCCAGTAGGGCGAGTAGCGCGGACGGAAGCCGAGTTCGTCCTTCAGCGCCGCCTGCTCCTGCATGGCCTTGATCAGCGGCGCGTCCTGCTCGGTCACCACCGCCCAGACGTCGCGCACACGGCGGCGTGCGGCGGCGTATCCGGGGTCGGACGCGGCCTCGCCCAGGAAGCGGAAACGCCGGCGCACCTTGGTGCAACCGGGCGATTCGGGGATGAACAGCGAGACGACTGCATGGTCCGTGACCGCAGCCACCAAGGTCGCCGGCAGGGTGGAAAGAATGATCGAGGCCTCGAAGTCGCCGGTCGCCGGGAAATGCGGGAACAGCGGCAGGGACGCGCCGCCCGTCTCGTCGTAGCGGCGCTTGGCCACCTCCATCGAGCGCCGGCAGGTGACGCCGACCCAGCGGTCGCCAGCGAACTCGCCGCGGAAGTCGCCGGACGGGCCGAGCTGCTTGTGCACGAAGGGGATGTGGTAGTCCTCGACCCCGCCCTCGATCGCAAGCTTCCAGTTCCCGGCGAACGCCGTCTCCAGCGCCTCGTCGGACTCGCGGGTCAGCGACAGGTCGAAGGCGGCGAGGCGCTCGGCGGTCGGACGCAGGTAGTCGGCGAGCGGCGGCGCGGCGCCGTCGATGTTCACGAACACCACGCCCAGCCACGCGTCCGTGCGCACAGCCATCAGGCCAAGCGCGCCCCTTTCGAAACCCGCGCAGTCGTGCTCGCCCGTGCCCGCGATGTTGGGCGTGGCGACTAGCCTGCCTTCGAGGTCGTAAGTCCATCGGTGCCAGGGACAGGCGACGGTGCGGCCCTGGGTACGTGCGGCGGGGTCGAGCAGGGTCATGCCGCGATGGCGGCAGACATTGTAGAAGCAGCGGATCTTGCGGTCTTCGTCACGCACGACGATGAAGCGCCAGCCCGCGTATTCCGCCGCCATTGCGTCGCCCGGGTTCGGCACGTCGCTTTCGTAGGCGATGCCAAGCCAGGCTCCGGCGAAGATGCGCTTGCGCTCCAGCGCGAAGAAGTCGGGGTCGGTGTAGATCCAGGCCGGCAGGCCCTTGGCCTCCGCCGTCGGCCGCATCAGCTCGGGCAGCGCGGCGCGCAGGCGCCGGGCGATGTCGGCATCGCGCGGATCGGTCGCAATCGCGGTGTCCATCTGCGTGCACCTCCCAAGGGGCGCAGACCGACGGCCAGCATAGCGCGGCGGCGGGCCGCCGCCTACATCACCACTTCGATTAGGAAGGGCGTGGTGCGCTTGAGGCCGGCGCGGAAGACGTCGATAAGGGCCTCCAGCGTCTCCACCCGCACGGCCTCCACCCCCATGCCCTTGGCAAGCGCCACCCAGTCCAGCGCCGGGTTGTCCAGGCTCAGCATGTCGATCGCGGTGCGGCCGGGATTCTTGGCGCCCACCGCGGTCAATTCGCCGCGCAGGATGGCATAGCTACGGTTCGACCAGATGAGCGTCATGACGTTGAGCTTCTCGCGCGCCTGGGTCCACAAGGACTGGACCGTGTACATGGCGCTGCCGTCGGCCTCGAAGTTGATGACCTTGCGGTCGGGGCAGGCGATGGCGGCCCCGGTGGCCATCGGGATGCCCTCGCCGATCGCCCCGCCGGTGAGCTGCATCCAGTCATGCGGCTGGGCGGTGCGCGAGAGCGGGAAGAAGCCGCGGCCGGTGGTGACCGATTCGTCGCAGACGATCGCGTTCTCGGGCAACAGCGCCCCGATCACCGCCGCGATGTTCTCGGAGGTGACGGCGCCCTTTGGCAATGGCGGTGGGCTGAGCTTCTGGCGCGGCGCGTCGTCGAGCCTGGCGCCTACCGCCTGGCCGAGCGCCGCTAGCGCGCCCGGCACGTCGTCCGCCGGCGTGGCGAGCGTCGAGACCCGGCAGTCCTCGGGCGCCAGCGCGCTGGGCTTGCCGGGATAGGCGAAGAAGGCCACGGGCGCGTGGGTGCCCACGAGGATCAGCTTCCTGACCTCCTTCAGCGCGTTCAGCGCCATGTCCACGGGATAGGGCACGCGGTCGATCGCCACCCGACCCGCTCCGCGCTGCATGCGCGCGTTCGACATCTGCGCCAGGATGCGGCAGCCGGTCTTGGCGGCGATGGCGCCCGCCCAGTCGAGGCCGGTCTGGCGGAGCGCCGTGTGGCCGAGCAGCAGCACCGTCCCCGCCCCCTCGCGTACGGCCTTGGCGGCGGCGTCGATCGCGTCGGCGGAGACCGGCGCCGGCTTGGGGATTTCGGGCACTTTCGCCACCACCCCGCCCTCGGCCCAGGCCGTGTCGGCCGGCAATACGAGGGTCGCGACCCGGCCGGGCGCGGTGCGGGCCGCAGCGATCGCCTCGGCCGCGTCGGCGCCCACGCGGGCCGCGCTGGGCGAGGTGCGCACCCAGTGCGAGACCGGCCGCGCCAGGCCCTCGACATCGCTGGTGAGCGGCGCGTCGTATTTCACGTGGTAGGTCGCATGGTCGCCCACGATGTTCACGACCGGCGAGCGCGCGCGCTTGGCGTTGTGCAGGTTGGCGATGGCGTTGCCCAGGCCCGGCCCGCAATGCAGCAAGGTCGCGGCCGGCTTCTCGGCCATGCGGGCATAGCCGTCGGCCGCGCCGGTGACCCCGCCCTCGAACATGCAGAGCACGCAGCGTATCCCGGGCACGCGGTCGAGCGCGGCCACGAAATGCATCTCGGACGTGCCGGGATTGGAGAAGCAGACCTCGACCCCGCCATCCACGAGGGTCTGGACCAGGCTTTCGGCGCCGTTCATTGGGGACACATTCGGTGCAGTTGAAACGATCGCAGGGGCACTGTGGCAAATCCGGGCGGACCGCGTCTACCCCTACCGCCGGAATAGCAGGATCGCGTGGCCCACGACCAAGAGCCCGCCGCTGAGCCAGGCGAAGGGCAACGGGGTCGGGCCTTCGGTCAAGCCGATCACCAGCGAGGCGAGCGCACCGGAGCCAAGCTGTAGCGCGCCGATCAGCCCCGCCCCGGCGCCGATATAGCGGGGATGGGCGTCGAGCGCGCCGGCAATCGCGCTGGGCTGGCTCAGGCCCGCGCCGAGGAAGGACAGCGCGATCGGCGCGAAGACCGCCAGCGGATGGCGCAGATCGGCCACCGCCAGCGCGATCAGCAGCACGCCGGCGGCCGAAGCGATGGCCGCGCCCATGGC
>CAYMTM010000118.1:0-13846 GCA_964393375.1 uncultured Rhodospirillaceae bacterium
ATGACGATGAACGGCGCTACATTGCCACGGCGTGCGATCTTGATGGCCATCGCCGTTCAGCGAAACGGGATTCGTGAGTCGCCAGTGCGCCAGTCCGACCCTATAATGCCAGGCGCAATCGCGGCGGAACGCGCCTCGTGCTCCCGCCGTTTCCCCGGCTCGCGATCTTGGACAGGCGAGGATCGGCTGTTGCGCAGATTCATGCGGTCCCTTGCATTGGCGCTGTCGTTCCTCGGCGCGGCGTCGTTTGCGCTGGCTCCGGCGCCGGCCCACGCCGTCTCGCTCATCCGCGACGCGGAGATCGAAAATACCATCCGGGTCTGGGCGACGCCACTGTTCGAAGCTGCGGGGCTGGTGCCGGAGGACGTTCGCATCATCCTGGTCAACGACCGGCGCCTGAACGCCTTCGTGGCGGGCGGGCAGAACTTATTCCTGAACACCGGATTGCTCCTGCGCAGCGACCATGCCGGCCAGGTGATCGGCGTGATCGCGCACGAAACCGGCCACATTGCCGGCGGGCACTTGGCGCGCCTGCCCGAGGCGATGAAGAACGCGACCGCCATGGCGATCCTGTCGCTGGTGCTGGGCGCGGTCGCCGGCGTAGCCGCCGGACGCCCGGACGCCGCGGTGGCGGGGATGGCCGGCGGGATGACGGCGGCGGAGCGCAATCTCCTCGCCTATACGCGCACCCAGGAAGCCTCCGCCGATCAGGCCGGCGTGAACTTCATGGAGCAGAACGGCATCTCCTCGAAGGGCCTGATGGAGTTCTTCGACATCCTGGCAGGCCAGGAGCTGATGGTCACCGCGCGGCAGGATCCTTACGTGCGCACCCATCCGCTGACCAAGGAGCGCATCGACTTCGTCCGCAACTTCGTCGCCACCTCGAAGTTCTCCAACGCGCCGCTGCCGCCGGAATGGGTGGTGATGCACAAGCGGATGAAGGCGAAGCTGTTCGGCTTTATCGAGCCGATCAGCCGAACGTTGACCACCTACAAGGAGAACGACCTCTCGGTCGAGGCGCGCTACGCGCGCGCCGTGGCGCTTTACCGCAAGCCCGACGTGCCCCAGGCACTGGCCGTTATCGACAGCCTGATCAAGGAGGCGCCGGACGATCCGTTCTTCCACGAGCTTAGGGGCCAGACCCTGTTCGAGAACGGGCGCGCCGCCGACGCGCTGCCGTCCTACGAGAAGGCGGTGCAGCTGCTGCCGCGGTCCGGCCTGCTGCGGATCGACCTGGCGCGCGTGCAGCTCGACCTGAACCGGCCGGACATGGATCAGAAGGCGGTCGCGAACCTGAACGAGGCGCTGCGCCAGGAGAACGAGAACGCGATGGCGTGGCGGCAGCTAGCGATCGCCGAAGGCCGCACCGGCAATATCGGCATGGCCGCGCTGGCGCTGGCGGAGGAAGCCATGCTGAGGGGCGACTACCGCGTCGCGCTCGGCCAGGCCCAGCGCGCCGAGCGTCTGCTTCCGGTCGGCTCGCCGCCGTATCTGAGGGTCCAGGATCTCCAGGCCCAGGCGCGCCGCGAAATGGCCAAGCAACGCGAACGGGGCTGAGCGCGCTCCGGAAGATGGAAGGACCGACGATGCGAAGCATGACGATGGCACTGGGCGCCCTGGCGATGGCCGCGATGGTCGCGGCGCTTCCCGCTTCGGCGCCCGCGCAAAGCCTGACGCCCGATCAGACGCGCCAGGTCGAGGACATCGTCAAGCGCATCATCAAGGAGCAGCCGCGGCTGATCCTGGATGCGCTCGAGGACATGCGCCGCCAGGAGGAGGCCGCGGCGCAGAGCAAGGCAGCGGCGGCCATGAAGCAGAGGCGCGAGGAGATTCTGCGCGACCCCGCCGCGCCGGTGGCGGGCAACCCGGACGGCGACGTGGTGATCGCCGAATTCTTCGACTACCGCTGCCCTTATTGCAAGCAGGTGGCGGAACGCGTGATCGACATTGCCAAGAAGGACGGCAAGGTCAAGATCGTCTTCAAGGAGTTCCCGATCCTCGGACCGGAATCGGTGTTTGCCGCGCGCGCCGCGCTCGCCGCCCAGCGCCAGGGCCGCTACGTGGAGTTCCATGTCGCGCTGATGCGGCTGAAGGAGAGGCTGACCGAGGAGGGCGTGTTCCGCGCGGCGCAGAGCGTCGGCCTGGACGTCGAGCGCCTGAAGAAGGACATGGCCTCGCCGGAGATCAGCCGGCACCTCGAGAAGAACGTCGACCTGGCGGAGGCGCTCAACATCCGCGGCACGCCGGCCTTCATCGTCGGCGACAAGCTTGTCCCGGGGGCGATCGACGGGCCGACCCTGGAAAAGCTGATCGCCGAGGCGCGCAAGGGCGGCTGACGGCGCGCCCTCAGTTGCGGCCGGCGCGGATCTCCGGCAGCCACTGGTCGAGCGGGGCGTCGAGCGAGCGCGGAAAGTGCGCCACGATCGCCAGGGCGCGCGACAGCATCACCCGGTACTCGGCCCGCGGGACCTCGACGGCGCCGAAGCGCTTGAGATGGTCGGTGACGAACTGCGTGTCGAGCAACACGAAGCCGCCCTTGCGCAGCCGGGCGACCAGGTGGGCGAGCGCGACCTTGCTGGAATCGGGCTCGCGGCTGAACATGCTTTCGCCGAAGAACGCGCCGCCGAGCGCCACGCCGTAGAGCCCGCCCGCCAACCGGCCTTCGCGCCAGCATTCGACGCTGTGCGCATGCCCCATCTGGAACAGCGCGAGATACAGCCCGCGGATCTCGCGATTGATCCAGGTATCCGGCCGGCGCTCGGTCGACTCGGCGCAGCCGTCGAGCACCTCGGGGAAGGCGGAATCGCAGCGTATGTCGAACCGCTCCCGGCGCAGGAGCCTGCGCATGCGCTTCGGCAGGTAAAACTTGGAAAGCGGCAGGACGCCGCGCGAGTGGGGATCGACCCAGAACAGGGTCGGGTCGTCGCGGCTTTCCGCCATCGGGAACAGACCGACGGCATAGGCGCGCAGCAGGATCTCGGGCGTGATCCGATCGATGCTCTTGGTCGCGGCGATCACCCACCTCCGGCGACGAAGCGCTCGAGCCAGTGAATATCGATGGCGCCGTCGATGAAGGCGGGCGCCGCCATGATGTCGCGGTGCAGCGGGATGGTCGTCTCGATGCCGCCGATCACGTATTCGGCCAGCGAACGCTTGAGGCGCATCAGGCATTCGTTGCGCGTCCGGCCGTGCACCACCAGCTTGGCGATCAGGCTGTCGTAGTAGGGCGGCACGCGGTAACCGGAATAGAGTCCGGATTCGACCCGAACGCCGAGGCCGCCCGGGGCGTGGTACTCGCTGACGCGCCCGGGCGCGGGCACGAAGCTGCGCGGGTGCTCGGCGTTGATCCGGCATTCGATCGCGTGGCCCTGGAAGGCGATGTCCTGCTGGCCATAGCCGAGCGGCGCGCCGGTCGCGACGCGGATCTGCTCGCGCACCAAATCGACGCCGGTGATCATCTCCGTCACCGGGTGCTCGACCTGCAGGCGCGTGTTCATCTCGATGAAATAGAATTGCCCGTCTTGGTAGAGAAACTCGATCGTGCCGAGCGAGCGGTAGCCGAGCCTGGTCATCGCCTCCACCCCGACATTGCCGAGCCGCGCGCGCTCGGCGGCATTGAGCGCGGGCGATGGTGCCTCCTCCACCACCTTCTGGTGCCGGCGCTGCGGCGTGCAGTCGCGTTCGCCGAAGTGCACCACATTGCCGTGGACGTCGCCCAGAACCTGCAGCTCGATATGGCGCGGCCGCTCCAGGAACTTCTCCAGGTAGACCGTCTCGTCGCCGAAGGCGCTTTGCGCCTCGCGCCGCGCCATGCGCAGCGCCTCGGGCAGCTCGGTTTCGCTGCGCGCCACCTTCATGCCGCGGCCGCCGCCGCCGGCGGCGGCCTTGACCAGCACCGGGTAGCCGATCGCGCGCGCATGGCGCAGCGCGTCGTCGTCGCTCGCCACCGGCCCGTCGCTGCCCGGCACCAGCGGCAGGCCGAGTTCAAGCGCCGCGCGCTTGGCGGCGATCTTGTCGCCCATCAGGCGGATGTGTTCGGGCGTGGGGCCGATGAAGGTCAGGTCGTGCTCCGCCACCATCTCGGCGAAACGCGCGTTCTCGCTCAAGAAGCCGACGCCGGGATGGATGGCGTCGGCGCCGGTGATCGCCGCCGCCGACAGGATCGCCGGCATGTTCAGGTAACTGTCGGCGGCCGGGGGCGGGCCGATGCACACGCTCTCGTCGGCCAGGCGCACATGCATCGCGTCGGCGTCGGCGGTGGAATGCACGGCCACCGTCTCGATCCCCATCTCGCGGCAGGCGCGCTGGATGCGCAGCGCGATCTCTCCTCGGTTGGCGATCAGCACCTTCTCGAACATGCCCGGAGCGTGCTCCGCCCGCTATTCGACGATTATCAGGGGTTCGCCGAACTCGACCGGCTGGCGGTCGCGCACCAGGATGCGGGTGACGGTGCCCGCGCGGGGCGAGGGGATCTGGTTCATGACCTTCATCGCCTCGACGATCAGCAGGGTCTGGCCTTCGATCACCTTGTCGCCTACCGCCACGAAGGGCGCGGCGCCGGGCTCGGGCGCGATATAGACCGTGCCGACCATCGGCGAGGTCACCGCGCCCGCCGGCAGGCCCTCGCCGGCGGCTTGGGCAGCGCCTGATACAGGCGCCGCCGCTGCCGGCGCTGGCGATACGGTCGCGGCACCGTTGCTCGCCTCCGGCAGCCGCACGCGCAGGCGCTTTTCCCCCTCCGTCACCTCGAGCTCGGCCAGACCCGTCTCGCGGAGCAGCGCCGCCAGCCGGCGGATCAGGTCCGGATCGACGTCGAGCTTCGCCATGCGTTTTTCCCGGTTCATGTCGCGCCGGTTACTGCTTCAACAGGCGCGCCATGGCATCGACTGCCAACAGGTAGCCGTGGCTGCCGAGGCCGCAGATCACGCCGGTGGCCGCCTTGGAGACGAAGGAGTGGTGGCGGAAATCCTCGCGCCGGTGGATGTTCGACAGATGTACCTCGATCACCGGCTTCTCGGCCAGCAAGAGCGCGTCGAGGATGGCGATCGACGTGCTGGTGAAACCGGCCGGGTTGATGATGATGCCGTCGCGTTCGCTCCGAGCCTGCTGGATCCAGGTGACGAGATCGCCCTCGTGGTTCGACTGGCGCGCGTCGGTCGCCAGACCCAGCTCGGTCGCCCGACGCGCTGCCGCAGCCATGATTTCCTGCAAGCTTTCGCGGCCGTAGATCTCGGGTTGGCGCGTCCCCAGCATGTTCAGGTTGGGCCCGTTGAGAATCAGGATCGATTTGGCCTGGCCCGGCGGGCGGGCAGGAGTCGGGCTGGCGGGGGCCATGGGCGGGTCCTGTCGGCGTATGTCCCGGGATCGGTTGCCCTGCTCTGCCGCATCCGGCCAGCCGGGCTTTGGCCTTATAGCACGGGACTATCGGCGCGCAACGCCGTTCCGGGGATGTTCCAGGCACCGCCGCCGGGCGTTATGGCCAGGTTGCATCGTGCTCGGGCGCCAGGATCGCCGCCGCGCGATGCTGGAGCTTGGCGATCAGCCGGTCGATCTGGCGGCGCTCGGCGGCGGACAGCGCCGCCAGCAGCCGCTCTTCCGCCGCCCGCGCCAGCGGCACGATGCGGTCGTGCACATCGACGCCTTTGGCGGTCAGCGTGAGTACCGAGCGGCGCCGGTCCGCGCCGTCAACGGCGCGGCACAGCCGGCCGGCGCGGATCAGGCGCGCGACCGCGCGACTGACACGCACCTTGTCCATTGCGGTCCGGCCGCTGATCTCGATGGCCGATTGCGGGCCATAGCAGCCCAGGACCGCCATAACGCGCCATTCCGGGATCGTCATCTGGAAGCGCCGGGCGTAGATGCGCGCCACCCCGGAACTCACCGTATTGGCGAGGATCGAGAGACGGTAGGGCAGGAACCGTTCGAGCGCCAGCCGCCCGTTCGAGCGGCGGCGCCTCCCGTCCGCTTTCGCGATGGCAATTGGTTTCATTTGAAACTATACTGCGCAAAACAGGACCGCACGGTCAACGAGGATTTGCCGCCATGGCAGAAATCACCTCATCGAACCCGATGGGCACCGACGGGTTCGAATTCGTCGAATACGCCGGGCCGGACACCCAGGCGCTGGGCCGGCTGTTCCGCTCGATGGGCTTCAGCGCGGTGGCGCGCCACCGCTCCAAGGACGTGACGCTCTACCGCCAGGGCGACGTCAACTTCGTCGTCAACGCCGAGCCGGAGAGCTTCGCGCAGAGCTTCCAGCGTCTCCACGGGCCGTCGGTCTGCGCGATCGCGTTCCGCGTCGCGGACGCCGGCAAGGCCTATCAGCGCGCGCTGTCGCTGGGCGCCTGGGGCGTACAGGGCAAGATCGGGCCGATGGAGCTCAACATCCCGGCGATCAAGGGCATCGGCGACAGCCTGATCTACCTGGTCGACCGCTACGGCAAGCGCGGCACGATCTACGACGTGGATTTCGTGCCGATCGAAGGCGCCGAACCGGTGCCCATGGGCGCCGGGCTGCGCTATATCGACCATCTGACGCACAACGTGCATCGCGGGCGGATGGCGGAATGGGCAGACTTCTACGAGCGCCTGTTCAATTTCCGCGAGATCCGCTACTTCGACATCGAGGGCAGGCTGACCGGGCTGAAATCGAAGGCGATGACCAGCCCCTGCGGAAAGATCCGCATCCCGATCAACGAATCCTCCGACGACAAATCGCAGATCCAGGAGTACCTGAGCGCCTATCGCGGCGAGGGCATCCAGCACATCGCGCTCGGCACCGACGATATCTATGCGACGGTCGAGTGGCTGCGCGGGCAGGGGGTGGAATTTCAGGACGTGCCGGACACCTACTACGACGCGGTCGACGCGCGCCTGCCCGGGCATGGCGAGGACTTGGCGCGCCTGCAGCGCAACCGCATCCTGATCGATGGCGCGCCGACCAAGGGCGGCGGGCTGCTGCTGCAGATCTTCACCGCCACCGTGATCGGTCCCATCTTCTTCGAGATCATCCAGCGCAAGGGCAACGAGGGCTTCGGCGAGGGCAATTTCCGCGCCCTGTTCGAGTCGATCGAGCTGGACCAGATCCGGCGCGGAGTGCTGAAGGCCGAAGCCGGACGGTAGTTCTGGCGCTCGCTTCACCCTAACGGCTCGAGGGTGAGGAGCGCCTGATATGTCCCCTCGTCCCGGGCCTGTGCAAGGGCGAGCTTCGCGGAGAGCAGCGATGAGCAAGAAATGGATCTCCTTCCCCCGCGTCGAGGGTAGGGCCTCGCGCCAGGCGCATACGGACCTGCCGGAAGGCACCTACGAGCGCGAGATGTCCAAGGAGGGCTTCTTCGGGCCCTCGGCGCAGTTCCATCACCGCCACCCGCCGACGGCCTGGAGCGACTGGGAAGGGCCGCTCCGGCCCCGCGCCTTCGATCTGACCAGGCTGAACGCGGTCGCGAATTCGCCGTGGGACGCAGTCGACGTGCTGCACAACGCGCATTGCCGCATCCGGTTCTGGCGCACCGACGGCGACATGCGCGACCTCGTGCGCAACGGCGACGGGGACGAGCTGATTTTCGTGCACGAGGGCGCGGGACACCTGTTCTGCGACTTCGGACACCTGGAATTCCGCGAAGGCGACTATATCGTGCTGCCGCGTGGCACCCAGTGGCGCATCGAGTGCGCCGAACCCGTGACCGCTCTGTTGATCGAGGCCAGCAACGATTCCTATCGCCTGCCCGAGAAGGGACTCGTCGGCCATCACGCCATCTTCGATCCCGCCATGCTCGACACGCCGCGCCTGGACGACGCCTTCAAGGCGCAACAGGTGGGCGCAAAGGGATCGCAGGAATGGAAAATCCGAATCAAGCGGCGCGGCGCGATTTCGACCGTTACCTACCCCTATAACCCGCTCGACGTCGTCGGCTGGCACGGCGACTTGGCGCCGGCGCGCATCAATTGGCGCGATATCCGACCGATCATGAGCCACCGCTACCATCTGCCGCCTTCGGCGCACACGACCTTTCTGGCGGCAAGATTCGTGGTCTGCACCTTCGTACCGCGGCCGATCGAAAGCGATCCGGGCGCGCTCAAGGTGCCGTTTTTCCACAACAACGACGACTACGACGAGATGATCTTCTATCACCGCGGCAGCTTCTTCAGCCGCGACAACATCCACCCCGGCATGGTGACGCTCCATCCCTGCGGTTTCCCGCATGGGCCGCATCCCAAGGCCTTCGCCACCGGCGCCAAGGCGGCGCGCAAGGAAACCGACGAGGTGGCGGTGATGGTCGATACCCGCGACGCGCTGGAAAGCGGGCCGTTGCCCGAGGGGGTGGAGTGGCCGGGTTACGTCAAGTCCTGGCAGGCCAAGCCGCAGGCCGCCGAATGAAGCTTGCCACGCTGAAACAAGCCCCGTCCGCTTCAAAGGGCCGCGACGGCAGGCTGCTCGTGGTCAGCCGCGACCTGAAGCAGTGCGTCGCCGTGCCGCATGTTGCCCGGACCTTGCAGCAGGCGCTGGACAAATGGAACGATGTGGTCGGAGAGCTGCGCTCGGTGTACCGCCTGTTGAATCAGGGCGAGGCGAAGGGCGCCAAGCCCTTTGATCCCAGGAAGGCCCATAGCCCCCTGCCGCGCGCCTATCAATGGGCGGATGGAAGCGCCTATGTCGTGCATGTGGAACTGGTGCGCAAGGCGCGCGGGGCGGAGATGCCGCAGAGTTTCTGGACCGATCCTTTGATGTATCAGGGTGGCTCGGACGGGTTCCTTGGCCCCTGCGACCCGATCCCCTGCCAGTCCGAAGATTGGGGAATCGACTTCGAGGCCGAGGTGGCCGCGATCACCGACGACGTGCCGATGGGCATCACGCCGGACCAGGCGCGCGGTCACATCAAGCTATTGATGCTGGTGAACGACGTAAGCCTCAGGAACCTGATCCCGGCCGAACTGGGCAAGGGCTTCGGCTTCTTCCATTCCAAGCCGGCCTCGTCCTTCTCGCCGGTCGCGGTCGAACCCGCAGAGCTGGGCCCGGCCTGGGACGGCGGCAAGATCACGCTTCCGCTGATCAGCACCCTGAACGGCAAGGAATTCGGCCGACCCAACGCGGGCACGGACATGACGTTCGATTTCGGCCAGCTGATCGCGCATGCCGCCAAGACGCGGGCGCTGGCGGCCGGCACGGTCGTCGGCTCGGGCACGGTCGCCAACCGCGACCGCGCGGTCGGCTCGTCCTGCATCGCCGAACGGCGGATGATCGAGACGATCGACCACGGCAAACCGACCACGCCCTTCATGCGGTTCGGCGACCGCATCCGCATCGAGATGCTGGACGGCAAGGGGAACTCGATCTTCGGCGCCATCGACCAGGAGGTCGTGCGCTACATGCCGCCGAATTGACGGACGCCGGAGCTCCAGACTATCCCTCAACTGCCAAACGTCTTCGGCGATTGGTTCCCGCTCCCCCTCGGGTGCGGGGTTGCGCGAAGCCAGGCGGGTGAGGAAAGCGTGGGTATTGATCGCGGCATCGACCATCTGGTCCTGTGCGTCAACGACCTGGACAAGGCGCGCGCGCTGTACGAGCGGCTGGGCTTCACATGCACGCCGCGCGCGCTGCACCCCTGGGGCACCGGCAACATCCTGGTCCAGCTCCAGGGCAATTTCATCGAGGTGCTGGCGATCCTCGACGCCGCCAAGCTGGCGCCGCCCGCGCCCGGCCAGTTCGACTTCGGCCGCTTCAACGCGGAGTTCCTGAAGAGGCGCGAGGGCTTCGCGATGCTGGTATTCCAATCCAAGGACGCCCGCGCCGACCAGGCAGCGTTCAAGGCGGCGGGACTAGACACCTATGCGCCGTTCGACTTCGAGCGTCAGGCGAGACTGCCGGACGGCAGTACCGCACGCGTGGCCTTCTCGCTCGCCTTCGTCACGCACAAGAAGATGCCCGAGGCGGCGTTCTTCTGCTGCCAGCAGCACGCGCCGCAATATTTCTGGAAGCCGGAGTACCAGAAGCACGCCAACGGCGCGCGACTTGTCAGCGACGTGGTCATGCGCGCGCCCGATCCCGTGCAGTACGCGGAGTTCTTCGCCAAATTGCAGGGACAGGACGCGGTGAAAGCCTCGGCAGGACGGCTCGACGTGCGCACCGCACTGGGCTCGATCACGCTGCTCGATGCAGTACGGATCGCCGAACGCTACCCCGACATGGCGTTGCCCGGCCCGGCCGACAGTCCCGTCTTGGTCGGCTACCGCGTCGAGGTCGCGGATCTTGCCGCCACGGAGAGGCTGCTACGCGGAAACAATGTGCTGGCGCGGCGCCATCGCGGCGCGCTGATCGTCGATCACAGCGACGCCTTCGGCGTCGCGATCGAGTTCGTACAGGCCTAACCATCGCGGAGAAATCAAATGCCGAGCGTCACGCTGCACGGCTACTTCCGATCCTCGGCCGCGTACCGAACGCGCATCGCGCTGAACCTTAAGGGGATCCCGTACGACCAGCGCTTCTACCACCTGCGCAAGGGCGAGCAGCACAGCGAGGCGTTTCGCAAGCTGAATCCGCTCGGCCTTGTGCCGGTGCTGGAGATCGACGGTGCGCTCTTGAACCAATCCCTGGCGATCATCGAGTATCTCGACGAGACGCACCCGACGCCGCCGTTCCTGCCCAAGGAACCGCTGGCGCGGGTGCGGGTGCGCGCGATGGCGCTGTCGATCGCCTGCGACATCCACCCGATCAACAACACGCGCGTGCTGGGCTACCTGGAGAAGCAGCTCGGCCTCGACCAGCGGGCGCGCGACGCCTGGGCGCGCAACTGGATCGAGATCGGCTTTCGCGCGCTTGAGCAGCAATTGTCCGCGAGCAAGGACACGGGCAGGTTTTGTCACGGCGACCAGCCGGGCCTCGCCGATATCTGCCTCGTGCCGCAGGTGGCAAATGCCGGGCGGGTGAACCTCGACATGGCGCCTTACCCCACGATCAACCGCATCGTCGCGGCCTGTCTTGCCTTGCCGGCCTTCCAGAAAGCCCAACCCCAGAACCAGCCGGACGCCGAGCCTTAATGGGGCCGTCCCTTCAACCGATTCAGGGCGATCGGGCCGACGTGGCAAGGTCGGTCTTGCCGAGCCGGTCCTTGACGAGTGCGAACAGTTCCTCGCGGGACGGAGACCGCATCGGACCGCTGGGCCGGTACAGCGTTCGCAATGGCTCGAATTGGACGGCGAAACCGTGACGATAGTTGCGCCGGTCCCATGCACCGTAGAACAGCGGATGCGTTTCCTTCATGAGTATCAGGGTGTTGAGGGCGAACTCCCTGCGGTCGAACCCGAATGACGTAAAGGCCTCGGTAAGACTGGCCAGCCGATCCGCCGTGAGGTTCTCCTGCGCCAGGGCACAAAGGATCGGCGCCAGGCGGAATTCGTGCAGGGTATCGAACAGCTGATCGAGGGTCGAATGTCCGGGAAACCCCGTGCATTGCACCACGAACACCGCGTCATCCTTCATCACGCGCGAGAAAATCGTCAGATAATCGCGCAGCGCGGCCTGCGAGAACTCGGACAGGTTGGCATTCGACGTTACGACATCGTATTTCCTGTCGAGCAGCTCCTTCAGCGTCCACCATGGGAAATGCAAGCAGCGGTGGGGCGGCAGCTCGCGTTCGTCGATCAGCATGGGAGGCTCCACGTCCTTGCGGAGATGGAGCGTCTGGTCCTGGGGCAACGGGCCGATCGCAAAGTCACGGAACCGATGCCCGAAGAGATAGGAATTGATCATGCTCTGCAGGATGTAGAAGCTCTCGCAGGCTTCCACTTGGCTGTAGTCCGCGAGCAACGGGTTCGATGCCAGGAAGAACGACAGATAGCCGCAGCCGGGACCGATTTCGAGAATCGAGCCGATCGTCGGCCTGACGGCGGCGATCTTCTTGTAGAGCAGAAGCGCCGATGTCATTGTCGAGACCGGCACGAGGGGCTTTCGTCGCGGCAGCCGCGCGCGCTGGAACAAAACGGACCGGACAAGCGCGCCTAACAGGATTTCTACGTCATCTTCCGACAGGCCGCCCGTCTCCTTGAGGAAGCGCGCGTAGCGGTTCTCCTGCATCGTGTCGATCAGTTGGCCGACTTCATGGATCGATTCGAGCCGAACCGGGAACCCGATCCTGGCGAAGACATCGACCTGATGCGACTCCGCAATCCACCAGCTCGGAATCGCCGAGCGGGCGAGTCGCTCGCCCAAGCGATAGTCCTGGATCTCGATCATTCGGCGCTCATCCTTGGTCCTGGTATTCAGGCCATCCGACATCCGCGTTCGGCCAGTGCCCGGCGAAGCCAGGACACATAGGGCCCCTCCGGCAGGCGCGGGAAGAGGTTCTGCTTGCTCATGACGGCGGCGTCGGCCGCCTCCATCGCGCCGCGAAGGTCGCCCCTGCGCCAGTGTAGCAATGCCATCCGCCTGGCGACGACGCCGTTCTCCTCAAGTTGCATTGTCCGGCGATAGACGGACATCGCTCGCGCATCGTCTCCGGCGCGCTCGTCGCGGCGCCCGACGATCTCCCCGGACCGGACCAGCGCCTCCTTGACGAAGCGGTCGCCATGCGCGAACCGCAGCAGGGCCGGGTCGTCGATCAACGTCCTCAGCAGCTCGACGCTCCGTTCGCGCTCGTCGTTTAGATACAGGTTCCATGCCGCCTCGAACCGCAGAAGAGGCCACGTCGAGCTGGCGGCATCGGCTACCGATGGAACAGCGAGTTCCTCCCGGAGTTCGGCGAGTAGCGCCACAAGCGGGGCCGACCGGATGTCATAGCCGACATCGCGATAGAACCGGCGGGCAATGCCGCCGATGGTGTCGACCACGTTCAAGGCGACCAGCCGATCATAGGCGTCCTGCTCTGCATCGCTCGGCGCAAGGAGCAAGGTCTGCGCACCGGCCAGCGTCGGCGGCGTGGTGGCAGCATGCGCCGAAGCCCCCGCCGCACCCTGCGGAATTTCCAGCAGGCGCACGATTCGGTCGCGGATACGACGGGACTCCGGAACGGCGGCGAGCGCATGCTCGACGGCACCGGATGCGGCGCGCGCACCATCGACCCGAGCGACAGCGTCGGCCCAGTGCATGAGGCACGCGATTCCCTGCGGATTCTCGGGCTTGGCCTTGAGATGGCGGGACAGCGCCGTTCCCACGTCGTCGAGCCGGTGCGGTCGGTGCGCGCGTTGCAGAATATCTCCGAGCGCCGCTAAGGCCGGATCGTTCGCGGGATCCTCGTCGAGGATGCCAAGGCAAAGGTCGATTGCTTCGGCGACCTGCCGCTGCGCGATTCGCAGGCGGACCAGGCCCAGCCGAACCGGGACGGATGTCGGCGCTATGGATTGGCAGCGCTGCAGCCGCGCGGCAGCTGCCGCGATCGAGCCTGCTGCAATCATCTCGTCCACGCACCCGATGAAAGTCGGCATCAGTTCTGCCGCTATCTCCCGTAACACGCGAGCATCGGGATGATCGGGCGCGCCGGGGTCAAGCCGCCGCAACACTTCGTCGTGTCGGTGCGCGAGTGCCGGATTGCCAAGTAGAACCTCGAGGCTCGGTCGGATATGCTTGCACGAAGGGTCCAGGGCGAGGACCAGCAAGCACGAATCGAGCGCGTCGTCGTAGCGCTGCAGGTGTGCTTCGATCTGAAGCTTTGTCAGCAGCACCTGTATGTCACCCGGCACGAGCCGGAGGTATCGAGCAAGCTCGCGCAGGGCGTCCGCGTGTCGATTCCGCGCGGCCAATTGATTCGCCGCCAACAACTCCGATGCGCCCGGGGCCGAGGGGCGACCCGCAGGTCGACCGAACCTGCGCAGAAGCCGCGACACAACGGTAGCAGCGTTTCCGCTCCGCAGCCGC
>CAYMTM010000119.1:0-2624 GCA_964393375.1 uncultured Rhodospirillaceae bacterium
CCAGCGCACGCGCCTCCTGGTTCAGCAGCTCGGCGAAAGCCATCGCCATCTTCACGCGGTCGCCGTAGTACTCATCGGCGATCGTGTCGACGATCGTCATCGGACCGGGCAGCGTGAATTTCAGTTTCTTCTTCGTGTGGGCCCGGGCGAAGCGCGCCTCGGTCGCGTGCGCCCTGCCTCTCAGGCTCAATTTGGATACCACCTTCGGCACCATCGCGTCGTAGCGGTTGTTGCGGATCCCCATCTTGACCTTGCGCTCGCGGTCGATGCCGTCGACGAACTCCAGGAATCCGTGCACGAAATGCTGGCGCGACTGCTCGCCGTCGCTGACGATGTCCAGACCGGCGTCCTCCTGGGCCTTCAGCCAGAACAGCGTAGCGTCGCGCTTGGCGATTTCCAGCTCCTTGCCCGTCGCCTTCCATTGCGGCCAGAGCTTGTTGGTCTCCGATAGCCAGAACGGCTTGGGCAGGCTGCCCGCAAGCGTGCACTCGAACATCGATGGTTCCTCCCGCGGATCGTTGCGGTCGCGCGCGCCACGGCCGGTGCCCGCCTCCGGATTTGAACCGGCCCCGCCCTTTCGGACCGGGTGAATTTAGGGCACTTTCCGGCGGAATCCCATCGCTTCCTGGGCATAGCCGTCGCTTCGGCCGGTTCCCTTCCTGGTGCCACTTGGTGCAAACTCGCATCCCAACCGTTCGCCTGGCAGCGATGCAGCGTTTTCTCGGCCAGCGCCTTAGGCTCCAGCAGATGCGCGTCGTCGACGCGATCGCCACCCATCGCAGCCTGAAGAAGGCTGCGGCGGCCCTGGCGCTGACCCAGCCCGCCCTGACCAAGGCGTTGCAGGAGCTCGAGGAGATACTGGGCGCGCGTATCTTCGAACGCCGGGCGCACGGCACGGAGCCCAACGCAATGGGCGAGGCGGTCATCGCGGCGGCGCGACGGATGCTCGCCGAGGTGGACCGGTTGCAGGACGAGTTCGACCGGCTGCGCGCGACGGCGGCGCAAACCATCGCGATAGGCGCCCTGCCGGTCGCCGCCGCAGGCATTCTTCCGGGCGCGCTTGCCGAACTCAAGACGCGTCATCCCGGCATCATCGTCAAGCTGGTCCAGGGCACGACCGACCAGTTGCTCCCGGCCCTTGCGGCCGGCGACGTCGACCTCGTCGTCGGCCGCCTGTACGAACCCGCGCTGCCCGACGCCTTCGTTCGCGAGGCGCTCTATGAAGAACCGCTCAGCGTTCTCGCACGTGCCGACCATCCCTTGCACGCGCACGAAACCGTCACTGCGGCGGATCTGCGCGCCTATCAACTTGTATTGCCGACGATCAGCCAGCGGGTCGGGCGGGAGATCGAGCCGTTGCTGGTGACGCTGGGGCTTTCGGAGACGACGACGCCGGTGCGCACCTCGTCGATCAGCCTGATTCGCGAGTTGCTGCTGACCAGCAATGCAGTGACGATCATGCCGCTCCACCTGCTGGCCGGTGACATCGCCCGCGGCGCCGTGAAAGTCGTGCCGATCCAGGTTGCCGCGCGCCCGCGCCCCGCCGGCCTTATCCGCGCCCACGGCCGCAAGCTCTCGCCCGCAACCCAGGCGTTCATCGAGTGCCTGCGCGCCGCCATCGACGCTTCGCCGGCCGGTGCGGGGCATTCCAGACAGTAATCGCTTGGCCGGCAGAATGAATAGGCCGGCCCGCATCGGAGCCCGCTAGACTCCCGGCACTGCATATTTCGGAAACCAGAAGGCCGGAGCGGATCCATGCCCGAAAGCGCCAGGAGCGCGCTGGTCGTCAGCGCCCATTCCGCCGACTTCGTCTGGCGCGCGGGCGGCGCGATCGCGCTGCACGCCGAGCGCGGCTATTGGGTGCGGATCGTCTGCCTGTCCTATGGCGAGCGCGGCGAGTCGGCGAAGCTGTGGCGCAAGCCCGGCATGACGCTGGAGGAGGTCAAGCGCGCCCGCAAGGCGGAGGCCGAGAAGGCCGCCCGGATCCTGGGCGCGGAGATCGAATTCTGGGACCTCGGCGACTATCCGATGCGGATCGGCGACGAGACCGTCTTCCGCCTGGCCGACCTGTACCGGGCGCTGCGGCCCGCCTTCGTCCTGACCCATTCGCTCAAGGACCCCTACAATTTCGACCATCCGCTCGCCGCGCACCTCGCGCAGGAGGCGCGCATCGTGGCCCAGGCCCATGGCTACCGCCCCGAGGTTCCCGTCATCGGCGCTCCGCCGGTATACCTGTTCGAACCGCACCAGACCGAGCAGTGCGAATGGCGCCCCGACATCCTGCTCGACGTCTCGACTGTCTGGGAGAAGAAACGCCGTGCGATCGAGGCGATGGAAGGCCAGGAGCACCTCTGGGAATACTATACGCGAGTCGCCTTGCAGCGCGGCGTGCAGGCGGCACGCAACTCGGATCGCAAGGTTACGCACGGCGAAGGATATCAACGCGTGTTTCCGCTGGTGACAGGGGAACTCGCATGGGCGTGATGCGGGAAATACCCTGCACCTTGATGCGCGGCGGGACGTCGAAGGGCCCGTATTTCCTCAGCGCCGATCTCCCGGCCGACCCGATCGCGCGCGACCGGGTGCTGCTCGCGGTCATGGGGTCGCCCGACCTTCGCCAGATC
>CAYMTM010000119.1:2634-13758 GCA_964393375.1 uncultured Rhodospirillaceae bacterium
GGGCGGCGCGCATCCCCTTACCAGCAAGGTTGCCGTCGTCGGCCCCCCGTCGCGGCCCGATGCCGATGTGGACTACCTTTTCCTGCAGGTCGTGGTTGACCAGCCGCGCGTCGATGCCTCGCAAAACTGCGGCAACATGCTGGCGGGGGTCGGCCCCTTCGCGATCGAGCATGGGCTGGTGTCCGTCACCGGCGAGGCGACGCCGGTCAGGATTCACATGGTCAACACCCGGAGCGTCGCCGTCGCCTCGGTGCCGACGCCCGGCGGGCAGGTCGCCTATGACGGCCCGGCGCGGATCGACGGCGTGCCGGCGACGGCGGCGCCGATCAGCATCGAATTTCTCGACATCGCGGGATCGTCCTGCGGCAGCCTGCTGCCGACTGGCCAAGCGGTCGACCATGTCGAGGGCTACGCCGTCACCTGCATCGACAACGGCATGCCGGTTGTGATCCTGCGCGCCCGCGATCTCGGCTGTTCGGGCATGGAGCCCCCGGCGGCGCTGGAACGCGACGCGGGTCTCAAGGCCAGAATCGAGGCCATCCGGCTGGCCTGCGGGCCACTTATGAACCTCGGCGACGTGACGAAGAAGAACGTGCCCAAGATGACGCTCGTTTCCTCGCCGACGGCGGGCGGCACGATCGCCACGCGCAGCTTCATTCCCCACCGGGTGCACGAGGCGATCGGGGTCCTCGGCGCGGTCAGCGTCGCGACGGCCTGCCTAATTCCCGGATCGCTGGCGGCCGACGTCGCGCGACTGGATTGCGGTCTCGTCGCGCGGCGCATCGACGTGGAGCACCCGACCGGATTCTTCAGCGTGGACATGGAGGTCGAGGGAGCGGGCGATGCGCTGCGCGTGCGCCGATCGGCCCTGTTGCGCACCTGCCGCAAGCTGATGAGCGGCCGGGTGTTTGTGCCGGACAGCGTCTGGGGGGCGTGAAGCGGTCATGGACAAGCCATTTGCCTCGGTTGCGCTGATCGGCTTTGGCGAAGCCGGCACGATCTTCACGCGCGACCTGCGCGCGGCGGGGATTCGCGACATCCGCGCCTACGACATTGCTTTCGTCGATCCGCGATCGCCGCAATCCGCGGCCGCGCGCGCGGCGGACGTGCGCTTGGCGGCGGGGCCGCACGCGGCGATCGCCGGAGCAGACCTGGTTATCAGCGCGGTCACCGCCGGCTCGGATCTCGATGCCGCCCGGTCCTGCGTCGGCGGGCTAGCGCCGGCGAGCCTCTTCCTCGACATCAACTCGGTGGCTCCCACGACCAAGACCGAAGCGGCGCGCATCGTCGAGCGTGCAGGCGCACGCTATGTCGAGGCGGCGGTCATGGCGCCCGTGACCCCCCGCGGCCTCAAGACTCCGATCCTGCTGGGCGGCCCCCATGCGGGCGAGTTCCTGCGTCGCGCGTCGGGCTGGCCGCTGGACGCGAAGGCGTTCTCGGAGCGGATCGGCGCCGCCTCGTCGGTCAAGATGTGCCGCAGCATCGTGATCAAGGGACTGGAGGCGCTGGCGATCGAGTGCGCGATGACGGCCCGGCACTACGGCGTGCTCGACGACGTGATCGCGACGTTCGCGGAAACCTTCCCGGGCCAGGATTGGAATGCAAGGATGCGTTACTTCGTCAGCCGCGCGCTGGTCCACGGGCGCCGCCGTGCCGAGGAGATGCGCGAGGTCGCCAGGACGATCGAGGACGCCGGCCAGCGCCCGGTAATGACGGGCTCGACCGTCGTCGTGCAGGATTGGGCAGCGGATCTTGGCGCCATCATCGGTGCGGCGCGCGCCAACGGCGCCGATTTCGGCGGCCTGCTGGACGATCTCGACAGGGCCAGCCTGCAGCACGCGGCGCGGCGCGGCGGCGCCATGGCTGCGAAGTGACGAGTTCTTGGACACGGACGGAGACCGGCGATGCCACGGGGCGTGATCGATTTCGAAGGACTTCGCGGCGAGGAGGCGCGGTCCATCCGCGCGCTGCGCGCCGACCCTCCCCCGCCCTTCCGCATCGACAAGATCGGGCACGTGGTGCTGAAGGTGCGCGACGTGGCGCGCTCGTGCGCGTTCTACACGAAGCTCCTGGGCTTCAAGGTGTCCGACTTCTACCCCGACTCCATGATGGACGGAAAGATGGTGTTCCTGCGCTGCAACGCCGACCACCACGGCGTCGCGCTTGTGGGCGGCGCCGAAACGGCAGCCAGTGGGCGCGAGCTGCACCACATGGCCTTCGCCGTGGACACGCTCGACGAGGTGTTCCGCGCCCGCGAACATCTGAAGGCCGCAGGCGTGAAAATAGAGTTTGAGGGCCGCCGGCGCGCCGGCTGCCAGGTCGCCATCGAGTTCCGCGATCCCGACGGCCATTGGCTGGAGATCTATTGGGGCCTCGACCAGGTTGGACCGGACGGCAGGATTCGGCCGCCCGAGGAGTGGCGTGAATGCTTCTCCCTCGAAGATGCCGTCCGCACCACACCGCCCGGCCAGGACACGACGCTGCGCAAGTAGCCGGACCGCAATCGATCGGGCAGTCGCCCATGCTCGGGGGAGGAACCATGACCGTTGGCTTTCGCATTTGCCGGAACACGCGCAAGGTCGGCGCGGAGATGGTTGCGAAGTACCGCGGCCTTCCCGTGGCCAATGTCAGCGACTGCATGTCGCGCCTGAGCGCGGGCGGGCCGCGGCTGCGGCCGATGCATCGCAGTGGCGCGCTCGCCGGGCCGGCGCTGACCGTCAAGACGCGGCCTGGCGACAACCTGATGCTGCACAAGGCGATCGACATGGCTGACCCTGGCGATGTTGTCGTCGTCGATGGCGGCGGGGAGCTGACGCATTCGCTGATGGGCGAGCTGATGCTCGCGCACGCGATCAGGCGGGGCGTCGCGGGATTTGTGATCAACGGCGCGATTCGCGACGCCGAAGCCTTCCTGACGCGCAATCTGCCCGTATTTGCCGCCGGCGTGACGCATCGCGGGCCGTACAAGGACGGGCCGGGCGAGATCGGTTATCCGATTTCCCTCGACGGCATGGTGATCGAGCCGGGCGATCTCGTCCTCGGCGATTGGGACGGCGTGCTTGCAGTCCCATTGAATGAAGTGGTGGCCGTGCATGCCGCGGCAGCGGCAAAGAACGAAGCCGAGGGCCGCCAGATGGCCGCCACCGAGGCTGGAACCGTCGACCGCAGCTGGGTCGACCAGGCGCTCGCCCGCCTGGGGTGCGAAACCGTGGGCTAGCGAGCCGCGGCAGCGTCCATCCAACGGCTCTGGTGCCCGCTGCCGGACTCGAACCGGCACGGCCCTTGCGGGCCAAGGGATTTTAAGTCCCTTGTGTCTACCAGTTCCACCAAGCGGGCAGCACGCGGCGCGGCGACCGGGACTCTCGCGCCACGCTAGCCGCAGGCTCCCAGCGAGGCAACCGCGCCCATGGGGAACTTGGCGTATCGGCTGCCGCAGCACGGCCATTGCTGGCGGTCGCAAAGCTGCCCTACCGTGCCGCGCGCGCGATTCGGCGACCGATGGGAGCAAGGCAGCGATGTATGACGTGGTGGTCATTGGCGGGGGGCACAACGGGCTGACGGCTGCGGCCTATCTCGGCAAGGCGGGATTGAAGACGCTGGTGCTGGAGCGCCGGCCTGTCCTGGGCGGGGCCGCCGTGACCGAGGATTTCCACCCCGGCTACCGCAACTCGATCGCCTCCTATTCGCTCGGCCTGTTGCGCGGCGAGATCGTCCGCGATCTGGACCTGAAGCGGCATGGATTGCAGACGATTCCCTATCGCGGCGCGCTGGAGCTGCTCAGCGATGGCCGCGCCATCCTGTTCACCGGCGACGAGGCGCACGACCAGGCCCAGGTGGCGCAGTTCTCCAACCGCGACTGGGACGCCATGAAGCGGCTGCGCCAGCGCCTTCTGCGCGTCGGCGACGTGGTGCGCGACCAGTGGCTGCGCGAGCCGCCGGACCTGGCGGGCGGCTGGGAGTCCCTGTTCGCCGCCGCCCGCACCGGGCTGCGGCTGCGCAGGCTCGACGCCGACGAACGGCACTTCCTCGTGCAGATGTTCACCCTCAGCGCCAACGAGCTGATGGAGCGCTGGTTCGAGAGCGAGACCATGCGGCAGGTCTATGCCGTCCATTGCGTCTCCAGCAATTTCGCCAGCCTCGACCAGCCGGGATCGGCCCTGCCCTTCTTCATGAACGTGCTCGGCGAGCTCGACGGTCGGCGCTACAAATGGGGCATTGCCAGGGGCGGAATGGGTGCGGTGAGCCGTGCGCTCGCCGCCGCCGCGCGCGAGCACGGCGTCGAATTGCGCGAGTCGGCGCCGGTCGAGCGCATCCTGATCGAGCACGGCCGTGCCGCCGGCGTGCGCCTAGAATCGGGCGAGGAGATCCGCGCCCGCGCGGTCGCCGCCAACACCGATCCCAAGCGCACCTTCCTGAAACTGGTCGGCCAGGAGCATCTGGATCCGCAGTTCGCGCAGGGCATCGGGCATTTGCGTATGGGTCACGCCTCGCTGCGCATGAACCTGGCGCTGAACGCCGCGCCCGAATTCGCCGCGGTGCCGCAGGCCGAAGCGGACATCGCCCGAGGCTCCGCCATCACCATGCTGCCGGACCGCGCGACCGTCGAGCAGTGCTACCGGCTGGCGCGCGCCGGCGAGATCCCGCCCGAGCCCTATGTGGCAATCCAGATCGCCTCGGCGCTCGACGACAGCCTGGCCCCGCCAGGCCACCACGTGATGAGCCTGCTGTGCAAGTACTACCCCTATCACCTCGCCGGGGGACGGCGATGGGACGACATCAAGGTCCAGGTAGCGGACGACATCCTGAAGGCGGTCGAGCGCCACGTCCCAAATCTCGGGCGCATCACCGTGGCCCGCCAGGTGCTGTCGCCGCTCGACCTCGAGCGCATCTTCGGCCTGACCGAAGGCGATATCTTCCATGGCCGCCACGACCTGGACCAGATGTTCAGCCTGCGCCCGCACCCCAAGGCCGCGCGCTACGGCACGCCGGTCCAGGCGCTCTATCTGTGCGGGTCGGGCAGCCATCCCGGCGGCGGCGTCAGCGGTGCGCCCGGTCACAATGCCGCCAAGCGCATCATCCGCGACTTGCGCTAGTCACGTCGTCGCGTCGAAGACCGGCGTGGCACCGAGCGAAGTCACAAGCGTGGCGATCTCCTCCACAACGGCTTCCAACTCCTTCCCATCGGTGCCGCGCGCCACCAGGCTGACGCCGAAGCCGCCCACGCGGTAATAGGGATAGCTGCCGATATCGACTCGCGGATAGCGGGCCTGGATTTCGCCCAGGCCCTTGGCCAGCACGCCTTCGCCCAACGTGCAGCTGACCGAGCGCGTGAGGACCGGCTTGCCGCCGACAAGGCTTGGCGCGATCCCCTCGAACATCGCCTGCATGATGCGCGGCACGCCGGCCATCACATAGACATTGCCGAGCTTGAATCCGGGCGCGGTCGACACCGGGTTGTCGATCAAGGTCGCGCCCACCGGGATTTCCGCCATGCGCAGCCGCGCCTCGTTCAAGCCCCCAGGGGGATAATGGCGCTCCAGCCGCCTCACCGCTTCGGCATTGCGCTCCAGCACGGTGCCGAACGCCTTGGCGACGCAGCCCGACGTTATATCGTCGTGCGTCGGCCCGATTCCGCCGGTGGTGAAGACGTAGTCGTATTGGGCACGCGTCTCGTTGACGGCCCTGACGATCGCAGCCTCGCTGTCGGCGATGACGCGCACTTCCGCAAGCCGGATGCCCAGGGCGTTGAGACGCTTGGCCAAATAGGGAAGGTTGGCGTCGGCGGTGCGCCCGGAAAGGATCTCATTGCCGATGATCAGCAGGCAGGCGGTGACGATATTGTCGGGCGCTGGCTTCTCGTTCATGCATGTCCTGGGAGATAGCGGCCGGAGAAGGCGGCCATCCTAACGCGGAACGGGGACGAGCGCCTATGCCGCGACCGCGCTGGCGCGGCTGCGGGGTTTCATGGCGTCAATGGATCGTCGGCGCCGCGCAGGCGTCGGGACGGCAGTCTCCCAGGCCCGCGATTTCCAGCGACAGTTTCGCCTTGATCGCCTGCTGGTAGCTGTCCCAGGTCGCCGGCATCACGAACCCGGATACGGTCTTCTGGTAGAACTCGAGCACGCCGATCTCGTCCTCGATCACCAGCGCGTTGACGCTCACATCCATGGCCTGGAGCATCGCCACCGCGGCCCTGGGGTCACTGCCCGCGTTGTTCGTGCCGTCGCTGGAGATATCGACCACGTGACGCACGCAGTCCGGCGCCGCCTTGATCGCCGCGGCCGCCGCCAACAGAGCGTCGCCTACCGCGGTCGACCCGCTCTGCCGGCGCTGGTAGGTCGCCAGCACCAGCGCTACGGACTTGGCGTCCCCCATGCTGGCGATCTGGGTCCAGGGCAGGATTACGACCGCCGAGCTCGACCATTCCATCGCCGTGACGACGATGCGGCCGTTCTGCCCGTGGGTGATCTTCTCGACGATGGCGGGCGTGGAAATGGCCTCGGCCGTCGCCTTGGCCTGCAGCTCCCACTCCGCGGCATCCACGCTGCCGCTGGCGTCCAGCAGAAGAACCAAGCAGAGATCAGCAATCATTGCCATACGCTCCTCGTTTGAGCGCCTGGCTAAACCTCAGCCCCCCCCTGAGCTCGCTTTGATGCGAGGCTCCCTTGGGCCGTGCCAGTAACGGTTGCGATGCTAAGACCAAATGGTTAATTTTTTCCCCGGCGCGGTGGTTGGTCCCCTTGCGAAATGGTGGCGAATCTATATATGCAACAGGTGTGCCATACTAACGGTTGTTCGACTCGCCGGCAATTGCTTTACGCGGGAAATAACCACAATATTAGAAAGAATTACGTCGGCACGCCGATCGCCTTGCCAAGTCCTGGGCAAACCCGTTGAATCCGAGTGGAAGTAGGCGCATGCGCGAACAGCAGTCTGCCGCTCAGGCCGGCAATCCCTGGATGGACCGCCAGCCCGGCCAGTCCGCCAGCATCAAGCTGCACGGGCCGGAAGGATTTGCCGGCATGCGCGCGGCGGGGCGGCTAGCGGCCGAGGTGCTGGACATGCTGACGCCGCATGTGTTGCCGGGCGTATCCACCGGCCGGCTCGACCAGATCTGCCACGATTTCATCGTGGCGCGCGGCGCCGTCCCGGCCCCGCTCGGCTATCGCGGCTTCCCGCGCTCGATCTGCACCTCGGTTAACCATGTCGTATGCCATGGCATTCCCGGGGACAAGGTGCTCGCGGACGGCGACATCGTGAACGTCGACGTCACGGTCATCCTCGACGGCTGGCACGGCGACACCAGCCGCATGTTCCTGGTCGGCGACAACGTCAAGCTGAAGGCGCGCAAGCTGGTGGACGTGACCTACGAGTCGATGATGAAGGGGATCGAGGCGGTCAGGCCCGGCGCCACGCTCGGCGACATCGGCGCCGCGATCCAGCGCCACGCCGAGGGGCATCGCTTCTCGGTCGTGCGCGATTTCTGCGGTCACGGCATCGGCCGCATCTTCCACGACACGCCCTCGGTCCTGCACTACGGCAAGCCGGGCGAGGGCCCGGTCCTGCGCGAGGGCATGTTCTTCACCATCGAGCCGATGATCAACGCCGGCCGGTGGGAGGTGAAGATACTGTCGGACGGCTGGACGGCGGTGACCAAGGACAAGTCCCTGTCGGCGCAGTTCGAGCATACGGTCGGCGTGACCGGCGACGGCTGCGAGATTTTCACCCTGTCGCCGTCCGGCCACACCCGGCCGCCCTACGCCTGAAACGGCCGGCGATGGCCAGCGCGCGCACCAGGGCCGCGACGGATCACCACGGCCACCGCCGGCGCTTGCGCGATCGCTTCCTATCGGCGCCGCATTCCCTGCCCGACTACGAGTTTCTGGAACTGCTGCTGTTCCAGGCGATCCCGCGGCAGGACACCAAGCCCCTGGCCAAACGCCTGCTGGCCGCCTTCGGCAACGATCTGGGCCGGATCGCGAACGCCGGCGACGCCGAGCTCAAGGCCGTCGACGGCGTGGGCGATGCGGCGCTCGCGGCGTTGCGCCTGATCGGCGAAGGCGCCCGCCGCCTCTTGCGGCGCCAGGTGATGGAGCGTCCGCTTCTGGGCTCGTGGAACCAGCTGCTCGACTACCTCCGCGTGGCGCAAGGCGAGAACCGGACCGAGCAGTTCCGCCTGCTTTTCCTCGACGCCAAGAACCGCTTGATCGCCGACGAAGTGCACCAGACCGGCACGATCGACGAGACGCCGGTCTATCCGCGCGAGGTCGCCAAGCGCGCGCTGGAGCTGGGCGCTGCGGCGCTGATCGTGGTCCACAACCATCCTTCGGGCGATCCCTCGCCCAGCAAGGCCGATATCGCCATCACGCGCGACATCGCCGCCGCTCTGAGGGCGCTCGACATCGCCTTGCACGACCACCTGATCGTCGGCCGCGAGAAGCACGCCAGCTTCCGCGGTCTTGGCCTGCTCTGACCGAAGCGGAGGACTGCAATGAAGCGCCTGGCTCCGTTCGCCGCCGGCCTCCTGGCCCTCGCTGCGCCCGCCTTCGCCCATCACGGTTGGGGCGGATATGACGCCAGCATCGTGCTGACCTTGACCGGCGTGATCGAGCAGTCGGCCTATGAGAATCCGCACGGTGAGTTGAAACTGAAGGTGACGCAGCCAGAACCCAAGGTTTGGACCGTGACCCTGGCCCCGCCGTTCCGCATGCAGGCGCGCGGCCTGCCCGCCAGCGACATCAAGCGGGGTGCGACGGTGACCGTCGTCGGCTACCCCAACAAGACCGATCCCAACGAGATGCGCGCGGAGCGCATCGTCGTCAACGGCAAGACCACCGAGTTGCGCTAGGTGCCGCTCGGCCGGCGCCGGGGAATCATCATGGAACACGCAGCGGGCGACGCGCCGCAATGGGCGCTGGCGCTGCAGGACAGTACGCTCGGCCAGACGATGCGCCAGTCGCTGCTGCTCTATCCCGTGGTCGAGATCGTGCACCTGCTGTCGATCGCCACGTTGGTGGGCAGCATCCTGGCGCTCGACCTGCGGCTGATGGGCGTCAGGCGCATGCTGCCCGCCCGGCTCCTGGCGCGGCACCTCCTGACCATGTCGTTGGTCGGGTTCTGCGGCGCCGTTCTCAGCGGCTCGATGCTCTTTGCGACCGAAGCCGCCTCGCTCTACTTCAATCCCGCCTTCCGCCTCAAGATGTTCCTGATTCTGCTGGCTGGCATCAATGCCGCCGTCTTCCATCTCGGCCCCTGGCGCGGCGTGGCGGCATGGGAGCAAGGCGTCCGCCCGCCGGCGGCCGCGCGGATAGGCGGGGCGGCGTCGATGGCCTTGTGGATCGGCGTTCTGTGCTGCGGGCGGCTGATCGCCTACCTTTGAGCCGCCCCCTTCCCAAGGGCCCGGCCGGTCGCCTAAAGTCGCGCCAATCCACGCCAACCTTGCAATCCCGGGAGGATCGGCCCATGGCCAGGACCCTGCACCATTTCATCGGCGGCAAGAAGGTCGAGGGCACGAGCGGCCGCTTCGGCGACGTCTTCAACCCGACCACGGGCGAGAAATCGGCCGAGGTGCCGTTCGCCTCGACCCAGGAGGTCCAGGCCGCGATAGCCAATTCCCAGGAGGCCTTCGCCGCGTGGAGCGCCACCTCGCCCCTGGTCCGGGCGCGCGTCATGTTCAAGTTCAAGGAGCTGGTCGAGAAGAACATGGACGAGCTGGCGCGGCTCGTCTCCAACGAGCACGGCAAGGTGCTCAGCGACGCCAAGGGCTCGATCCAGCGCGGCCTCGAGGTGGTCGAGTTCGGATGCGGCATCCCGCATCTGCTGAAAGGCGAGTATTCCGACAGCGTGGCCACGGGCATCGACGTCTATTCGATGCGCCAGCCGCTGGGCGTCGTGGCCGGCATCACGCCGTTCAATTTTCCCGCCATGGTGCCGATGTGGATGTTCGGTATCGCCATCCCCGCCGGCAACTGCTTCGTGCTGAAGCCGTCCGAAAAAGATCCGTCCTGCCCGCTGCGCCTGGCCGAGCTGATGATCGAGGCGGGCGCGCCGCCGGGCGTGCTCAACGTCGTGAACGGCGACAAGGTCGCGGTCGACGGCGTGCTCAACGACCCGCGCGTACAGGCCGTAAGCTTCGTCGGCTCCACGCCGATCGCCCACTACGTCTACGAGACCGCCGCGCGCAACGGCAAGCGCGTGCAGGCGATGGGCGGCGCCAAGAACCACATGATCGTGCTGCCGGACGCCGACTTGAACCAGGCGGTCGACGCGCTGGTGGGCGCGGCCTACGGCTCGGCCGGCGAGCGCTGCATGGCGGTGTCGGTCGCGGTGGCGGTCGGCGACAAGACCGCCGACGCGCTGGTGGAGAAGCTGGCGCCCCGGGTGCGCGCGCTCAAGGTCGGCCCCTCGACCGCGCAGGAATCCGAGATGGGGCCGCTGGTGACCAAGCAGCACCTCGACAAGGTGCGCGGCTATATCGACCACGGCGTCAAAGAAGGCGCCAAGCTGGTGGTGGACGGCCGCGGGCTGAAGCTCCAGGGCTACGAGAACGGCTATTTCCTGGGCGGCTGCCTGTTCGACCAGGTGAAGCCCGAGATGAAGATCTACAAGGAGGAGATCTTCGGGCCGGTGCTGTCGATGGTCCGCACCAGGAGCTTCGAGGAGGCCGCGCGCCTGCCGAGCGAGCACGAGTTCGGCAACGGCGTGGCGATCTTCACCCGCGACGGCGACGCCGCGCGCGACTTCGCGCAGAAGGTCCAGGTCGGCATGGTCGGCGTCAACGTGCCGATCCCCGTGCCGCTGGCGTTCCATACGTTCGGCGGCTGGAAGCGCTCGGCCTTCGGCGACACCAACCAGCACGGGCCGGAGGGCGTGCGCTTCTACACCAAGATCAAGACGGTGACCGCACGCTGGCCGACCGGCATCCGCGCCGGCGCGGAGTTCAACATCCCGACGATGAAATAGCCCGCCCCGGGCGCCGGTAAGAAAAAGGGGACCGGCATGACCGGCCCCCTTTCGTCGTTTCCTGCGGCGTGTGCGCGGTCTACGCCGCGCGCACCTTCCGGATGAACTTGTCGACCTCGACCGACAGGGTCTCGGCCTGCTTGGCGAGTTCCGATGAGGCGC
>CAYMTM010000120.1:0-13714 GCA_964393375.1 uncultured Rhodospirillaceae bacterium
TTCGCCCGGCGCGACGCCGGCGCTTCGCGGTGCCGCAGTGGGTCGCGCCGACGGCCAAGGTCTGCGCGGTCGCCGTGCTGGCCGCGCTGGCGGTCGGCGGGCCGTGGGCCCTGTGGCGCGCCGGCATTGCGCAGCGAACGATCGAGCGCGTCGAGGCCGCCTTTATCGAATTCACCGGCATGGTCGGCCTGGTCGTGGACGACGTGACGGTCGAGGGCCGCGTCGAGACCAGGGCGCACGACGTCCTGCAGGCGCTGCGCGTGGAGCGCGGCATGCCCGTGCTGGCGGTCGATCCGCGCGCCGCCAAGGAACGGCTGGAGCGGATCCCGTGGGTGCGCGAGGCAACGGTCGAGCGCCGCCTGCCGGGCTTGGTCTCGGTGCGCCTGGTCGAGCGCGTGCCGATGGCGCTGTGGCAGCACGAGGGCCGCTTCGTGCTGATCGACCGCCACGGCGTGCAGATCGAGACCGAGGAGGTCGGGCGGTTTGGCGACCTGCCGCACATCGTCGGCGAGAACGCCGGCGAGGCGGCCGGCGAGCTCCTACGCATGCTCGCGGCCGAGCCGGCGCTGGAACGCCGCGTCGTGGCCGCGATCCGCGTCGCCGGCCGGCGCTGGAATCTGCGCCTCGACAACGGCATCGACGTGATGCTGCCGGCCGAGAACGCGACCGCAGCCTGGATGCAGCTCGCCGCCTACGAGCGCGAGCAGGGCATCCTTGCCCGCGACGTCACGGCGATCGACATGCGCCTGCCCGACCGCGTGGTCCTGAAACCCGGCCCCAGCGCCGTGCCACCCGCGCCCCAGCCCGGCCGGCCGGGGCAGAAGAAAGCCTGAGTCGAGGGAGCTCGAAGACCATGGCAACCTTCCCGTCCCTGCCCAAGACCGTCGGCAAATCCGGCGCCAAGGCCAAGATCAAGGCGCGCGCCGGCCTGGTCGCCGCGCTCGACATCGGCAGCACCAAGATCTGCTGCTTCATCGCGCGGCTCGACGAGCAGCGCGGCCAGCACCGCGCGGCGCGCGTCGTCGGCATCGGGCACCAGGCCGCCCGCGGCGTGCGCAACGGCGCCATCGTCGATCTCGAGGCGGCGGAAACCTCGATCCGGGCCGCGGTGTCGGCCGCCGAGCAGATGGCCGGCACCACCGTGCAGGGCGTGGTCGTCAACGTCTCCGGCGGCCAGCCGGCAAGCCGCACGATCGGCGTCGAGGTCGAGATCGCCGGCCAGCAGATCGCCGACAGCGACATGCGCCGCGCGCTCGGCCAGACCCGGCCGGAGGACGACGCCGGCGAGCGCGAGGTGATCCATTCGATCCCGGTCGGCTTTTCGATCGACGGCAACCGCGGCATCCGCGACCCGCGCGGGATGTTCGGCGACCGGCTCGGCGTCGACATGCACCTGATCACCGCGCAGTCCAGCGCGCTGCGCAACCTCGCGGCCTGCGTCGCGCGCTGCCACCTCGAGATCGACGCGATGGTCGTCTCGCCCTACGCCGCCGGGCTGGCCTGCCTGGTGGAAGACGAGATGGACCTGGGCGCCACCGTCATCGACATGGGCGGCGGCACCACCTCGATCGCCGTGTTCTTCGACGGCAACGTGGTGTTCACCGACTGCGTACGCGTAGGCGGCGGCCACGTCACCAGCGACATCGCGCGGGGGCTTTCCACCCCGCTGATCCAGGCCGAGCGGATCAAGACGCTCTACGGAAGCGCGGTGGCAAGCCCGGCCGACGACCGCGAAGCGATCGAGGTGCCGCTCGTGGGCGAGGACGAAGCCGCCGGCGTGACCCAGATCCCGCGTTCGCTGCTGGTCGGCATCATCCATCCGCGCATCGAGGAGACGCTCGAGCTGGTGCGCGGCAGGCTGGAAGCGAGCGGCTTCGACAAGCTGGCCGGCCGGCGCGCCGTCTTGACCGGCGGGGCCTGCCAGCTCGCCGGCGTGCGCGACCTGGCCGCACGCATTCTCGACAAACAGGTTCGGATCGGCCGCCCGCTCAAGCTGGGCGGCCTGGCGGAGGCGACCAGCGGGCCGGCCTTCGCTACCTCGGCCGGGCTGGTCGGCTTTGCCGGCCGGCGCGACGCCGATGCCGGAGTATCCGCCTTCGGCCCGCTGCCAGAACAACAAACCGGCTTCATCGGCCGCATCGGGGAGTGGTTTCGTGCGGCGTTCTAAGAACCACCACACGAAGATTTCGAAAACGGAGCAGGACCGCGAGACCGGCTCCAAGCGTCGCGCCGGCGGCAAGCCGGACGACGTTCAACCCCAACCTCTGCAGATCGACCAACCCGGAGGACCAGAGATGACCATCAACCTGAGCGTGCCCCGCAGCGAGAACGAATTGAAGCCGCGCATCACCGTCGTCGGTGTCGGCGGCGCCGGCGGCAACGCCGTCAACAACATGATCCACCTGAACCTGGAGGGCGTCGACTTCGTCTGCGCCAACACCGACGCGCAGTCGCTGGCGCAGTCCGCGGCCGAGCGCAAGGTGCAGCTCGGCATCGGCATCACCCGCGGGCTGGGCGCCGGCGCCCGGCCGGACATCGGGCGCGAGGCGGCCGAGGAGGCGATCGGCGAGCTGCTCGACCACATCCAGGGCTCGCACATGGTGTTCATCACCGCCGGCATGGGCGGCGGGACGGGCACGGGCGCCGCGCCGGTGATCGCGCGCGCGGCGCGCGAGCACGGCATCCTCACCGTGGGTGTCGTCACCAAGCCCTTCCATTTTGAGGGCTCGCACCGCATGCGCATCGCCGAGCAGGGCATCGAGGAACTGACCCAGTTCGTCGATACGCTGATCATCATCCCGAACCAGAACCTGTTCCGGGTGGCGACCGAGCGCACGACCTTCGCCGAAGCGTTCAAGCTGGCGGACGACGTGCTCTATTCGGGCGTGCGCGGCGTGACCGACCTGATGATCATGCCGGGCCTGATCAACCTCGACTTCGCCGACATCCGCACGGTGATGAGCGAGATGGGCAAGGCGATGATGGGCACCGGCGAGGCCGAGGGCGAGAAGCGCGCCATCGCCGCCGCCGAAGCCGCGATCGCCAATCCCTTGCTCGACGATGTGTCGATGAAGGGCGCGCGCGGCGTGCTGATCAACATCACCGGCGGTCCCGACATGACGCTCTACGAGGTCGACGAGGCGGCCAACCGCATTCGCGAGGAGGTCGACGCCGACGCCAACATCATCTTCGGCGCGACGTTGGACCCGAACCTCGACGGCCGCGTGCGCATCTCGATGGTGGCCACCGGGATCGAGGCGGCCGCCCAGGTCCAGCCGCGGCCGCTGTCGCTGGTCGGCGGCACGCGCGCGCCGGCGATCGGCCAGTCGGCTCTGCGCGGCGATGCCCGTCCGGCGCTCGCGGCCGCCACGGCCCGGCCGATGCCGGCGGCGATCGGCAACACCGCACTGTCGCTTTCCGCGCAGCTCGGCGCCCAGGCGGTCGCCCATGCGGCCGTCGCGCCGGCAGCGGCGCCAGCCGTCGCACCGGCAGCCATGCCGGCCGCGGCGCCGCCCGCCCCCGCGCCGGCACCCGCAGCCGAAGCGGCGGCGGACGAGCAAGCAACGCCGTCGGCCGCCGCAACCGCGGCAGCCGCGCCGGCGGAAACGCTGACCGCGCCGCTCGCCCGTCCGAAGGCGCAAGCCGTTCCGCCCGCCCCGGCGCCCATGGCTGCAGCGCCGGCCCCGGCACCGCAGCCCAAGGCCGGCAACCTGCTGACCAGGGGCTTCGTGCCGACGCCGCAGGCGATCGCGGCGGCGGCGGCGGAACGCCGGACGAGCCAGCATCACGCCGAGCCCATGGCGCCGGCGATGGACTCGCCGTTCATCGCCCCGCCGCCGGCCGAGCCGGTGCCGGATGCGCCGGCCCCCGCCCTGCGGACCCGGCCGGCCGCCGATCCCCTGGCGGAAACCGACATCACCAATCGCGGGCGGGCGGCGCAGCGGCCGATGCCCTTGGCGCCGATGCCGCCGCGCATGGCCGCCGAGCCGGAGCCGGCGCCCGAGCCGGCCAGGGAACGCTCGAGCGGGCTTGACCTGTTCAAGCGCGTGACCGGCCTGGCGAGCCTGCGTCGCCCGCCGGCCACGCCGAAGCCGGCCCCGGTCGCGCCTACGCTGTCTGCTGCGCCTGCGAAGGCCGAGATGTTGGTTAAGGACAGCCCCCGCCCGGCGCCGCAAATCGTCGGTCTTAACCCTGCGGATCGGCCCCAGCAGGCCCGTCCGGAGGATGACCTGCTGGACATCCCGGCGTTCCTGCGCCGGCAGGCTAACTGACTGATCCAGCACGGGAAATATGGCTAACCAGCGACTAACAATCTGAAACAAAGAGTGATTTGTTCGTTGCAGGGGATGTTTGCTAGACATCCCCTGCAACACCCTGAACCACAATAAGAATTGGAAACCAGGGGATGAAGTTCGAACGGTCGGAGCACGGGGCCATGCATCGGGGCGCACATCCAGCCGTCGCAAGCCGGCGGGTCCAGCGGCAAAAGACGGTTAAAGGCCCGATCCACTGCAGCGGCATTGCCCTGCACTGCGGCAGCAAGGTTTCCGTGACGCTGAACCCGGGCGAGGCGGACAGCGGCATCGTCTTCATCCGCACCGACCTTCCGGCGTCCCGCGCGGTGATCCGCGCCGATCATCTCAGCGTCGTCGACACCCGGCTGTGCACTGCGGTCGCGAACAAGCAGGGCGCCCAGGTGGCGACCGTCGAGCATCTGATGGCGGCGCTGGCGGGATGCGAGATCGACAACCTTCAGGTCCGCCTCAACGGCCCGGAAGTGCCGGCGATGGACGGCAGCGCCGAACCCTTCGTGTTCCTGATCGAATGCGCGGGCGTCGTCGAACAGGCCGCGCCGCGCCGCGCGATCGAGGTGCTGCGCCCGGTTTCGACCGGCAGCGACGACCGCTTCGCCAGCCTCAGCCCCGCCGCCGGGGCGATGTTCAGCGTGGCGATCGACTTCGACAGCCCCGCGGTCGCGCGCCAGGAATACTGCCTGTCGCTGACCCAGGACAGCTTCAAGAACGAGCTCAGCCGCGCGCGCACCTTCGGCTTCCTGCACGAGGTCGACGCGCTGCGCGCCCAAGGCCTGGCCCGCGGCGGCTCGCTCGACAACGCCGTCGTGATCAGCGGCGACAAGGTGCTGAACGAGGGCGGCCTGCGCTTCGAGGACGAGTTCGTCCGCCACAAGGTGCTGGACAGCATCGGCGACCTCTACCTCGCCGGCGCCCCGATCTGCGGCCACTATCGCGGCCTGCGCGCGGGCCACCGCCTCAACAACCAGCTCCTTCGCGCGCTGATGGCCGACGAGCGGGCCTGGGCCTATACCTGGCTCGACGAGACGACCGGCCTGCCGGTCAGCGAATCGGTGCGGATGGCGGCGTCGGCGTAGCTTCCGCCTCTTGACTGTTCCCGAAGCCTGAACCGGCGGCTCTTACGACGCCGCGGCAATGTGCGCGTGCGTGGCGCGTTTGCCCCGTCCGTGGCATATTCCGCCGGTTCCGGGCGGCGTACGCTCCTATCCGGTCGCGAGGAGCCATATGAGACTTTCGGGCTCTGCCGCATTGGTCCGGGCGTTTTGCACGGTCGTCGCGTCGTCATTTTACGTGATTGCATCGACCGGCCATGCCTCGGGGCAGGCGATGGCGGAATACCGCGGAAGAATCGAGTGCTCGTCCGCCAATGCTCAAATCTTCGCCTTCGACGTCGAAGGGCGGCGGCAGGGCGACTCCCTGGTGATTTCAGGGCCGGCGGCCGGCGTCCCGCCGACCAGTATCCGCTTCGTCGACGGAAAAGGCGCCGGAATGCTCGATCTGAACGAGCCGATGAAGCGGCTGGCCAGCCGGATCTGGAGCGCCACCTTCGCCTCGGTCATGGCGAGCGAAACGGACGCCGGCATCGTGCTTCGTCATGAGTCCGGGGCCATTCCTTGCTGGGGGGCCATGGCCCGGTCAACGTCGGTCGCGGCCAACGACGCGCCGAAGGTACAGGCGCCTCCACGTCCGCCCGCCCCACCGGCGGCCTCGACCGCAGCGACGCCACCTTCCGGATCGGAAATGCATCAGGCTGAATACGAGCGACAACTGGCCGAAGCGCGCGCACGCGTCGCCGCCGAAGGCAAGGCGCGCGAGGAATCCGAGCGAAAGGCACGGGCCGAAGCCGAACAGTTGCAGAAACTCCTCGCCGAAGCCAGGGCGCGCGAGGAAGCCGCTAGCCGGGCGCCACCGGCCGCCCCGGCGCCGAGCGCCGATGCGCTGGAGCTTGCCTTCTGGGACGCGATCAAGAACAGCAGCGACCCGAACGACTACAAAGCCTATCTGGAGGCCTATCCGAACGGCCGCTTCGCGCCGCTGGCGCGGGTACGCGCGCAGCCGAGGGCGACCGCTTCCACCGCCCAGCCCGGGGCGGGAACGCAACTCGCCGCCGCCCCGGCCAGGCCCGCCCCGCCCCCGGAACTGTCGATCGACTATGGCCGCTACTACGCCGTGGTCATCGGCAACAATGCCTATCGCGAATTGCCCAAGCTGGAAACGGCCGTCGCCGACGCACGGGCAGTCGCGGAGCTGCTGCACGGCGCCTATGAGTTCGAAACCCAGTTGATCGAGAACGCCTCGCGGGGCCAGGTGCTGGGCGCCCTTACCGCGATGCGGGCCAGGCTCAAGGCCAGCGACAACTTGCTGATCTACTATGCCGGGCACGGCTATCTCGACAAGGCGGTGGACCAGGGCTACTGGCTGCCTGTCGACGCCCAGCGCGACAATCCCGCAAATTGGATCGCGAACACCGATGTCACGGTGGCGATCCGCGGGCTGGCGGCGAAACACGTCCTGATCGTCGCCGATTCCTGCTATTCGGGTACGCTGCTGCGCGCGGCTTCGGTCGGGCTGCTGCGCAGCGTGCCGGAACGGCTGGAATGGTTGAAGCGCGTGGCGGCCAAGAAAGCACGCGTGGTGCTGAGCTCGGGTGGCGTCGAGCCGGTGGTAGACGGCGGCGGCGGTGGTCACTCGGTGTTCGCCAAGGCGTTTCTGGACGCGCTGCGGGAAAACCAGTCCGTGCTCGACGCCCAGACCCTGTTCACCCAGATCAAGCGCCCGATCGCCCTCAACTCGCCGCAGACCCCGGAATATGCCGATATCCGTCAGGCCGGCCACGACGGCGGCGACTTCCTATTCGTCCGCCGGCGCTAGCCTACGGGCGACAGTCTGCCTTATTTTCGCTATAGTCCGCCGCCATGGTCCGGCCCTGATACCAGACAGAATTGGCATGAGATTCAGCCCGCTAGCCCGATCCCGCCTTGCCGCCGCCCTGGCCTGCGCCGCCGCCGGCGCGCTGCTTGCCGCTTGCGGTTCGAACGAGCCCAAATACGTCGAGCGCCCGGTCGAGGAAATCTACAACGAGGCGATGAACCAGCTTGGCCAGCGCAACTACGTCGCCGCCGCCAAGGCGTTCGACGAGGTGGAGCGCCAGCACCCCTACTCGGTGTGGGCCACCAAGGCCCAGCTGATGGCCGCCTTCGCCTACTACCAGAAGAACCGCTACGACGAGGCGATCATCGCGCTGGATCGTTTCATCCAGCTGCATCCCGGCAACAAGGAGATCGCCTACGCGTACTACCTGAAGGGCTTGAGCTACTACGAGCAGATCTCCGACGTCGGCCGCGACCAGAAGATGACCGACAACGCGCTGAAGTCGCTGCAGGAGATCGTGACGCGCTTTCCCGACAGCATCTACGCGCGCGACGCGAAGCTCAAGATCGACCTTGCCCGCGACCACCTGGCCGGCAAGGAGATGGAGATCGGGCGCTGGTACCTGAACCAGCGTCAGTACCTGGCGGCGATCGGGCGCTTCCGCACGGTGATCGAGCAGTACCAGGTCACCAGCCACGTGCCCGAGGCGCTGCACCGGCTGACCGAGTGCTACCTGGGCCTGGGCGTGAAGGAGGAGGCGCAGACGGCTGCGGCCGTGCTGGGCTACAACTATCCCGGCAGCCCGTGGTATCTGGACTCCTATGCGCTTCTCGAAGGCGTCGATCTGCGCCCGGACAAGAAATCGGGTTCCTGGCTCGCCAGGCTGTTCTGAGCGGCCGGCGCCGGCCGGCCCATGCTGACCGCGCTTTCGATCCGCGACGTCGTGCTGATCGACCGTCTCGACCTGCAGTTCGAGGCGGGGCTGACCGCGCTGACCGGCGAAACCGGCGCCGGCAAGTCGATCCTGCTCGACGCGCTGGGCCTCGCGCTGGGCGCACGCGGCGACCAGGCGCTGGTGCGCGCGGGCGCCGCCCAGGCCGTCGTTACCGCCAGCTTCGATCTGCCGGCGCGCCATGATCTGCGCCGGCGCCTCGACGAACAGGGCATCGCGGTCGAGGGCGACCTGATCCTGCGCCGCGTGCTGGGGACCGACGGCCGCAGCCGCGCCTTCGTCAACGACCAGCCCGTGGCGATCGGCCTGCTGCGGCAGATCGCGGGTGCGCTGGTCGAGGTGCAGGGCCAGTTCGAGCAGCAGGGGCTGATCGATCCCGGCACGCACCGCCCGCTGCTCGACGCCTATGGCGGCGCGGCGCTGGCGGAGCGCGCCCGTGCCGTCGCCGAGGCCTGGGGGCGCTGGCGCGACATCGACGCGCGGCGTGCGGAAGCGGCTCGGGCCGGCGAGCGCGCGGACGCGGATGAAGCCTATCTGCGCCATGCGCTGGGCGAGATCGACGCGCTGGATCCCAAGCCCGACGAGGAAGAGGCGCTGGCGAGCGACCGCGCCGTGCTGATGAACCGCGAGAAGCTGGCGGCGGCCATCGGCGGCGCGCTGGCCGAGCTTGCCGGCGACAAGGGGACCGAACGCGCCATCGCCGCCGCGCGCCGCCAGATCGACCGCGTCGCATCGCAGGCCGGCGGCCGGCTGGACGGTCCGAGCGCGGCGCTGGAGCGCGCGGCCAGCGAGCTGGCCGACGCGATCGCCGGCCTGGAGGCCCTGTCGAGCGACGAGGAGCTGGACCCCAAGCGCCTGGAGACGATCGAGGACCGGCTGTTCGCGCTGCGCGGCCTGGCGCGCAAGCACCGCGTCGAGGTCAAGGCCCTGCCCGCGCTGCGCGCAGAGCTCGCCCAGCGCCTGGCCGCGATCGACGACCGCGCCGGCAGCCTGGACCGGCTGACAAAGGAAGCCGCCGCCGCGCGTGCTGCGTTTCTGGCTGCCGCCGAGGCGTTGTCGAAGTTGCGCCGCGACGCCGCGCAGCGGCTCGACAAGGCGATCGCCGCCGAATTGCCGCCGCTGAAGCTCGAGCGGGCCAAGTTCACGACTGCCGTCACCCGGCTGGAGGAGCCCGACTGGTCGGAGCACGGGATCGACCGCGTGCGCTTCGAGGCCACGACCAATCCCGGCCAGGCGCCCGGCCCGCTGCACAGGATAGCCTCGGGCGGCGAGCTGTCGCGCTTCATGCTGGCGTTCAAGGTCGTGATGGCGAGCGAGGAGCCGTTGCCCACGCTGATCTTCGACGAGGTCGACAGCGGCATCGGCGGCGCAACTGCCGATGCGGTGGGCGACCGGCTGGCGCGGCTGGCCCGGCACGTCCAGCTTCTCGTCGTGACCCACTCGCCCCAGGTCGCCGCCCGCGCCCGGCACCAGATGCGCGTCAGCAAGTCGGTGGGCAAGGGCGGCGCCTTGACCCACGTCGCTGCGCTGGACGAGGCCGAGCGGCGCGAGGAGATCGCGCGCATGCTGTCGGGCGCCGCCGTGACGGACGAGGCGCGCGCGGCCGCGGAGCGGCTGATCGGCGACGGGATGCAGCGCAGGAAGCGGCGATGAAGGACGCGGCCGACATTCCCGTCGACAAGCTGACGAAAAAGCAGGCCGACGCCGAACTGGCGCGGCTGGCGGCGGAGATCACGCGCCACGACACGCTCTATTACCAGCAGGACGCGCCGGAGATCTCCGACGCCGCCTACGACGCGTTGCGGCAGCGCAACGAGGCGATCGAGCGGCGCTTTCCCGAGCTTGTGCGGCTCGACAGCCCGACGCGCCGCGTGGGCGCCGCGCCCGCCCAGGGCTTCGCCAAGGTCACGCACCTCAAGCCCATGCTGTCGCTGGGCAACGCCTTCAGCGCCGAGGACGTGAAGGAATTCGTGGCGGGCGTGCGGCGCTTCCTTAAGCTGCCGGCGGACCAGGCGGTGGAGCTGGCCGCGGAGCCCAAAATCGACGGGCTGTCGGCCAATCTGCGCTACGAGAACGGCGTGTTCGTGCAAGGCGCCACGCGCGGCGACGGCGCGGTGGGCGAGGACATCACGGCCAATCTTCGCACCATCGCCGACGTGCCCCATCGCTTGAAGGGCAAGGACGTCCCCGATCTGATCGAGGTGCGGGGCGAGGTCTATTTCGCCCGCAAGGATTTCGCGCGGCTGAACGCCGAGCGCGCGAAGGCGGGCGAACCGGTTTTCGCCAACCCGCGCAACGCCGCCGCCGGATCGACGCGCCAGCTTGATCCCGCGATCACCGCCAAGCGGCCGCTGCGCTTCTTCGCCTATGCCTGGGGCGAGGCCAGCGCCATGCCGGCCGACACGCACTGGCACATGGTCGAGCGCTTCGCGGCCTGGGGATTCAAGACCAATCCGCTCGCCAAGCTGTGCCGCGACGAGGACCAGGCGCTGGCGCTGCACCGGAAGCTGGAGGAGCAGCGCGCCGAGCTCGCCTACGACATCGACGGCGTGGTCTACAAGGTCAACCGGCTGGACTGGCAGGAGCGGCTGGGCTTCGTCAGCCGCGCGCCGCGCTGGGCGATCGCGCACAAGTTCCCGGCCGAGCAGGCGACCACCGTGCTCGAGCGCATCGCCATCCAGGTCGGCCGCACCGGCGCGCTCACCCCGGTCGCCGAACTGAAGCCGGTCACGGTGGGCGGCGTCGTGGTGTCGCGCGCCACGCTGCACAACGAGGACGAGATCCAGCGCAAGGACATCCGCGAGGGCGACACGGTGGTGGTCCAGCGCGCGGGCGACGTGATCCCCCAGGTCGTGCGGGTGATCGCGGAGAAGCGGCCGCCCAGGGCCAAGCCGTTTCAGTTTCCCGACAAGTGCCCGGTCTGCGGCAGCCGCGCGGTGCGCGAGGAGGGCGAGGCGGTCACGCGCTGCACCGGCGGCCTCACCTGCCCCGCCCAGGCGGTCGAGCGCCTGAAGCACTTCGTCCAGCGCAACGCGATCGACATCGACGGGCTGGGCGGCGAGTCGATCCAGGAACTGTTCGATCTCGGCTACCTCAAAGCTCCGGCCGACATCTATCGCCTGTCCCGCCACCGGGCGCAGATCGTGGTGGACAAGAAGAAGGGAACCGGCGTCGAGGGATGGGGCGAGCTGCGCTTCGGCAACCTGGAGCGCGCGATCGAGGCGCGGCGCAAGGTGGCGCTGCCCCGCTTCATCTTCGCCCTCGGCATCCCGCAGGTCGGCGAGGCGACGGCCAAGCTGCTGGCGCGCAACTACGGCTCGCTCCAGGCGTGGCGCGAGGCTATGCAGCGCGCGGCGAAAGGCGACGCGGAGGCGCTGGCCGAGCTCGACAACATCGAGGGCATCGGCCCATCGGTCGCGCAGGACATCGTCGACTTCTTCGCCGAGCCGCACAACACCCGGGCGCTCGACGATCTCGAGCGGGAGATCGCGGTCGAGGACTTCGCCCAGCCGACGACCGCCGGCTCGCCCATCGCCGGCAAGACCGTGGTGTTTACCGGCACGCTGGAGTCCCTCGGCCGCAACGAGGCCAAGGCCAAGGCCGAGGCGCTGGGCGCCAAGGTCGCCAGCTCGGTGTCGAAGAAGACCGACTACGTGGTCGTGGGCGCCGACGCCGGCTCGAAGGCGACCAAGGCGCGCGAGCTCGGCGTCACCACGCTCTCCGAGCAGGAATGGCTGAAGCTGGTGGGGGAGTGAATCGAGTCGAGCGATCCGTCGAATCTTAGAGCCTGAACGAATATCGAGGGCTTGCCCTCGAACTCGACCGTGCGGCAGCTGCGCTCGTTCATCACGGAAATCGAAGGAAAGTTCGGCTACCGCTTACGCCCTTCGTCAATCGAATCCCTGATAGTGATGCCATCAAGCTTGACACGCTTACGAAAGGCTCGAAGTCTGCGGATCGCCTCGTCGCGCGAAGCGCGCGCCATCGGCACTGTCGGCATGAGTTGCGCCACGGCACGCCCGTCTCCGGTAATCGTGAACCGTTCGCCCCTCCCAACGCGCTTGAGGAGATCGTAGAGCCGTCGTTCGGCTTCGGCCGCATCAACCTAGATCACGGCGCCTTTCTCCAAGGCCACGCCGGTCAACCCACCAGCGGCCGCGTCGCCGCCTCGAGCCAGGCCCGCGTCTCGCCGTCCACCAGCGGGCCTATCTCCGCCCGCACCCGCGCATGGTAGGCGTCGAGCCAGGCGATCTCGTCCTTGGACAAGAGCGCGGGCTCGACCAGCGCGAGGTCGATCGGGCAGAGAGTCAGGGTCTCGAAGCCGAGCAGCGCCCGCTCGCCGCCCGGCGGCTTCGGCACGTCGATCACCGTCACCAGGTTCTCGATGCGGATGCCGAAGGCGCCGGTCTTGTAGTAGCCAGGCTCGTTGGAGACGATCATGCCCGGCTTCAGCGCCACCGTGTTCGGCACTTTCGAGATGCGGTGCGGCCCCTCGTGGACGCCCAGGTAGCTGCCCACGCCGTGGCCGGTGCCGTGGTCGAAGTCGAGTCCCGCCTGCCACAGCGCGTGGCGCGCGAGGGGATCGAGCTGGCTGCCGGTCGTTCCATGGGGGAACCGCGCGGTGGCGATCGCGATATGGCCCTTCAGCACACGGGTGAAGCGGTCGCGCATCTCCCCGCTGGGCGCGCCGATCGCGACGGCCCGCGTCACGTCGGTGGTGCCGTCGAGATACTGCGCGCCGGAATCGAGCAGGTAGAGGCTGCCCGGCTCCAGCAGGCGGTTGGTCTGGGGCGAGGACCGGTAATGCACGATCGCGCCGTTCGGGCCGGCGCCGGAGATCGTGTCGAAGCTCAGGTCGCGGAACAGATCGCCCTGGCGGCGGAAGGCCTCGAGGCGATCCGACGCGCCGAGCTCGTCGACGGTTCCCTTCGGCGCCTCGCGCGCGAGCCAGGCGAGAAACCGCGCCAGCGCCACGCCGTCGCGGCGGTGGGCGGCACGCGCGCCCTCCAGCTCGACCTTGTTCTTGCAGGCCCGCGGCAGGGCGCAGGGATCCTCGCCCTTGACGGCCGTCGCGCCCGCCTTGGCCAGCCGGTCCAGGACGGCGGCGCCCGCCGTGGCCTGGTCGACCAGCACGCGCTTGCCCCGGAGCGCGTCGAGGCCGGCGGCAAAGGCCGCCGGCGGCTCCACCGCCACGCTGTTGCCGAGATGCGCGCGAGTCTCGGGCAGCAGCTTGCGCGGGTCGATGTAGAGCCGCGCCGCGCCGTCCCGCTCGACGATGGCGAAGCCCAGCGGCAAGGGCGTGTGCGGCACGTCGCCGCCGCGGATGTTGAACAGCCAGGCGAGCGAGGCGGGATCGGTCAGAACGGTCGCGTCCAGATCGTCCGCCGCCAGTTTCTGGGCGATCTCCTGGCGCTTTTCGGCGGCGCTGCGCCCGGCGAAGCGCAGTTCGTGCGGCGCCACGGGGGCGATCGGCGCCGGCGGCTGGTCAGGCCACACCGCGTCCAGCGGATTGCTGTCGCACGCCGTCAGCTCCGCCTTCGCTTTGGCGCAGGCCGCCGCCAGGCGGTCGACCGAGGAC
>CAYMTM010000121.1:0-1533 GCA_964393375.1 uncultured Rhodospirillaceae bacterium
CTGGCCATGATCCTGCTGACTTTGCCCGTGTTCTTCCCGGTGGTCCAGGCGCTCGACCTCGGCATGCCGGCGGAGGAGATCGGCCTGTGGTTCGGAATCCTGGTGCTGATGGTGGTGGGCGTGGGGCTGGTCGCGCCGCCGATCGGGCTCAACGTGTTCGTCGTCTCGGCGATCGCCGGGGACGTCCCGATCCACAAGACCTATCGCCGGGTGCTGCCCTTCGTCGCCGCCGACATCGCCCGGATCGCGCTGCTGATCGCGATTCCCGGCCTTGCGCTGTGGATGGTGCGGCTGCTGAGTTGACGTAGCCATAGGCCCGGCAGGCAGGCGCAGGCCGTCGTGGCGCCAGTCATTGGTTCTTCCAATAGAAGTACGTCGCGCAAAGCAATTGATCCACGTTGACGCCGTCGCGCGCCATCGGCAGGGCGATCACCTCGAGCTCGGTGATGAAGCGGTTGTGGTAGATGGTCGGCTCGCCCTTGCGCCAATTGGGGGCACGGGTTTCGATCGCCTGGATGAAGAATGCCTCCATGCGCGCCCGCTTCTCCTGCTCGGGGATGGCTTCGTCGAGAAACATGCCCGTGCGCACCGGCGTTCCGGCTTCGATGAGTGCGCTTCCCACAACGCGATACTTGAACCGGTAGGGATCGGTCTGGACGTCGAGCAGCCAGACATTCGCCAGCAGTTTAGCGATGGCGGCAGGGTCGAAATGCTGGCGTCCGGGCAGGCCGGTGGCCGGATGGATCTTGCGCCAATAGCCGTGCAGCGCCTGGATCACCGGGTGGAGCTGGTCGGCTGGCGGAAGCGGCATCGCATCGGCGGCGCGGCCGCGCCTACTTGAACATCTTGTCGATGACGGCCTGCTTGACGTCCACGCCATAGCGGTCCCGCAGGGCGCTGTTGAACTGGGCATAGACGTCCGTCCCGAGGGACTGGCGCAGCGAGTCCGCGACCTGGGTCAGGCCGGCGGCGTCGGCCGCGGGATCGGCGGGCGTCACGGTTTTCAGCTGCGCCACGATGTAGCCGCTGCCGGACTGGCTGACCGTCGCATCGCCGGGCTTGAGCTTGAACAACTCGGCCACCAGCGACAGGGCGGGGCGGCTGAAGGCGGCGCGATCGTCGCGCGTGAAGGGCGCGGTCGTCTTGACCTCGAGCCCTTCCCCGGCGGCGGTCGCCAATGCCGTGCCCGCCTTGACCTTGTCGCGGATCGCTTCGGCGGCCTCGCGGGCCGCCGTCAGACGCCGTTCGGCCACGATCGCCTGGACGAGCTGGTCGCGCACCTGCTCGAACGGCTTCACGGCCGGCGGGGTCGCCTGGCTTACCCGGAAGAACACGACGCCGCCATCGCTCGTCTCGACCATGGGGCTGTCGTTGTTGACGGCCGTGTCGAACACCGCCCGCTCGACCGCGCCGCCCGGCGGCAGCCCTGCGACCGGCTGTCCGTCCGGCCCGCGACCCTCGCGATCCATCGCGGCAATCCTTACCGCCTCGAGCCCGGCGCGCTTGGCGGCTTCCTCGATCGTGCCGCCGCCC
>CAYMTM010000121.1:1543-8409 GCA_964393375.1 uncultured Rhodospirillaceae bacterium
GTCCTCGAACTTGTTCGCCAGTCGCGTGACGGCGTCGGGCGACGCCTCCCGCGCCAGTTCGGCGAGCAGCCGCGGCCGGGCCTCCTCGAAGCTCTCGGTCCGGGCGGGCTCTATCTGGTCGACCTTGACGATGTTCCATCCGAGCGCGGTCTTGATCGGCGGCGTCACCGCGCCGGCCTGCAGATCGAACGTCGGGCCGGCGAGCTCGGGCAGCAGCTTCGCCAGGTCCGCCCGCGCGACCAGGCCGAGCTTGACGATGTCCTCGCCCTGGCCCGCGACGTCCTTGGCGACCGCCAGGAAGTCCTTGCCCTGCGCCAGCTCGTCGGCGGCGCGTTTGGCGGTCTCCTCGTCCTTGAACGCCATTTGCAGGACATCGCGCCGCTCCGGATGCTTGAACTCGCTAAGGCGCTGTTCGTAGGCTTCCTTCAGGCGGTCGTCCGGCACCTTGAAGTCCGCGGCCAGCTTGGCCGGGTCGATGCGCACCAGGTCGAAGGCGCGGTATTCGGGGGTCGAGAAGCGCTCCTTGTGCTGCTCCAGGAACGCCTTCTGCTCGGCTTCCTCCGGCGCCTTGGGCTCGGGCATCTTGGCCGCTTCGACGACGACGTAGTCGGCGACGCGCCGCTCGTTGCGGAACCGGTAGATCGTGTCCGACAGTGTCGCCGGCGCGCGGACCCCCGCGGCCAGCGTGCCCGCCAGCTGGTCGCGCGTCATGTCGCGGCGCAGGGTCGCGAAGAACTCCGCTTCGCTGCGGCCGTTCTGGCGCAGGATTGACCGGAAGCGGTTGGGGTCGAACTGCCCCGCCTCGTTGCGGAAGCCGGGCACCTGGCCGATGCGCTGGCGCAGCGAGTCCTCCGGCACGGCGATGCCAAGGCGCCTGATCTCCTGCTGCAGCAGCGCTTCGCCCACGAGCATGTCGAGCGAGCGGTCGAGCAGGCCGAGCTGGCGCGCCTTGTCGGCGTCGAGCTGGCCGCCGAACACCGGTCGCAGGCGGTCAAGCTGCGTTCGGAACTCCGCGTTCAGCTCCGCCACCGAAATTGTCGTATCACCGACCTTGGCGACGGTGGCCTGCTGCCCGGGCCCGCGGAAGATGTCGCCGATCCCCCAGATGGCGAAGCTCGCGATCAGGAGAATGAAAAGAACCTTGATGACCCAAGACGTCGCCTTGGAGCGGATCGATTGCAGCATAGTACCTTAAGAAAGGGCGTTAACTTATTGATTAGTAGCAGTTTCAGCGGGTTATGGCCCGTTCCTGCATGATATCGGTCGCCACCCAGAGGCGCAACTCAAATCGCGGAAACGGGCCGCCTACAGTTGGCGTCGCGAAAAGTCAGCCCATTGTGCGTTTGACCCGCGGCGTTTACCGCGGTATTCATTGCGGCAACTGCAAGTCAGTCGCATTCACTGCCACGTATAGCTTGGTCGCGCATGTACGTCTGCATCTGCAATGCGATCACGGACTCTCAGGTCGATCTTGCGATCGGCCAGGGCTGCCGGTCGGTGTCGGATGTGTTCCGCCGCGTCGGCGAGCGGCCGAACTGCGGGAAATGCGTGCCCGACCTCTGCCGCATGGTGCGTTCGCTGTGTCGCCGCTGCGCCACGCCGATGGCGGATGCGGCGGACTGAGCGACGGGGCGGGGCGCACCCATGCATACGCTGCTAGCCATCGGCGAGACAGTGCCGTAGGGCCTCAAGGCCAGTCTCGAGATCGAGCGCACCAGCCGGTCGGATCTCGTGGCCGGTATCGGCGCCTGCGAGGAGGCGAACGACCATGTGTCGCGTGCGCTGCTGCGCCATATCCTTGCGGACACCGAGGAGCATATCGACTTTCTCGAGGCGCAGCTCGAGCTGATCGAGAAGATGGGGCTGCAGAACTACCTGCAAACGGCCGCCGGCCCGCCCGGGTCCTGACGCGCCGAAGGTCGCACCGCCGGCCGTTTCCTGGTAGGCAAGCGGCCCGGAGGTGCTCGCATGGCCGAACTGCGCCGGTTGATCGCCGGGAACTGGAAGATGAACGGGCTGGCGGCCGACGGGCTGGCCCGCGCCAAGGCGCTGCGCACGCGCGCGCTGCGCACCCGCCGCGTGCTGCCGGACATCGCGGTCTGCCCCCCGGCGACCCTGCTCGCCGCGATCGGCAAGGTGCTGGCGGGCTCGCCGATCGCCCTCGGCGCCCAGGATTGCCACGCCGCCGACAAGGGCGCCCACACCGGCGACATCGCCGCCCCGATGTTGGCCGAACTCGGCTGCCGCTACGTCATCGTCGGCCATTCCGAGCGCCGCGCCGGCCACGGCGAAACCGACGTCCAGGTCCGCGCCAAGGCGGAGGCCGCGTTGCGCGCCGGCCTGACACCCATCGTCTGCGTCGGCGAGAGCGCCGACCAGCGCCGCGCCGGAGAGCACTTAGCGGTGATCGGCGGCCAGCTCGACCGTTCGCTGCCGCCGCTGGCGACCGCCGCTGCTGCGGTCATCGCCTACGAGCCTGTCTGGGCCATCGGCACCGGGCTGACGCCGACGTCCGCCGACATCGAGGAGGCGCACAAGCATCTGCGCGCAAGGATTCCGGCCGGAATCCGGGTCCTCTACGGCGGTTCGGCCAACGCGACCAACGCCGGGGCGCTGCTGGCGACGCCGGGAGTCGACGGGCTTCTTGTGGGCGGCGCCAGCCTGGACGCCGACGCGTTCTGGAAGATGGTGCTGGCAGCGGCGTGACTTATCCGGCCATGTCGGCCAGCATGACGATGGTCATGACCATGCTCAGATCGGGGCTTCCCGGCATACGCCCGATCAAGGCTTCGGAATTCAAGGCAAAGTGCCTAGTCCTGACGGACGAGGTTGCTGCCACGCGCCGCTACCGCTTGGCCATTCGCCATGTCCCTCGTCGCCCTGTCGGCGCGCCCGCGCGTTGGTCCGGCGCCGCGGGCAGGGCCGCCTTGTACCGCGGATTGCCAGGCCCAATCTACCGCAGGAGGTTCCCGCACAGGGCCTGGGCGCCGAACGGATGCTGGCAGCCGGCGTTGGAACCCGCTAAAACACGCCGCGCGTACGGCCCCGGCGGCGCCGCGCCTCATTCCAAGCCCAGCATCGACTAGGAGAGCCCGTTTGATCGCGATCCTGACCGTTATCCACATCTTGATCACCATCGCGATGGTTGGGGTGATCCTGCTCCAGCGCAGCGAGGGCGGCGGCTTGGGCATTGGCGGCGGCGGCGGCGCCGGCATGAGTGGGTTCATGACCGGGCGCAGCGCCGCCAACGTGCTGACTCGCGCCACGGCAGTGTTGGCAAGCCTGTTCATCGTCTCCAGCCTGGCACTGACCCTGCTGGCCACGGCGGGACGCGAGCGGTCGATCCTCGACGTCCCGGCGCCGTCCCGGGTGCTGGCGCCGGGGCCTGCACCGACGCAGCCCCCGGCGGCGCCCAGCGCGCCGGTGAAATAGGCACGCAAAGCAAGGGCGAATCGCCGCCCGCGGCCGGCGGATTGAAGGCCGAAACCGGGCCGCCGGCGCCGCCATTCCGCCGGCGTTTCCCAGCCATGCCCAGGGGTTCGGACCGGGGGGATTTTCAGGTTGGCTTCGCCCGCGCCCATTCGTGTAGGATGTAGGTCCATGACGCGGTTCATCTTCATCACCGGCGGCGTGGCTTCCTCCTTAGGCAAAGGCATCGCATCGGCGGCTCTCGGCGCGCTGCTGCAGGCGCGCGGTTTCACCGTGCGGCTGCGCAAGCTCGACCCCTACCTGAACGTCGATCCGGGGACGATGAGTCCCTACCAGCACGGCGAGGTCTACGTCACCGACGACGGAGCGGAGACCGACCTGGATCTGGGCCATTACGAGCGGTTCACCGGCGTGGCGGCGCGCCAGAGCGACAGCACGACCACCGGGCGCATCTATTCGACGGTGATCGCGCGCGAGCGCCGCGGCGACTACCTGGGCGGCACGGTGCAGGTGATCCCGCACGTGACCGACGCGATCAAGGAGTTCATCACCGCCGAGACCGGCGACACGGATTTCGTGCTGTGCGAGATCGGCGGCACGGTTGGCGACATCGAGGGCCTGCCCTATCTCGAGGCGATCCGCCAGCTCGGCAACGAGCTGGGGCCGCAGCGCACGCTGTTCGTGCACCTGACCCTGGTGCCCTATATCGGCTCGTCGGGCGAGCTGAAGACCAAGCCGACGCAGCACTCGGTGAAGGAACTGCTGAGCGTCGGCATCCAGCCGCATATCCTGCTGTGCCGCTGTGATCGCGAGATTCCCGCCGACTCCAGGCGCAAGATCGCACTGTTCTGCAACCTGCGCCCCTCGGCCGTCATCCAGGCGCTCGACGTCGACAGCATCTACCAGGTGCCGCAGAGCTACCACGAGCAGGGCTTCGACGACGAGGTGATGCGGCATTTCGGCATGCAGGCGAAACCGCCGGACCTGTCGCGCTGGGCCGGCATCATGCAGCGCATCCGCCATCCCGAGGGCGAGGTCGCCGTCGCGATCGTCGGCAAGTACACGAACCTGAAGGACGCCTACAAGTCGCTGGGCGAGGCGCTGGCGCATGGCGGCATCGCCAACAACATGCGCGTCCGCCTGGACTGGCTCGACTCCGAGATCTTCGAGCAGGAGGACGCCGTGCACTATCTGGAGGGCGTGCACGGCATCCTGGTGCCCGGCGGCTTCGGCGAGCGCGGCACCGAAGGCAAGATCGCCGCCGCCCGCTTCGCGCGCGAGCGCAAGGTGCCGTATTTCGGCATCTGCTTCGGCATGCAGATGGCGGTGATCGAAGCGGCGCGCAACCTGGTGGGGCTGGAAGGCGCGGGGTCGTCGGAGTTCGGCCCCTGCCAGCACCCGGTCGTGGGCCTGCTGACGGAATGGAAGCGCGGCAACACGGTCGAACGCCGCGGCATGGGCGACAACCTTGGCGGCACGATGCGGCTGGGCGCCTATCCGGCCGATCTCGCCGCCAACACCAGGGTGCGCGACATCTACGGCGTGCCGCGGATCAGCGAGCGCCACCGCCACCGCTACGAGGTCAACATCACCTACAAGGACCGGCTGGAGGCGGCGGGGCTGAAATTCTCCGGCATGTCGCCGGACGGCGAACTGCCCGAGATCGTCGAGCGGCCGGACCATCCCTGGTTCGTCGGCGTGCAGTTCCACCCCGAGCTCAAGTCGAAGCCCTTCGACCCGCACCCGCTGTTCGCCTCGTTCATCAAGGCGGCGGTCGCGCAAAGCCGGCTGGTGTGACCCGGTCCCCGCGCGCAGGCGCCGCGCTGGCGGCGCTGTTCCTGGCCATGGCGGGTCCTGCCGACGCCCAGGGACTGGATGCAGCCACGGGCGAGAAGTTCAGCCGCTTCGTCGCCAGCAAGGACTATTTCGACTGGCTCAGATCCCGCATCGCGCAGGGGGAGCCGGTTCCGCTGCGCGAGTCCTGCGCCGACGTGAAGCCGACCACGCGCATCCGCCTGATCCTGGTCCGGCCGCCGACCTTCGCCGACACGCCGTTTCCGGGTTCGGGCGCATGGATCGAGCAATTGACCGTGAACCGCTGCGGGACCGAGGTCGCCCGCAACCTGCTGATCGAGGTCAAGGACGGGCGCGCCCTGGCGATGTCCCTCCTACCCGGGCGGACCAACGCCTCGCCGCTTCTGCAGCGCGACGCGGCGCTGCCCGCCGAGGTCGCCGCCAAGGCCAAGGCCAACTGCAAGGACAGGATGTACGTGGTCGACACGGCGATCGACGGCGAGATGAAGCGGGGCGCCGCCTGGAGGGAGACCTGGACCTTCATGGGCTGCAAGGGAACAAAGAGCCAGGTCGCCATGACCTTCACGCCCGACGGCAAGGGCGGCACCAATTTCGCGGCGAAGGCGAAGTGATAGTCTCTCCCCCAGTCGTCAATCCCGGCCATGACGGCGAGAGGGAAGGCGCATGACCGAACGCCGCACCGTCACCGTCGGCAAGCTCGCGCTTTCCAACGACCGGCCGATCGCGCTGATCGCCGGACCGTGCCAGCTCGAGAGCCGGCAGCACGCGTTGGAGATGAGCCGGGCGCTGAAGGAGCTGTGCGACTCCCTCGGCATCGGCCTCATCTACAAGACCAGCTTCGACAAGGCCAACCGCAGCTCCGTCAATACCGCGCGCGGGCTGGGCATGGACAAGAGCCTGCCGATCCTGGCCGAGGTGCGCGAGAGCGTGGGCGTGCCGGTCTTGACCGATGTGCACGAGCCCGAGCAATGCGCACCCGTAGCCGAGGCGGTGGACGTGCTGCAGATCCCGGCCTTCCTGTGCCGCCAGACCGACCTGCTGCTGGCGGCCGGTCGCACCGGCAAGCCGATCAACGTCAAGAAGGGGCAGTTCCTGGCGCCCTGGGACATGAAGAACGTGGTCGCCAAGATCGACAGCACCGGCAACCGCAACACGCTGGTGTGCGAGCGCGGGGTCAGCTTCGGCTACAACACGCTTGTAAGCGACATGCGCGCGCTGCCCGTGCTGGCCGAGACCGGCTGCCCGGTCGTGTTCGACGCCACCCATTCCGTGCAGCAGCCGGGCGGGCAGGGGGCGACCAGCGGCGGCCAGCGCGAGTTCGTGCCGGTGCTGGCCCGCGCGGCGGTGGCGGTGGGAGTCGCCGCCGTATTTATGGAAACCCACCAGGACCCGGACAAGGCGCCCAGCGACGGCCCCAACATGGTGCCGCTCAGGGCCATGCGCGACCTAGTCCAGTCGCTGATCGCGTTCGACCGCCTGGCCAAGGCGACGCCGCTTCCGGTTCTTTAGAACGAATTGCCGCTTTTCGCGGCAACCTGTCCGCTGGCATCCCCGCTGGATTCGCGTCAATCTGGCCGCAACGACAACGTCATGCATGACGAGGGAGGAAGTCGATGTCGATC
>CAYMTM010000121.1:8419-13654 GCA_964393375.1 uncultured Rhodospirillaceae bacterium
GGCCGTCGCGACGACCGGTCAGGCGCTGGCCTATGACGGCATCGTCGAGAAAAGGTCCTTCGCGATGCCGTCCTACACCACGCTGGGCGGCAAGACGATCAAGGACGTCAAGGTCGGCTGGGAAGCCTACGGCAAGCTCAACGAGGCGAAGAACAACGTGATCCTGATCACGCATTTCTTCTCGGGCACCAGCCACGCCGCGGGCAGGTACAAGCCCGAGGACGCCGCGCCGGGCTACTGGGACAGCGTGATCGGCGCGGGCAAGCCGATCGACACCGATAGGTACTACGTCGTTGCCTCCGATACGCTGGTCAACCTGAACAAGGCGGCCATCACCACCGGCCCGGCATCGATCGACCCCGCGACCGGCAAGCCCTACGGCATGACGTTCCCGATCGTGACCATCCGCGATTTCGTCAACGTGCAGAAGGCGCTGCTGGAGTCGCTCGGCGTCACAAGGCTCCACGCGGTCGTCGGCGCCTCGATGGGCGCCTTGCAGGCGATGGAATGGGCCGCCGCCTATCCTGACATGGTCGAACGCATCGTGCCGGTGATCGGCGACGGCGAGGCGAACGCCTGGTTGATCGGGTGGCTCAATGTCTGGGCGGCGCCGATCATGCTCGACCCGAACTGGAACAACGGCGACTACTACGGCAAGACCGAGCCGACCAAGGGCCTGGCCGAGGCGCTCAAGATCGTCTCGCTGCACGCGCAGGGCGTCGAATGGGCCAACAAGACTTTCGCCCGCAAATGGGCGGAGGAGGGCAAAAAACCGCTCGACGGCTTCGCCAACAAGTTCGCGATCGAGGCGGCGCTGGAAAAGGGCGCGGCCGCGCGCGCGGCGGCCTCCGACGCCAACGCCTTCCTCTATCTCGTCAAGGCCAACCAGCTCTTCCTCGCCGGCCACGGAGGGTCGATGGAGGAGGGGCTGAAGAGGATCAAGGCCAAGACGCTCCTGCTGCCGGCGGTCGGCGACTGGATTTTCCCACCCGCCAACTCGCAGCGCGTGCGCGACCTCCTGAAGGCCGACGGCAAGACGGTCGACTACGCCGAGCTCGAGGGGCCGAACGGCCACCTCAACGGCGTTCTTTTCCTCGCCAAACAGGGAGAGAAACTGAAGGCGTTCCTGTCGAATTGAACCATCAGCGCAGGATCGAGACGACGTTCGAGTAGTCGTCGGTCCACAGCACGGGCGATTTCACGCCGGCGAGCGGCTTCCATCGCGCATCGCCGTCCAGGAACGGGACCGTCTGGCCCGGCCCGGCGAGCACGACCCAGATCGACACCTGGTCCTTCTTGTGCGAATTCGCGGCCGGCGTGTAGTGCTGGATCCAGCCCTTGACGCCGGCGTCGGCCGCCAATGCCGCCACCACGCGCGCCAGATCGAGATGGCGGTTGCTGATGTGCAGCGCGATGACGCCCTGCGAGCGCATCTTGGAGAGGTAGAGCGCCAGCGCCTCGCGCGTCAAAAGATGGACCGGAACGGCGTCCGAGTTGTAGGCGTCGACCATCAGCAGGTCGAAGCTGCGGTCGGGCTCCTCGCGGATCGTCAGCCGGGCGTCGCCCACCCGCAAGTGCGAGCGCTGGGCGTCGAAGCACCGCGACCAGTAGGTGAAATAGCGGGGGTTCTGCGCGATCGAAACGACCACCGGGTCGATCTCGAAGACGGCCCAGCGCTGGCCCGGCTCGGCGTAGCACAGCGAGGCGCCGGCCCCCAGACCGATGATGCCCACCTGCTCCGGCGGGCGGTGCTGCCGCAGGCCGGCGAAGAGCTGGCCGACCGGTCCTTCCTTCGAGTAGTAGGACCAGGGCGTGCGGGACTCCGCGGGCGCGGTCGACTGCATGCCGTGCAGCGTGGTGCCGCTGGCCAGCGTGTGGTACGCGCCGTCGTCCACCTGCGCCACGCGATAGACGGAGAAGAAGCTGCGCAGGCGCGCCAGAGTCTCGCCCTCGCGCGAGGACGAGGCGCTGAGCAGCACCGCGAGCAGCGCGCCGGTCGCCAGGCCGAAGCGCAACGGCCGGTCCTTGCTGGAGAAGACCAGCAGCCCGGTCGTGCCGATCAGCGTCCAGAACGCCGCCATGCCGTAAGGCCCCAGCGCCTCGAACCATCGAAAGGCCACCGACGGATAGGCCGTCAGCAGCAGGGCCAGCGGATACAGAATGTCCTTGGCGAGCCGGCGGTCGTCGGCCACGCGATCGGCCGGCCGGAGGCAGCAGGCGAGCATGATGGCGATCGGGTACTCGTAGACGCCGTTGAAGGCAAGGGGCGCCACCACCGCGTTGAACAGGCCGCCAACCACGCCGCCGAGCGACAGCAGGAAGTAGAACTCGGTCAGCCGCGCGACCGGCGGCCGCGACTGCGCCAGGACGCCGTGGCAGATCAGGGCGAGCAGGAAGAACAGCGCCAGGTTGACCGCGATGGAGAACCCCACGACCTGCGCCCAGATCACGCCGAACATCAGCGCGGGGATGACCAGGTAGGGCGCGACCAGATCGGCGATCGCGAGCAAGCGGCCGCCCTGGCGCGAGAACGCGACGACGAAGGTGAGCAGATAGAGCGCCAGCGGGACGACCCACAAAAGCGGGATCGGCGCGAGATCGGTCGAGATATGCGTCGTCACCCCCAGCATCAGGCTGGACGGCACCGCCGACAGCAGGATCCAGCGTCCGCGCTGCCGCCAGTCCACCGGCCCGCCGTCGATGCGCGCCGGCATGGGCACCGACACCGCGTTGCCCGCGCGAGTGACCGCGGCGTAGCCGCAGCACAGGATCAGCACGCTGAGAGTGGAATAGCCGAGCGTCCACAGCGCGCTCTGCTGCGCCAGGCGCAGCAGCGGCTCCATCACGAAGGGAAATCCCACCAGGGACAGAACGCTGCCCAGGTTGCTGGCGCCGTAGAGGTAGTACGGGTCGTTGCTGCTTTCGTGGCCGGTGCGCGAGAACCAGCGCTGCAGCAGCGGCGCGGTGGCCGCCACCGCGAAGAACGGCAGGCCGATCGACGCCCCCAGCACGCACAGAAACTGTGCGATCGGCTGGCCCGCCGGGTCGAAGTGCCAGCGCACGGCGACGGGCAGCGAGGTGGCGGCGAGAGCGAGCACGGCTGCGTGCACCAGGAATTGCGAACGCAGCGTCAAGGCGCGCGTCAGCCAGTGCGCGTAGCCGTAGGCGGCAAGCAAGGTCGCCTGGAAGAAGACCATCGCCGTGGTCCACACGGCCGGCGCGCCGCCCAGCAGCGGCATCGTCATCTTGGCGAACAGCGGCTGGATCCAGAACAGCAGCGCCGCGCTGGTGAACAGCGTGCCGGCAAACAGCGGGACCAGCAGCGCATCGCGCTGCTCCTGCGCCAAGCCAGATCGCATCGCCAAACGGTCTGCTTCCACGATCCCCCTCGTCAGGCTTGCGAAGCGGCCGGCGGCAACGCGGACGGATTCGCCATGGGACCAACCGCCGCCCAGCCCTCCGGCTTGCGGCGACGCCAATGTCAGAATGGTTGCCAAGGGTGAGGAATTAGTTAACGGGCTGGTGGGAATTCCAGGCAATCAAGTGCTTGCGCCGCCAGATTTCCACCGGGCAGATATGCCGGCACGGCACCTGCGCCCCAGGACGGCATGGGTCCGGTCTCGGACCTGCGCTGGTGCCCCGGGTGTGATTTGTTCAAACCTTGATGCCGATCGGCGTGCTTTGCGCACGACCGGCGTGAAACTCTACAATCCCTCGCGCTTCTGGCGGCGACGGTCGCCTGGGCGTTGCGGCGGGGAAGGGGGACCATGCAGGCGGTCTTCGACAGCTTCACGTCGGGCATGCCGGTGCTGCTCGCGCATTTCGTGGTGGCGATCATGATCTTCGTCGCCGGCATCTGGATCTACAACCGGTTGACGCCGTTCCACGAGCTTGACCTGATCCGCCAGGGCAACAGCGCGGCCGGCGTATCGGCATCGGGCGCCACGGTCGGCTTGGCGCTGCCGATCGCGGGCGCGCTGGCCGGAAGCGTCAACCTGGGCGACCTGGTGGTCTGGGGCATCCTGGCGCTGGTGATCCAGCTCCTGACCTTCGTGATCGTGGCGGTGCTGATCCGCCGCCTGGTCGAGTCGATCACCCGCGGCGAGATGGCGCCCGCCTTGCTGCTCGCCGGCGTTCAGATCGCGGTGGGACTGATCAACGCGGCCGCCGTGCGCGGCTGATCCCATGCGCGCGATCGACCGCATCCTGATCATCGTCGCGATGGTGCTGTTCGGCCATGCGCTGGTCGATGCCGCGCGGGTGCAATGGCTGCGCCTTACCGCGAAGCCGCCGGCACCGGCACCGGCGCCCCAGGTCGAAGACCAACCCCTGCCGCGCCGGCTGGCGCCGGGGCTGGCACGCCTGCCGCCGCCGAGCAGCCAGGACCCCTGGTTCAGCGTTGCGCCGACCCAGGTGCGCCGGCCGCACCAGCGCTCGGTCGGCACTGCTTTTGCCGTGGGTGGCGAAGGAACGTGGCTGACCGCCAGGCATGTGATCGACGGCTGCAGCACCGTGCAGATGCGTCGGGGCGGAGCGTTCCAGCCGGTGGAGGTGGTGTTCAGCCACGAATCCGCGGACATCGCCGTGCTGCGCGCGCAGGGCGGCGGGCCGCCCCTTCCGGTCACGGCCGGACCGCTCGGCCTGGGGGAGAACGGCTTTGGGTTCGGGATCGCCGGCGAGGGCGGTCCTTCGGCGATCCACGCCGCGCTGCTCGGGCGCGCGCGGGCGATGCAGAGCGGGCGCATGAGCGGCATGACCGAGGTGACGGTCTGGGCCGAGCGCGCGTGGATCCCGCCGGGCGAACGCTGGATCGGCGGCATGAGCGGCGGGCCGCTCCTGGTCGGCGAGGGCGCCGTGGCCGGAGTCATGTCGGTCGCCTCGCAGCGCCGCGGCCGCATCTTCACCGTGGCGCCCGAAACCATCGTCGCCACCATGCGCGACGCGCGGTTGCGCTTTACGCCACCCTCGGCGGCGCCGGTGGCGACTTCGCCGGACAGCCTGGAGCAGTCGCGGGCGGCCTTGCTGAACCGCCGCTCGGTGGTGCAGCTTCTGTGCACCGCATGACCAAGCCGACAAGCGTGACGGGCTACCACGCCCATGTCTATTTCGACGCCGCCACCCGCGAGCGGGCCTGGCGCCTGCGCGAGACCGTGGCCGGGGCCTTCCCTGCGGCGCAGATCGGCCGGTTCCACGAGAAGAACGTGGGCCCCCATCCGCGCTGGAGCTTCCAGATCG
>CAYMTM010000122.1:0-4155 GCA_964393375.1 uncultured Rhodospirillaceae bacterium
GGAATCGTCTCGACCTGGGTCACCATCCGCTCGATCGAGCGCCGCGCATGCCGTTCGCGGTCGTCCTCGCGGGCGTCGTGCTCGGTTTCGCGCGCCACCGCCAGCGCGGCATGGATCGCTGGGTAGATCTGATCGGGCAAGCCGGCGGCGCGGCACAGCGCGGCGAGGCCCCGCTGGCCCGCGTCGTGGATCAGCCGCGAGGCGTTGAGCCACGGAATGCCGGCGAGCGTCGCCATCGCGGCCTCGAAGAAGCGCAGGTCGCCCTCGCACAGCATGCGCAGCAGCAAGGACGGCGTCAGCCGGCCCTCGACGCGCAGTTGCTGGACGATGCGCTGTACCTCGGCGTCGGAGATGCCCGGCGTCAACAGGCCCACGGTCACGCGCTCGCGCGTGCGGCGGGTCAAGGTGCCGGCCAAATCGTCGCTCATCTTGTGGCGCAGCACCAGCACGCGGCGCATCTCCTCCGACACGCGCGTGACCAGGCGCTCGGCCACGGTCAGCGGCAATTCGGAGCGGTCGACCAGCGGCTGCATCACCTTTTCGTCGGTGCCGTGCTTCTGGACGACCTGCACCAGGGTCGGCTCCTCGATCGTGGCGCCGGTGTTGCGCAGCAGTTCGATAACCACCTCGCTGTCGCCGTGATCGACCAGGGCCGCGGAAACTGCAGCCGAAACGCGCGCGCGGCGCGCCACCGCATGCTGTTTGGCGCGGTTGAGCGAGGTCACGATTTCGATCAGGTCGGCGTCGGTCAGCACGGCCGAGAATTGCAGCACCGGCACCGCCACCTGCTCTACGTCGCTCGCCATCGTCTTGGCGATGTCGTGCGGCAGGTATGGACAGGCTTTCAGTTCCTGCGCCAGCGCCTGGCGCACGCGCACCTCGGCGTCCTGCATCATCAGGCGGAAGATCTCGACGGCCAGCGTGCGCTCGCGCTGGCTCAAGCCGCCCGAGGTGAACTCGCCGGCGATCTTCTCGGCGGTCGAAATGCGGGTCTCGGCCGAACGGTCGGCCAGCAGCCGCGCGACGTCGGATTCGGTCAGTATGCCAGCCATCAGCAAACTCATTTCCCTGGGGACCTCCTGTCCCGGTGCGCGCCAGTCACCGTGCGGCCCCTCACCAGGATTGCGCATCTGGCCGCATGCTAACCATTCGCGCCTTAAGGAAGTTTTAAAGCCGGCACTATCCCGGCCGCCTGTCCGGCAAAGGCGAAAAACGCTGGCGCCGCCTTGCCTTGGCCGGAGTGCTTCCCGATAATGCCCCGGCTTGGAAAGCCGCTGGGGCGGATAGGCGATGGCGCGGCGGAAAGCCTGGGGCGAGGCCGGGAAAGGATCCGTTAACGATGAGGAACGTTGCGATTGCTGCGGTGGCGGGCATCGGGGTCGGCGTGGTGGCCACGCTGATCGTCTCGCGCATCGGGGTGCATCACCCCGAACAGGACTACTCCGCCAAGCCGGCGATGTCGGCGACGGCCGGCCTGACCCCGCTTTCGCCCGAGCAGGCCAAGGCGGTCCTGAGCCCGCCCAAGGCGGCCCCGGCGCCCGCGGCCCAGCCGCAAGCCGCGGTTCCGGCCGCCAGGCCTGCCGCGCCCGCCGCGTCGCCGGCAGCGGCGCCCAAGCCCGCCGCGCCTGCCCCGACCCAACAGGCAACGCCCGCACCGGCGGCGACCCAGCAGGCTGTAGCGCCGCCAGCGGCCACGCCGCCAGCGGCGGCTGCCGGCGCGCCGGCGCCGGCCGATCTCGTCGCGGCCGGCGAGAAGGCGTTTGCGCCGTGCAAGGCCTGCCACACGCTCGAGGCCGGCGGCCACGACCGGCTCGGCCCCAACCTGCACGGCGTGTTCGGCCGCAAGTCCGGCACCAAGGACGGCTACAAGTTTTCCGAGGCGATGACGAAGGCCGGCGTGGTGTGGGACGAGGCGACGATCTCGAAATACCTCGAGAACCCCCGGACCTTCGTGCCCGGCAACCGCATGGCTTTCCCCGGCATCCCCAAGCCCGAGACGCGCCAGGCCCTGATCGCGTTCCTCAAGCAGGCGACGAAGTAGGGCGCACCCCGCGCGCCCCCGCCCCTTGGCCGGCGTGCCAGGGCGGCCGCATCGGCCTATAATGTGGCCTTGACTCCAGCGATGGAGGACCACCATGAGAGTGAAGGAAGTGATGCACAAGGGCGTCGAGTGGGTCAGCCCCGACACGCCCGTGACCGAGCTCGCGAAATTGATGCGCCGGCACGACATCGGCGCCATCCCGATCGGCGAGAACGACCATCTGGTCGGCATGGTGACCGACCGCGACATTGTCTGCAAAGGCCTGGCCGACGACGGTTTCGACGCCGCCCGCACTACCGCGCGCGACGTCATGACGCCGGGGATCCATTGCTGCCGCGAGGACGACGACCTTGCCCATGCGGTCAAGCATATGCAGGAACTGCACGTCCGCCGCCTGCCCGTCATCAACAAGAGCAAGCGGATGGTCGGCATCCTGAGCCTGGGCGACGTCAGCCACGGCGCACCGGGCGATCTTCTGTCCGGCTACGTCAAGAGCGTCGCGGCCCATCACCACTGAGGGTCGCGCAGGGCGCTCGACCCTCCGGCCTCTCCCTTTATCGGAGGGAGACGGCGCAGAACAGGACGCGTGCCTTTCCTTCCCGGTCCCGACGGCAGAGGGTGCCAGGCGTCAGCGCGGCGGCAAAGGGAGCGCGCGGCGGCGCGGCGGTTCGCGCGTCGTGGCGGCTTCCGCCGCAGCATCTTTCTGCGGCGGCGCCAGCATCAATGGCTCGAGCGCCGGCGGCGCAAACGGCAATGGCGCCCAGATGGACCAGGCGAGGCCCATGGCCTGGGTCCAGAACGCGAAGGGATTTCCGGCATCGACAGCCCGGCTGAAGGCCTCGAAGGACGGGCGGGCCACCAGGCTGATCGTTAGCTCCTCGCGTTCGGCGCCTGCTGCGCGACGGTGGCGGATCTGGATGTCCAAGCCGGGTAGGCGCGCGGTTGCCCGCGTTTCGTCGATCGCGGCGGGAGGGGTCGGCCTTCGGTTAGGCTTGGCGGTGCGCATGCGGCGTGCTCCCTTGTGCCCTACTATCCGCCGCGGCGCGAAGGAACGGAAGGAGCCCTGGCCGCTTCGCCCCGGCCCGCCCGTTCGCCGCCGCGCCGTGGCGCGGCTATGATGACGGCATGGACGACGCCGAGCTGCTGAAGCGGCTGGGCCTGGCGCTGGCGCTGGGCCTGCTGGTGGGGCTGGAGCGCGGCTGGCGCGAGCGCGCCGGCGCCGAGGGCAGCCGCGTCGCGGGGCTGCGCACCTTCGGGCTGATCGGGCTGAGCGGCGGGGTCGGCGCGTCGGTCTTGGGCTTCCACGAGCACGCGCCGGCCAGCCCCGTCGGGGCGGTCGGCTTCGGGCTGATGTTCGCGGGGCTCGCCGGCCTGCTGATCGCAGGCTATCGCGCGGACATCGAGCGCACCGGGGATTTGAGCGCCACGACCGCCGTGGCCGCGCTGGCGACGTTCCTCCTGGGCGGGCTGGCGGTGGCCGGTCAGCCCGAGGCGGCGGCCGCGGCGGCGGTGGTGATGACGACCTTGCTCGGCCTCAAGCCTGCGCTGCACCGCTGGGTGGCGCGGCTGGAGGAGCGCGAGCTGCTGGCGCTCCTCAAGCTGCTGCTGATCTCGGTGGTGATGCTGCCCGTCCTGCCCGATCGCGGCTTCGGCCCCTTCGAGGCGCTCAATCCCTACCGGATCTGGTGGATGGTGGTGCTGATCGCGGGGCTGTCGTTCAGCGGCTACGTGGCGGCGAAGCTGGCGGGACCGGCGCGCGGGCTGATGCTGGCCGCCGTGCTGGGCGGCTTCACCTCGTCCACCGCCGTGACCCTGAGCTTCGCGCGCATCGCCAAGGACAACAAGGCCGCGGCGGGGCTGCTCGCCGCGGGCGCGGCGCTGGCCTCGGCAACGATGCTGCCGCGCGTGCTGATCGTGGTGGGCGTGGTCGAGCCCGCGCTGCTCAGGACGCTCGGGCCGCCGCTGGCGCTGGCAACGTTCGTGGCCCTCGCCGGGACCTACCTGGTCTGGCGCGCCTCGGCGCTGCGCTCGGCCGAGGCGCCGCTTGCGATCAGGAACCCGGTCGAGCTCGGCATGGCGGTGCGCTTCGGCCTGTTGCTGGCGGCGATCATGTT